>NZ_JACJJQ010000043.1 GCF_016900115.1 Limosilactobacillus alvi
CCACCCACGTTGGGCAGCCTAAACTAGACCAATTTAGCCTTAAAAATTCTATCAGTACCAGTTGACGAAGAGCCTTTATTTTGCTTATCTTTGTTTATGTCCCCAGTACTGGAACAAATCAGTTCGGAGGGCCCCGTTGTAAAGTTTCCGACGCTTAGTCGCTGGAGCTCCATAGTATTTTTCAAATTCTAAATCAGCTGTCAAAATGTACTTAGACCAAGTTGTCATTTGCCGATAAATTGCCCCCATTTGGCGATAAAGTTCCCGAACACTATCAAGATCACTTAGTCGCTCACCATACGGCGGATTAGCCACAAGAACTCCGTTGATTTTGTCAGTGTGCCAGTCTTTAACTGCCAATTGTTTAAAGGTAATTGCTTGTGATAAACCGGCAGACCGGGCATTTTCTTTAGCTATCTCGATCATTTGGCCATCAATATCATAGCCAGTAATGTCGAGGTCAATATCATAATTTGCGGCATCCATTGCTTGATCCCGTAATTGATCGCTTAAACTTTCAGGAACTAAACTAACCCAGCGTTCAACCGCAAATTCCCGGTTTAAACCAGGAGCAATATTGTAACCAATCAAAGCAGCTTCAATTGGAATCGTCCCTGACCCACAAACTGGGTCAACAAACGGATTGTCCGGAAACCAATGGGCTAAACTAACTAAAGCTGCCGCCAAGTTTTCTTTTAGCGGTGCGCCCCCTTTTGCTTTCCGATATCCTCGTTTAAATAGACTTGAACCGGAAGTATCCAGGGTTAATAAAACATGATTCTTGGCGATCGCTACTTCAAGCGGGTAAGTTGCCCCCGTTTCAGGTAAGCGAGTTCGGCGATGATAAACCGTACCCAGCCGTTCAACAATGGCCTTCTTTACGATTGCCTGGACACTTGGGACATTGTGAAGAATTGAATGATGGCTCTTCCCTTCAACTGGAAAATTAGCATCCAAAGGTAGTAAGTCTTCCCAGGCGAGGGCTTTCGTTTGGTCAAAGAGTTCATCAAAAGTAGTGGCCTCAAATTCACCGACGACAATCTTAACCCGGTCCGCAATCCGGAGCCACAAATTTGTCCGTAACACATCCTTAATCGTTCCTTCAAACCGAACCCGCCCGTTTTCAACCTGGGTTTGATAGCCTAAATCTCGGAGTTCTCGTCCTACTAGAGCTTCAACTCCTGCTGCCGCCGTCGCAATTAATTGATATTTCTGCATAGTTACCTCTTATTTTGATCATTTTTATTTGTCCACCATTCAGGAAGCTGAACTTGAATTTCTTGCCATTCATTCCCATCGCAATGAAGCCAACCTTTCCCCACTAAAAGTTGGGTTGAATCCACCTTTTTTGGTAGATTTAAACTCCTGACCTCAACTGGATCAGTAATCCGGTGTAGCAGGCAATTTGCAAACTGGGATCGCAACCGCGGTGCTAAATCGAGTGGCGATTGGGTCGTTAAGATCAAAGTTAAATGAGCCTTTCTTCCTTCTCGCGCAATTTGAAAAATACCGTTTTTCACTAAATCAGCTTCCTTAGGTAAGTACCGGTGGGCCTCATCAATTACTAACCGTACTGGAAACTTAATGTTGGAAGCTAAGCGTAAGGTTAAGACCCGTTTTAAAAGAGTTGAAATTAAAGCTTCCTGACTATGAGGGTACTGGCGTAAAAGTGATAAGTCAATCACTAAGGTCCGGTGTTCACTGGCTTGACTCGTAAATTGTTTAAAAAGATAATTTAGTTCAACTTTAAAAGTCCCGGGATGTGGATCATAGTCAAAAAGTTTTTGGAACTCTGGCTGAGCAATCCGGGTCGCTAAAGTAATAATTTGATCCCAATTTTGTCGTAACTGGTCTTGGGCTAATTCTTGACCCAAATAATTAAAATCAGCTCGCTGATCAGCATATGGCACCACAAACTCCTGAATAAGTTGTTCAGCTAGCTTTGTAAATTGGTAGTCCTTCATCCAAGTAGCGAGCCGACGCAAATCCTGCTGATAGTCGGCAATCAATACCCCTTGCCGCTTAAAAATACCATTACTTTTACATAAATGACGAGTAATGCGGAGATCTAAAATTGCCTGGCTTAACTTAGTCCTTAACCTTGGCCCCCAATCTAAATTTAAAACCGCCATTAATTCATCTACCCGAAGCTGGTCAGGAGCTAAATAAGCATTCTCGCCAAGTCGATACGTCACGGTATTAGGGAGCTTAGTATATTCTCCTGTTGGGTCTAACACAATTACAGTTTGATTTTTCTTCTGTAACTCACTCAATAAGGCGAGAACGGACGTTGTTTTACCACTCCCGGTCTGCCCAACAACTAATAAATGGCGATCAACTACTGATTGAATATCAATTTCAGAATTCGCCGATGAGGTTAATATAGCAAATGCCATGATTTTCCTTTCACTTAATAAAAAAACCCGGTAAAACCGGGTTGCCTGTTTGCAGATTTCTGTAGGCCATGTTTTGTCGAAGCTTAAGCCTCAGGCCAGCTTAAACCGTGGTAATCATCTATCTCAGTAGTAAAACTACTCCCCTGGAATCACTTCAATTTGCTATCCAAAGCTCCCCTACCGTATGTTTGGGTTTACCGCTTGAGGGGTTTACCGCGTTCCACCAGTTTGGTTTCCCAACCTGCTTCGTCACTGTGGCACTTTTCAGGAATACTAAGACATAGTAAAAACCGTAGTCTGTTTTTCCGCCGTCATCAATCACTTGATGCCCCGCCTTATTTTTTCAGCGAGCACAAACACTACGAGCATCGCAGCCCGTGCGAGCATGGACCTTCCTAACGTAACATAAGCTACGCTCGATTACCCAAAACCTGCAAAAATTAACAAAATTTATAGTAGATGGGAATCATCTTCACCATTATCTCCGAGCTGCGAACCAAAAACTCGCCGTTCCAAATTGGAAAGCCGTTTTAGAATATCCATATTCGTTGCCCCGGAAACAACCGGTTGACTAGCTGGCGTTGATGCTCCGATGGAAGAACCAACTTCAATTTGACGATTTAATTCGTCAACCTTCGCCTTAAGCCTTTCGTTCTCATCTTGGAGCCGTTCAACTTCTTTGTTGAAGGTGTCATAGTCCTTGATAACATCGTCTAAGAAAGAATCGACATCATCTACATCGTAACCCTTCCCAATACTCTTCTCTTTAAATTGCTTATGCAAAATGTCTTGGGGAGTAAACTTAATGTTATCCATATCCAACACCTCATTTGCTTTTAATTCGTCAACACAAAACAATTTTACCAAAAACTAAATAATTTACAAGTAGTTATCTTCAATTTTTAGTTTAAATTTATCTTACCAACCACTTTTTCGTTCTCGTTCCTCTTCCGCTAATTCTTCCGCAGCCATCTGTAACTCATCAAAATCAACAATTTGGAGTTTAAGACCATCATCAGCCGCTTTTTGCTTCGCTAATCGATAGTCATAATACGCTTTGGCATGTCGTTGGGCCTCATTGTCCCGTTCAGCATCAAAGACTAATAACACTTCATCAGCATGCTCAAACATGAAGGCTTGGTACGCTCTTAACTGCATTGGCCCTTGGTATGGTTGTTTACTCAAAGTTCCTACATAATCGAGTTTTAATTCAATTTGATCAAGCGCTTCCTTGCGGGCGGGTTTCCATTGCTCTCCTACCCCTTCAAAGGGCCTCATCATTCCTAATTTAAAATCTGGATAATCCGGTTGGATTTTAAGTGCAACTTCAAGCGCCCACCGTTCAACTCCTGGTTGGGGACCTGTAATCAACCAAGTTGGTTCGGTTTGTTGGTTTAACCATGTAACAATTTTTTCCTTTAAAACCCGTTTGATAACCTGTACTTCCGGTGCCTTTGGATCGAAAATTCCTAATTCATAATCTCGATAACCACTTACCCATAAACGTTGCATAGATATTTCCTCGTGTAACCATTCCGTAACTGTGCTTACCCCGGTACTGATGATATAATATAGCACGTAGTGAAGGGAGACCTCAAATGTCAATTCATTATCCAAATGGTCAGGGACCGTTGTCAGCAAGTCAATCGGTTAAAAAAAAGATCAATCCGGTAAACTTTGCGGATCGCGGAATGTCACTGGAAGCTGAAATCAACGCTAGTAATACTTACTATTTAACGACTGGTCAGGCTGTGATCCATAAAAAACCTACCCCAATTCAATTAGTTAAGGTTGATTACCCCAAACGAAGTGCGGCCGTTGTTCGCGAAGCATATTTTCGCCGCCCTTCAACAACGGATTATAATGGCGTTTATCGGGGCTATTATATCGATTTTGATGCAAAGGAAACGAAAAATGTTACTTCATTTCCTCTTAAAAATTTTCATCAGCACCAAATCGATCACTTAGCCGCTTGTTTGAAACAAGGTGGAATTTGTTTTGCTTTCATTAAGTTCACAAAACTTAATGAATATTACTTACTACCAGCCTCCTTCTTAATACAAACTTGGCAAATTCAAGCCTCTGGTGGTCGTCATTCCATCCCTCTCACCACGATTAAGAAATGGGGAATTCCCGTTCAAAACGGGTTAAATCCTCGATTACAATACTTACCGGCTGTCGATCAATTAATTGCACAGCAAAAAGGAGTAACGAATGAATAACGATGAATATCCCACTTCAAAATCTCGTCAGCAACGACGCGATTTTGGGGCAGACGGTCAAGGAAAAGGCCCTTTAGTGCGTCGAATTATTGGCTGGACTCTCAGTATTATTTTGTTAATCGTTGTTGCCTTAGCAGCCCTCTTTTTCTTCTGGGCTTCGAGTGCCCCAACGATTAGTGAGAGCGCCTTAAAAAGTCAGTCGACAACGACAATCTATGATGCTAACGATCAAGTAATTTCTCGACTGGGAGCTCAACGGCGAGAATATGCTACTAGTAGTGAAATCCCCGCCAGTCTGAAGAGTGCGGTTGTCTCAATCGAAGACCGGCGTTTCTATAAACACCATGGGGTTGACCCCGTTCGGATTGTTGGCTCAGCCATTGCTGACATTTTCCACCGAAGCTCAGGAGTCCAAGGGGGAAGTACTTTAACTCAGCAATTAGTTAAGTTAACCGTCTTCTCTACTTCAGCAAAGGATCAAACTTTAAAACGAAAGGCGCAAGAAGCTTGGTTAGCTATTAATGTTGAACGGCACTTCTCAAAGCAACAGATTCTCCAGTTCTACATTAACAAGGTCTACATGGGAAATGGGGTTTATGGGATGAAGACCGCGGCCCAATACTACTATGGTAAAGACTTAACAGATCTTAATCTCTCCCAGATTGCTACTTTAGCAGGAATTCCCCAATCACCAACTTACTACAACCCTGATGTTAGTGATACGGCCCCGGCAACGGAACGCCGAAATCAAGTTCTAGAAGCAATGGTTCGTTCAAAAGCAATCACTAGCGCTCAAGCTAAGCAAGCTGAAGCTGAAAGCATTACTGAAGGACTTGACTCAAGCCACGGAAATACCAGTGAAAACTCAACTGGTGTGAAGGAAAAAGTTGTTGATTCTTACGTTAAGGAAGTCTTGGCTCAACTCGAAGCGGCTGGCTATAACGTCAATACCGACGGTTTGAAGGTCCATACTAATTTAGACCTTGATGCCCAACAGGAATTGTATGATCAAGCGAATAATAACGTTTCCTTCCAAAGTGATAAGATGCAAACGGGGGTCGCGATTACTGATCCTCACAATGGTCAAGTAGTCGCTATGCTTGGTGGTCGGAAAACTGGAAATGTAATTTATGGGCTTAACCGGGCTGTCCAAACTAACCGGAGTTCTGGTTCGACAGCGAAGCCAATTATGGATTACGGTCCAGCAATCCAATATTTACAATGGCCAACCTACAAATCAGTTAGTGACTCACGATTCTATTGGCCTGGAACTACTAAGCTCCTTAAGGACTGGGATAATAAGTACAAAGGAAACATGACCATGCGGGAAGCCTTAGTTCAATCACGGAATGTTCCGGCGATCAAAACCTTACAATCTGTTGGCCTTAGTCGGGCAACCACCTTCTTAAAGGGACTCGGTATTACGCCAAATAAGAGTGGCTTCAATCTTCAAAATGGGATTGGCCTCTACGTTTCACCATTACAGCTTTCTGCCGCTTATGGGGCCTTTGCTAACGGTGGAACTTACTACAAACCTTACTATATTAGTTCAATTACAACCCAAGATGGGAAAACAATTAATTACAGTAAACATGGTAAGCGGGCCATGAGTCGGGCTACCGCCTACATGATTACTGATATGTTAAAAGGGGTCTTTACTAATTCAAATGGGACCGCTACGGATGCTAACCTTTCTGGGGTTCACCAAGCTGGGAAGACCGGGACTGATGACCCAACTGTTGGTGATTCTGGTGTTACTGACTCTTGGATGGTTGGTTACACCAAGAATTATTCCATCGCCGTTTGGACCGGGTTTGATAACCCTCGTTACTCAGTCGCTGAAACTTACGAAAAATCAGCTCAGTTACTTTACAAGAACATGATGTCCTACTTGGATGGACAAAACCATGCCAGTGATTGGACAATGCCAGATACGGTTGAAGCCGTATCCTATGGTGGCCACAAAGAATTAGTCATTAGGGATTCAAAATGGGCATTAGGAATGACCGAGATGTCTTCATCCTCTTCCCATTCAAGTAGCACTAGCTCACAATCCTCAAGTACTAGTAGCGCTTCTAGCTCTTCAAGCAGTCGAGAAGCAGAAGATAGCTCCAGTGCCACAAGTAGTAGTGCCGTAAGTTCTTCAGCTTCTAGCGCAAGTTCAGCTGCATCAAGCGCATCAACCCCTCCGCAAATGAGTAGCAGTCAATAAGATTTCAAACCATACTAAAAAGCGTTAGGCAAAACCATTTCTGGTCTGCCTAACGCTTTTTTTATTAGAACTATCTTCCCTCATCGATAGCTTTTAAGCGTTGATAACGCTCATTGGTTTTAGCAAGCCCTGCTGGATGACCATCCATCACAAGCTCACCATCTTCAATAAAGATCACCCGATCCATGGCATCAATTCCTTGCAAGTGATGGGTAATCCAAATCAAGGTCTTACCTTCCAAGTTACCAAAGAAGGTATCCATTACTTCACGCTCTGTTACCGGGTCAAGGCCGACTGTCGGTTCATCCAAAAGGACGATTGGGGTATTAGCCAAGAGAATCCGAGCTAAAGCCAACCGGTGCCGCTCCCCACCAGAAAAACGAAGCCCTGCCGAATCAACCATTGTCTCTAATCCCTGTGGCAAACTTTCAACCATTTGCCGTAAGCCAACTTGATCTAAAATCTGCCAGACGTCGTCAACCGTCGCGTTTTCGTTCCCAATCCGGAGATTATTTAAGATCGTCGTGTTAAATAAGTATGGGCGCTGGTTAATCACCCCAATATACTTAGAAATTCGATCTTTATAATTATTGGTTGGAATGCCTGCAAGGGTTACATCCCCAGTACTTGGCTGGCGATCCCCGCGAATCAAGCTAGCTAAAGTGCTCTTTCCAGATCCACTTTTACCAAGAATTGCTACCTTTTGGCCCGCAGGGATTGATAAATCTAGCCCCCGCAAAACTTCTTTACTTGTCCCGGGATAGGTGTAATGTAAATTTTGAATTTTAAAGTCTAATGGCTTTTGGACTTCTAATTGATCAGTCTTGGACTGTGGGATTGGCGGCAATTGATTAAGCCGTTTAAGGGAATCAACGTAAACATTCGTTTCTTGAGCAGCTGCTGGTAGTCCAGCTAAGGCATCTTCCAAAGGGAAAACTGCCAACACAAACGCTGCAATCCAGTTTGCGGTACCGCCATATTGACCACCAAACTTTGCTGCACCCCAAATCATCAGGCTAAGCACAATTGCTAAAATCACCAATTGCATCAAGAAATCACGAAAACGTTCAAACTGATGAAGGGCTGTTTGAGTGGCAAAGAGTTTGTTTTCACTGTTGAGGTGTTCAGCAACATATTCCTGGTTTCGTTGAGCAAATACCCAATCAACAATACCCATGACGTTATCAGTTAAATCGGCATATAAATCATTTTTAACCTGTTTTTCATACTCTTGCCGGGCCCCATTAATAACTACTGACCAAGCTGGAATGGCAAAAATCATCAGGCCAAAAAGAACCAACATTGCTAGCCCCATTAACGGCGAAATAAAGCCAAGGCCAACAACAATGATAGTGTAAACGCCCCAAGCCACAAAGTTAGGAAAAATTGTCCGCAAATACAAGTTTTGGATGTGAGCGACGTCTTCGGATAAGAGTCCTAAGATATCCCCCAGACGATATTTGCTATTGAAAAACACCGCATCTTGTTCTAAGGAATCGTACATCTTCTTCCGAAATTCGGAAGTCATCTTAAAGACCCAGTTATGACTGGTTAATCGTTCCGCGTACCGGAAAACCGGCCGGAAAATCCCAAAGCCCCGCGTTAGGACAATTGGGACGTACACTAGCAAAATATTATCAGGTCGGGTCGCAGACTTTGAAATTAAGAAGCCTGAAGTAAACATCAGTCCTCCAGCACAAACAAAGGTTAAAATCCCTAAGCTAATCGCCAATACCAAGGTCCGCTTGTAATGCTTTAAAAATGGCTTAACCCATTGATCATGCTTTAATGTTTTTAATAATGGTAGCCGATTAAGCATGCGCTTTTCCTCCTCTCATTTGACTGACAAGCCGGTTAAAAGCCCCATCTGGATTAGCTAGTAATTGATCATAGGTTCCTTGTTCAACCAACTGCCCTTGTTCCATTACTAAGATGTAATCCATCTGTTTCATCCAGTGTAACCGGTGAGTCGCAAAGAAAACGAGGTGATCTTTCATTAAAGGTAACATTTTTTCCTTTAATTCAAGCTCAGTTTCAATATCTAAGTGGGCAGTAGGTTCGTCAAAAACCATCACCCGCCGATTTTGGTCAAGAAAGGCCCGGGCTAACGCGATTCGTTGGGCTTGACCACCAGAAAGGGCTCGTTTTCCGGAACCAATCTCCGTATCAAGTCCTTCAGGCAATTCATTAACCATTTCAGTTAATCCCACCACTTGAATTGCCTCTTGAACTTCTGCATCCGTTGCCTCGGGATGGTAGAAAGCGATGTTTTCTCGCAAACTTGCCGAGAAAATATAAGGAGTTTGGGGAATATAAGTAAGCTGTTTCTGCCAATTAGGATCGTTTAACGTGGTTAACTTTTGCCCTTCAATGGTAATTCCCCCTTCATTAGGAGTAAGGAAACCAGCTAAAAGATTAATCAAGGTTGTCTTTCCAGAACCACTCATTCCAATAATACCGATCTTTTGGTACCCTTTAAATTTCACTGATAATGGGGCCAACCCCCGCTTGGTTTCAGCATAGGCAAAACCGAGGTTGCTTAATTTCAATTCATCATTAGCTTGCCATGCATGTAAAGAGGTTTCAACTCGCTTAGCTGGCTTTTCGTTAATTAATTCCATGATTTTATGAAAGGAATTTTTCCCATTTAAGGTAGCATGGTAATCATTTGCAAAGTTCCGAATTGGTAAGAAGTATTCAGGAGCCAATACCAAAATCACAAGAGCTGGATACAGAGTTTCTTGACCATTAATTAAGCCGACCCCTAAGAAAACTGCGAGGACCGCAATTGATAAGGTTGTAAAGAAATCTAAAGCAAAGGTGGAAGTCATCGCAATTCGTAAGGTCGCCATCGTTGACTTCCGGAAATCTTCACTTGAGCGGTAAATACTCTTAGAGTAAGGCTTACTCAACCCAAAATATTTTAAAGTATCGATCCCGCGCAAGGAATCAATGAAGTGATTAGATAACCGTTGAAAGGTTTCAAATTGACGATCGGCTTGGGCTTGGGCAGCATATCCAAGAACAATCATAAAGAGAATAATCAACGGGTAAACAATCGTCATAATTAATCCAGAAACCCAGTCAAGATAGTAGGCCACGATTAAAATTATAATTGGCACTACCATCATATTAACTAACTTATTCAGGACCAATTCAAAGTAATCTTTAACCTGAGAAATCCCATCTAGTGTCAGGGTTACCATGTTTCCCGTTCCTTCTCGCTGAACCATGCTTGGACCAAGTTCAAAAGTCTTTTGAAGGAGCTGGGTTCGTATTTCCTTGGCTTTATTTTGAGCAAATTTGTCGAGCATCCCATTAATTAACCAATTTTCGGCATGTCGAAGCACAAAAGTTAAGATAAATAGTCCAACCCAGTGGAGTTGACTTTGAAAAGAATCTCCTTGCCATAAGCCGACTAATACTGCTGAAAGTGATAGAGTCTGACCAATGATAAGAAAAGCTTGTAGGACGTGAAGTCCTACAAGCTTTCCCATCATTGACCGCACTCCTGGAATTTTAAATAGGAGTTGATCAACCATTAATATCCCTCCAAGGGCTTATCCACCGTTGGCATGGCAATCCGCTTCCTGAAAATCCAGTAGGCCCAAATTGTATATGCCAAAATAAATGGTAGTAAGCAAACCGTTGCAATCGTCATTACCGTCAAAGTATATGGCGTTGATGAAGCACTATTAATTAATAAGTCATAACTTGGTTTGATTGATGAGATCATAACCCGCGGGAACAACCCAACAAAAATCATGGCTACCAAGGAAACCATCGTTAAACCACTTGAAATAAAGGCCATTACTTCGTTGTCCTTAAAAAGAGCAACATGAGCTAAGATGGCAAAGACTACAATTAAGGCAACCGTAATCCCCGTTCCAAATGGGTGAACACTAAAGAAGTCCGTTTGGAAAATTAGTAAGAGAGCAAAGACAATTAAACCAACATAAAGCACGTAGTAAAGGGCCTTGGCAAAGTTCTTTGCCGTTTCCCGCATTTGGCCTACCGTCTTGAGGGCAATGTAATTTAAACCGTGAAGATATGTCAAAAGCATTAAAGCGATTCCTCCAACGATGGAAAACCAGTTGAAGTAATCAAAGAAGTGGGCGTGCATGTTACCATTAGCATCAATTGGCATCCCCTTAATCATGGAGATAAACATTACCCCTAAGAAGAATGGCACCCAAGCACTAGCAATCCCAAGTAACTTTGTCCATGCCTTCCGCAACTTACCATCACTCTTAGCCCGAAATTCAAAGGAGACTCCCCGGAGAATTAAGCCACATAAAATGGCCAGTAAAATTAAATAGTAACCACTAAATAAAGTTGCGTACCAGAATGGGAAGGAGGCAAACATGGCCCCACCTGCGGTGATTAACCAAACTTCATTTGCATCCCACACAGGCCCAATCGTTTGAATAATTTGGCTTTGTTCCGCATCATCTGAGGTTAAGGTGTTAACAGCCATCCCTACCCCGTAGTCGAAACCATCAAGGAAGAAGAAACCAGCAAACAAAACCCCAATTAAAAGGAACCATAAAATTTGAAAGAAACTCATTTTAGAAGGCCCCCTTATCAAATGGATCTAATACCTTTTCAAGCAATTGTGGGTCATCCAGGTTAGCTGGATCTTTCCTCAATTCCTTGACAACTAAGTAAACCATAACAATCGCTAAGGTTGTAAAGAGGATAAAGTAAACAATGTTAGATGTTAACAGTGAAGCCACTGAAACCGTTGGCGAAACAGATTGTTGAATCGTGAACAGGCCGTAAACCGTCCAAGGGTAACGCCCAAATTCGGTTACGAACCAACCAACTGAGTTCCCAATAAATGGTACAAAAGTAGTTAAGGCAACTACCCAAAGCATCCATTTATGGTTGTAAAGGGTTTCTTTTTGCTTTCGCGTAAGAAAAAGCGTCACAATTGAAACTAGGGCAACCCACATCCCGATACCTACCATGATTCGGAAGCTCCAGAACATAGTGTTAACTGGTGGGTAGTAATTTACTCGGTGACCTGCGATGTACTTTCCATATTTCTTGGTCAAATCTTTATTAATTTGGTCCATCCCCTTGATTGAGCCAGAGAACTTGTTGTAAGACATAAAGCTCAACATCCCAGGAATTTCGACACTTCCCTTTAATTGATGTGTTTTCTGGTCAGCAACTCCAAACAGAGCTAAGCCAGCTGGACTCTTAGTGGTCTTGTAAACCGCTTCGGTAGCCGCAAACTTCATTGGTTGTTCCTTGATCAAGTATTGCATTTGGGCGTGTCCAACGGCAATCGTCAGAACAGAGAAAATCAAAGCAATGCACATTCCAAAACGCATTGAAGTTTTGTAAACCTTCTTAGTTTCATCAGAAACGGCTTGCTTCTTGGCCTTTAACATTTGGAAACCGGTTAAACCGGCCACGATAACGCCACCCATCATTAAGGCAGCAAAAACTACATGCCCGTACTCAAACCAAAGTTGTGGATTCTTAAGCAATGCAAAGAAATTGGTCATTTCGGCCCGCCCATTTTTAATTGTGTAACCCACTGGATTTTGCATAAATGAGTTGGCCGTTAAAATCCAAAGTGCAGAGGTTAAAGAACCAATACTCGTCATCCAAATAAAGAAGGCGTGGAGACCCGGCTTGACCTTGTTCCAAGTGAAGGTCCACAAACCGATAAAGGTCGATTCCATGAAGAATGATAGTAAAGCTTCAAAGGCTAATGGCGCCCCGAAGATATCCCCCATGAACCGGGAGTAATCTGACCAGTTCATTCCAAATTGAAATTCTTGAATCAGCCCGGTTACAACTCCGACCGCAAAACTTAGTAAGAAAATATTCCCCCAAAAGCGGGCCATTTTCTTATAAACATCGTTCTTGGTATGGACGTAAATACTTTCCATCACAGCAATAGCGAAGGCAGTCCCAATCGAAAATGGGACAAAGAAGAAGTGGTAAACCGTCGTCATTGCGAATTGGAAACGCGCCAAACTAACAATGTCCACTATTATCCCCCCTAAATAAAATTTATCGACAAATAAGCCAAAAATAATAGCAAATAATATATCCGATATTCATTTCATAGTTTACTCTTAAAAAGTTAGTATTTCAACAAAAGATTAAGTAACGATAAATTATTTTTTGGCTTTTCAATAAATAAGTTTTTTCACTATTTTTAAATTATAAAAAAGCACTTCATTTATTTTGGGAGCGCTATCCAGTACGATAATTATAATTTTTTCTCTCAATACAAACTTTTTTCCACAAAAGTTGTTTTTTTATTTTTCACAAACCCATTTACTTGTTATAATTATTACATCAATAAATAATCATCAACTTAAAACTTAATTTTCGCAGGTTACCTTTTAAGCTGATAAGTCATTAATTGACTTTTTGAGGGGGAATTTTTATGAAACAAATCGTCGTATTAGGTGCCGGTTACGCCGGTTTAAAGACTGTCCATGAATTGCAACGTAAGGCTGATGGTAGTTTTAAGATTACCTTGGTAAACAAGAATAGCTATCACTACGAAGCAACTGATCTTCATGAAGTAGCTGCTGGAACGCAACCAAAAGAAAAAATCACTTACGAAATTGCGGACATTGTTGATCCAAAGGTAACAACTTTTATTCAAGACGAAGTTACTAGTTTTGATCCGGAAGCAAAAACGGTTTCCCTAAAAAACCATGATGACCTTAGCTATGACTATTTGGTTGTAGCCCTTGGTTTTGTTTCTGAAACATTCGGTATCAAAGGAGCGGAAGAATTCGCTTTGCCAATGACCAATGTCAAAGAAGCTGAAGCCATTCACGCTCATATTCTTAAGGTTATGGATGATTACAAGCAGGATCCTGATCCAGATGCTTTGAATATTGTGATCGCTGGGGCTGGTTTTACAGGAATTGAATTAGCTGGAGCCCTTGCCGATGGTCGAAAGGAATACGCCAAACATGCTGGTGTCACTCCATCTGACATCAAGATTTCAATGGTGGATGCTGGAACTCGTCTCTTACCTATGTTCAGTGATGGCCTTGCTGAATACGGGGTTAACTTGGTTAAGAGCCTTGGGGTTGATATTATCACTGATGCCCGGGTTCAAGAGGTTACTGATGGTAAAACAATCTATGTCTTTGGTCAAGATGAAGAAAAGACCCCTTATGAATTGACCGCTAAGACCATCATTTGGACAACTGGGGTTTCTGGTAATCCATTGGTTGACGAAGCTGGCTTAAAGGCTCGGCGGGGACGGGTAATTCCAACCGAGCACTTAACTGATGCTGATCATGATAATATGTATGTTATTGGTGACGTTGCAGCAGTTATGCCACCTGATGGTCAACGACCATACCCAACGACTGCTCAAATTGCTTTAGCAATGGGTAAGTATGTTGCTAGTGATTTAGTAAACGTTGTTAAGACCGGAAGTCACCTTAACGAAGGCTTTGTTTACAAGTCCCTAGGAACCGTTGCTTCTGTTGGTAACACCCGGGCCTTTGGGGTTGCATTGGGCCACGAAACCCGTGGCTACATGGCTTCGGCTACCAAGAAGATGATTGCTAATGAATCTCTCTTCAAGATTGGTGGTATGAAGGAAGTCTTTAAGAAAGGACGCTTCGATCTTTACCACTAGGATTAATTTTAACTAAATGTTAAACAACCTAAGATTAGTTCAGGATGAATTTTACCATCCTGGACTTTTTTATTACCCTAAAGATAGAGCTAAGGTCGTCCATAGCCTCAGGGACTGCGAGTCCGTATCACAAAATGACCTCCGCTATCTTTGCTTTGATATTTTGATTTTCAGGTTGTGGGACTACGAGTTCGAGTATAGGAAATGA
>NZ_JACJJQ010000044.1 GCF_016900115.1 Limosilactobacillus alvi
GAGGATTAACCCTCTTCTTTAATATATCACTTTTTCCTGATTTTTAAATTCTTATTTAGATCAGGTTTGTTTAGTGTACGCTAATTTTCGATAACTTTTCGCTTGACTAATCGTAGGAAAGAGGCCGGGCAGAAACGTGTGTTTCTTCCCGGCCTCCCATCGATATTGTTTAGGAAAGATTCATTTTTTCACTTCGTTTGCCGCACCCACAAATTTTACAACAAATGAATACCAGCTTGTTCACATTGCTTACGCATTTCCGCTGGCCAGAGACTAGCTTGAACTTCACCCACATGAGCCTTACCAAGCAGTAACATGCATAAACGAGATTGACCAATCCCCCCACCAATTGTATATGGTAGTTCTCCAGCCAATAAAGCCTTATGGAATGGTAATTTAGCTCGTTCTTCAGCCCCAGCCTTCTTTAATTGAGCTGTTAAGGATTCTTCAGAAACCCGAATCCCCATGCTTGAGATTTCTAATTTACATTGCAACGGTTCATACCAGAAAATGATGTCTCCGTTCAAAGCCCAGTCATCATAGTCGGGTGCACGACCATCATGGCGTTTCCCAGACCGCTTCAGCTTATCACCAATCTTCATCACAAAGACACAACCTAATTCCTTTGCAATGGCATCTTCCCGCTCCATTGGCGTTAAGGCTGGCCAACGATCTTCTAATTCTTGCGTTGTTACAAAGTGGATCTCATCTGGTAAATGGTAGACTGCCTGAGGATACTTATACCAAACTTCATGTTCCATGTGCTTGATAACCTTAAAAATCTGCTTAACGGTAGCTTTCAAAGTTGCTTCCGTTCGTTCTTCTTTGGCAATTACCTTTTCCCAGTCCCATTGATCAACATAGATAGAATGGAAGTTATCCATGTCTTCATCTTTACGAATGGCGTTCATGTTGGTGTAAAGACCTTCGTGCATCCCAAAGCCGTACCGTTTTAAAGCCATCCGTTTCCATTTAGCTAAGGAGTGAACAACCTCGATGCGTTCCCCTGGTAAATCTTTGGCCGTAAAGTGGACTGGTTCTTCCACCCCGTTCAAATCATCGTTAAGCCCACTAGCCTTATCGACAAACATCGGCGCGGACATCCGTTGTAAGTTCAATTCTGCGGAAAGTTCATCCTGGAAGGTTTCCCGGATATAACGAATAGCATCTTCGGTTTCACGAATTGATAATTTAGCATCGTAATCCTTAGGTAAAATTAAAGTCATAATGATTGCCTCCATTTTTAACCGGATGAAAAATAAAAGCCTTTCACCCCTTGCTAACTCAAGGGACGAAAGGCTTCTTTCCGCGGTACCACCCTAGTTGCCTGGGGGTAATACCCAGGCCACCTCAAAATCGAGTACTAACATACTCTCCCGGTGGTAACGTTCCGGTGACGGCCACGCCTACTTCGCAAAACGTTTGGGGTGGCAACTTTGAAAGGGTTTTTCACTTTACCAGGGTCGCCCGGGTTCACACCATCCCCGAGTCACTGTCCGAAATAATAAGGCTACTCGTCTTTCTCATCGTTTTTTAAATTTGTTAATCTTATTTTAACTAAGCTCCGTGAAATTGCAACCCCCAAATTGAATTTTTTTAATTTTTCGTGAAGAAAACCTTCGAAAAATCCTACAAAGCTAATTTAATCTATTCGCTACTCACGAATCTCGGTATAATTAAACCGATTACGAGAAAGGAACTATCATGAAACGCAAAACGATTTTTAGTATTATGATTGGCCTAGTGGCGGTTGGCCTGTTAGCTGGGTTAACCATTTTCCTAGTTAACCGTCAACAACAACCCCAACCCAAAATGGAATCTCATCCGACTCAAATGACGGTTAAGCAGTTTATAAAAGAAATTGCCCCGGCTGCTAAAGCCGAACAAAAGAAGTATCACATCCCCGCTAGCATTATTATCGCCCAAGCCGGTATTGAATCTGACTGGGGGCGGGCTAAACTTGCTTACAAATACAATAATCTCTTTGGGATGAAAGCTTCTGGCAAACAAAAACGCATCAAAATGTACACAAAAGAGACGATTAATGGCAAAACCAAAACGGTTAAACAGTATTTTGCGGTCTACCAATCATGGCAAGCTTCAATTAACGCTCATGCTAAACTAATCTTAAATGGCACCATCGATAATCATGATCGGTTTAAAGGGGTAACCAAAGCCAAGAATTATCAAACTGCGGCTTATGAACTCCAGAAAAATGGCTACGCTACTGATCCGGATTACGCAGCTAAGTTGATCTACGCAATTAAAAAATTTAAGCTAAACCAGTACGATAATTTTAATTACTAAGGAGTGATTGGATGCCAATCCCACATTTAACCAAGGCGCAAATGACCGACCTAAAGGCAATTTGTCAAATTATCGCCGACGCTAAAGCTCGCCTTAAAAAAGCCGGTTCACCCCAATGGCAAACCGGCTACCCGAATGAAAATAGTATTCAAAATGATATCATTAATCACCATGGTTGGGTGCTCCGAGCTAATCACGAAGTTGCTGGCTATGTTGCCATTATTCCCGGGGAAGAGCCAACTTATGGAGCTATTGATGGTGCTTGGATAAAACCCAATGATCCATACATCACTTTACACCGGGTAGCAATTAGTGAGCATTATCTTGGGCAAGGCTTTAGTAAGTATCTTTTCAGTAACGCCATTACCATTGGCCTTAGCCAAGGAATTCACAACTTCCGTGTTGATACTTACCATCTCAATCAGGCCATGCAAACCATTGCCAAACAAGCTGGCTTCGAGTACCGGGGAATAATCAAGGTTAACGAACCGGTTCACCCCGAACGGTTGGGGTTTGAGCTCAACTTATAGTAAACGACGTAAAAAGGAGCTAGGGGGAAACTTATTCCTTAGCTCCTTTTTTCAGCTATTTCACCTTAACATCCCGCCACTTAGCCGCTAAAATAACTAAAATCGTGGCAATTACCCCGTAGATGGCAGCAACATAACCAACCTTGGTCAAACCCAGGAATTGAACCGTTTCGGCTGCCGTTAAGGATCCTAGGGAAATCCCAATATTGGCAAAAATCGAGTTTAACGATGAAGCTAAATCCAAGGCTTGAGGATATTCTTTTTCGGCAATATTTAAAAACATTAACTGAGTTGAGGCTCCGTAACCGGCCAAAGCAATACATACCAAAGCGATAATGGCGATTGTTAACCAGGGCCAACCAAAAGATGGGGCCATTAAAACTAAGAGGATGGTCATCGCAACGTACATCCAAGGGAGCTTTTTAACCCCACCATTATTAGCCAAAACGCCCCCAAACTTATTCCCAATAATGAAGAAGACCCCCATTACAAGCAAAAGCCAATTTAGCCAAGTATCATTAAAACCTAAAACATTCGTAATCAACGGTCGGATATAGGTATAGAAGGTATAATCAGCCGCACAAACTGCCACGATAAAAAAGATTCCGACTAAAACCCGTCGATCCTTAAAGATCACAAATTGATCCGCCATGTGCCCCTTAACTTGCGGAGTATCCCGGGGAACTAACCAGAATAATAAGACCATCACGATTAAGGTCAACCAAGTAATTAACCAGAAACTATCATGCCAGGTTAAATGTTGACTAACTAGCGTTCCAATCGGTACTCCAATAACGGAAGCAATACTAAAACCAGCGAAGATCCAGGAAACTAAACTGGCTCGTTTTTCCGGTCGCGCCACAAAGGAGGCAATTACCAAGACTAGTGAGATAATCGCCCCGGCAACCGTGGCGGTCAACATCCGCGATAAAATTAAGGACCAATAATTTGTAGCCATCGCCGTCCAAGTATTTCCCATTAAAAAGATCACAATTAAAGTAAAAAGAACCCGGTGACGGGGCCAACGGTTTGCTAAAGAAGTAATTAATGGGGTTGTTAAAGCATAAACGAAAGCGAAGATGGTTACCACATACCCAAGGGAAGCTAGGGAAACGTGGTATTCCTTTGCCACATCCGGCAAAACCCCAACGATCACATACTCGTTACAGCCCAACATAAAAGCAACCATCACAAAAATGATTGCCCGTAATTGCTCTTTGCGCATAAAAGCTCCTCCCAATTTGATATAAAAAGTTTTTTATTCCGTTTAATGTCACTCAGTATACATTAACGACTTTAGTAGCAAGTTTCAACCCCTTTGACTTGACTTTTTTCCGGCCATGGGGCGATTATTTTAGCAAAAGTAAATTAAGGAGCGATACTTAAAATGAGAAACTTATGGCGTTGGTTAACCGTCGTTGTTGCGGTCATAGTTACAACTAGTTTGGCGACTGCTTGTCATGCCCAAAAAGTTAAAGAAAGCACTAGTTACGTTTCTTCAACCACCCCCACTATTTTCTTCCATGGTTGGGGGAGTTCCTACCGGGCGGAACAGCAAATGACCCACTATACAAAAGATCATGGGGTAACTAATACCATTGTCCGAGCAAACGTTGCTAAAAACGGCAAGGTTACTTGGCAAGGTAATATCAAGCGGGGAACTAAAAATCCGATCATTGAAGTTAATTTGGCCAACAACAAAAGTACCAACCTCGGTGAAAAATCAATTTCGGACGGCTATTCAAAGAGTAGTAACTACGTCTTTGATGTTTTAGCCGCAACGCAAAAGAAATTCGGTTTCACCAAGGTTAATATCGTTGCCCATTCAATGGGAAACTTGCAGGTATATTACTATTTACGGAATCACGGTGCTGATCCCAAGCTCCCGCAAATCCAAAAATTAGTTGATATTGCCGGGCACTGGAATGGCCTCGAAGTTGAAAAAGGTGCTAATAAGGTTACTCTCAACCCTAAAACTGGAGAACCTTCGCAGCAGTTACCTGAGTATGCCGGTTTAATTACCCTTCGGAATACCTTCCCACAACAAATCAAAGTCTTAAATATTTACGGAAACCTCGAGGACGGCTCTAATTCCGATGGAACGGTGCCAAACGTTTCTTCA
This sequence comes from Limosilactobacillus alvi, assembly GCF_016900115.1. GTDB lineage: Bacteria > Bacillota > Bacilli > Lactobacillales > Lactobacillaceae > Limosilactobacillus > Limosilactobacillus alvi. The sequence goes on from NZ_JACJJQ010000044.1 coordinate 4,960, forward strand.
AAGTCCCTCCGGTGGCTACTTAATAACCGAGCTAAATCTTATCAAGAACTCGAAATCAAGGGTAAGATGGGGCAACACAGTAAGCTACACAAAAATAAGCAAGTTGACCGGGCATTGGTTAAGTTTATTTGGGAAAAGTGAGGTAACAAATTTAAATATCATTAAAAGACCACTAATGAGGTTAAGTTGGACGGTAGGCAAGTCAACTCCTGTCAACTACCTTTTAACCTTTAATTAGTGGTCTTTATTTTCTGTTCGCTATTTTTTCTTCGTCTGCAAATTCTCAATCACCTTTAGGACAAGGCGCTTTGGCAAAAGCGGGTAAAGCTTGGCACTAACTTTGGCCCAGCTTGGTAAACCAGCCACAACATTTAATTTTCCAGCTAACATCCCCTCGTAACCTACCTTAGCAATTAAAGCTGGGTCAGCACCGGTTCCCGGTTTAAAAAGCTTCGTGGTGGTTAAGTCACCGGCCGTCGCAAAGCCAGTTTCCATTGGTCCCGGCATTAAGGTTGTGACCGTTACCCTAGTTGCTTTCATTTCTTGCCAAATGGCATTTCCTAAGGAGGTTAAGTAAGCTTTAGTGGCATAATATTCTGCCATTTCCGGCCCTGGGAAAAAAGCGGCCGCAGACGAGACGTTTAAAACGTGGCCATAACCTTGCTTAACCATTAATGGTAAGAAGAGCTTCATGAAAGCTGTTGGGACTGCCGCATTAACCCGCAACATTGTCAGATCAGCTTCCTTTTCCCGGGAAATAAATTTCCCCTGACCGCCAAAACCAGCATTATTAATTAAGTAATCAACTTGCCAGCCTAACGTTTGCACAGCATCAAAGACTTGTTGAACCTGACCACCCTTGGCAAAGTCAGCTTGGATCGTTTCAATTAATACAAGCGGGTAAGCCACGTGCAGTTGTGCCTTAAGACTTGCTAGTTTCATTTGGTTCCGACCAACTAAAATAAGGTCACCACCCCGCTTAGCATGTTCATGGGCCAAAGCGCGGCCTAAACCACCAGTTGCTCCAGTAATTAAAGCTACGGTCATCTTAATTACTCCCTTCCTGATTAATTGCCACTAAGAGTTTTTTAGCAACCGCAGTCGCTGAAAAAGGATTTTGCCCAGTAATTAATCGGCCATCGGTGACTGCAAATTGGGCATAGGCACGGCGTTTGACGAACTTAGCTCCTTTTTGCTGGGCTAAGTTTTGATTTAAGAAGGGTACTAGCCGGCGTTTACCGGCTAAAACTTCTTCCGCCCTTGTAAAACCAGTCACCCGTTTGCCGGCAATTAACGGGGTTCCGTTGGGCAGTTTAAGGTTAAACAGGCCCGCAATCCCATGGCAGACGGAAGTAACGTACCCGCCATTTTGATAAATGACTTCTGCAATCACCTGCAATTGACGATTAGTTGGAAAATCCCACATGACCCCATGCCCACCAGCAAAATAGATCGCTGTATACTTTGTGGGATCAACTTGTTCAGGAGCCTGCGTCCGCGCTAGGGCCACTTTTTGAAAGGCTGGATCTTGATAGCACCGCCAACCCGCAGCATCTAAGTACTTCAAACTACGCGGATCAACTGGGACATAGCCACCCCGGGGACTAACATAATCAACCTGCCAACCTGTAGCTTGCAACTGGGTAATAAATTCGGTCGTCTCTCCCAACCATAACCCGGTGGCTTCCTTCCGGGCACCATAGGTAGCTTGGTTTGTCTCAACGACTAATACTTTTTTCATGGTCATATCTCCGTTCCTCGTTGGGGCACCAAGGCAGCCAATCCTTGGTATCGCATTGCATACATTAAAATTGGCCAGGCTGTTTTGGGGCGCTTAACCGACTGATGCCTTCCCAATCGCCGCATTTGTTGCTCATAGTAAGCTAACCCGATCAACGAGCCTACTTTAGCATCAAGTTTAGCACTTCCTGTCGAAAAATGGGGGATCGCTACCGCCGTAAAGGCGCCAACTGCTAGTTTATTTGGGAGATTAGGCTCCAAAACTAAGGCCCGCGCTAATCCTACCAGGTCGGCCGCCCCGGTAGCCACGGCCTTTTCAATGCCGCTGGCCGTCCTAAAACCTCCCGTAACCATTACAGGGACCGTCACGGCGGCCTTAACTTTCCGGGCGTATTCCACAAACAGCGGTACCTTTCCTGTCCCCATCATTTTAGGATTCTCGTAAGAACCCCCCGAGATTTCAACTAAATCAATGCCCCGGGCGGCTAATTGACGAATAACTGCTAACGATTCCGTCGCCGTAAATCCGCCTGGAGTAAAATCACCCGCGTTAATCTTAATCGCAACCGCAAAATTTGGTTTGGTACGGGCGCGAATTCCATCATAGATTTCAGTAATAATCCGCATCCGGTTTGCTAAACTTCCTCCATACTGATCGGTCCGGTGATTAACTTTTGGTGATAGAAATTGACTTAACAGATAACCGTGAGCCGCATGAATTTCGACTCCTGAAAAGCCAGCTTGTTCAGCGATCATGGACGCTGTTACAAAGCGTTGAATAATCTGTTGAATCTCCGGTAAAGTTAATTCACGCGGAGGATTAAAGGCAAAGGCATTCGGCCCGGTTAGGGGAATCGCGCTCGGCGCCACCGGTTGCTTATTAACTGTTTTGGGGGCTTGCCGCCCCGGATGGTTTAATTGTAACCAGAGATGGCTCCCATTACTTTCCCCAATTTGGGCCCACTTGGCTAGTAATTGGGGATCAGTTTGCTTATCAACAATAACATTGCCCATCTCGCCACGGGCCGTGCGGTCAACCATCACGTTCCCGGAAATGATCAAACCACTCCCACCCGTTACTAATTTACGATAGTAATTCAGCAACACTGCTTGGGGATTTCCCCGACGATCCCCCATTGTTTCACTGGTAGCTGCCTTGGCCACCCGATTTTTGATCACTAAACCATTTTTTAACCTTAATTTTTGCATACTTTGCATCTAATCATCCTTTCGATTAAAGGTTTAAACTTTTAAACTAAAGCTCTAAAAAATAAACGGCCTAATTAGCTTCCAAGGCGGCCGTTAGTGTCTTAAGTTGCTTGATGATTGGAGCCATGTTTGGTTGGTAACGGCGTTCGACCCCTACTTGGCGGACAGTAATAACTCCCGCATCTAGCATTAATTTTAAATGGTGCGATACCGCCGGACGGGAAAGCGCAACTAAGGCCGTTAATTCGTTTACAGTCAGCTCCCCCTTGCAACAAAGTTCGGTCATTAATTCCTGGCGCCGTTGATCCTGAAAGATCGCAAACACGGGCATCACCGCATTAAAAGCTGCCAAGATTCGCTCTTTTTCCATATTCCCCCTCCTTTGCGTTTAAATGTTTAAACGTATTAAAACATAAATTTGCCCCTTTGACAACCCCAACCGATGCAAATAAAAAAGCCCCCTAAAAACCCACGGTGATAGGCATCAGCAAGCAAAAACTAACTTTATAATAGTTTGCTAGCTGTCATGCTAATCACCAGAATGATTTTCAGCGGAACTTGATCAAATAGCATACTTATCCCTTAAGAGCTAAACTTTCGTATGGTTGCAACGTAATTGTCGAACTCAACTTGGTAATCGCCGTTGGGTAATTACCAATTAACTTGGAAACCGCCTTACCTTGCCATGCTGTCGGTCATCGACATTATGCACGCCCAAGGCCAATACCAAGTCGTAATCGGCAATGAAGTCACCGATGTCTATGATGCCGTGATGAAGCAACCCCCTAACTTGGCCGATGCTCCCGCAGATCAAACCCCAGCTAATAACGGTAAAAGCCCAATTTCACGAGCCTTTAACAACCTAATTGGGGTTATTACCGGTTCCATGAGCCCGGTCGTGGGGGTCATCGCGGCTTCCGGGATCATCAAAGGGTTATTAGCCTTGTTGACACTTCCTCAATTAGGGGCCCTATTAAACACAAAGTCCGTTATGTATCTTTCCATTAGCGCCATGGCTGACTCGGCCTTTTACTTTTTGCCGGTCTTAGTTGGTTATGCAGCGGCTAAACGGTTGGGTGGGGATCCAATTGTGGCTGCCGTGATCGGGGGTGTCCTTACCTATCCGCAATTAGTTACTTGGGGAAAGGGCTTTAAGTTCCAATTCTTAAACTACACTTACTCCATCTTCCCAATGATTTTGGCGGCTTGGCTGGCTAAAAATTGGGCGACTGGCTTAAAGAACACCTCCCAAGTTATCTGCAAATGATCTTTAACCCGGCTCACCCAACCCAATTAACTAGTTTCTATGCTTTCTTACTTTCTAGTATCGCAGCCCATTGTCGTTTCCTTTATCGTTACTTGGGTCTGGGGATACAACGATCAAATGGAAATGGGAAAGAAAGTCGAAAAGAAAGCTACCCCAAAATAAGAATAGAAAAATTTGCCAGGTTTAGGGCAATGATATAAACAACCCGCGGCGACTGAGAAACACATCCAGTTTTTCGGCCGCCTTTTGTATTTGGTCGTAGTTTCTGTGTAATATTCGGCGGGAGGATGGGGCTGAGCTTTTTTCCCAACCTCAACCTCTCAGAGCCGTCCATAATTTTAAAAATGAGATTCTTTTAATACCAAACTTTGAAACCCCTGCCAGAAAAAAGTTCAAATTCTTTTATTGACGGCTTTCTTAAGACTTGCTAAACTATATTAAAGATTGATGAGAAAATGACATTTTACATAATCACCAATTTTACAAGCGAAAGTCACATAGGTTGGCTTTCAAGGAGGATATTATTATGAGTCTTTGGCAAACCATTACTCGGAAAGAAAACCCGAGTGTATATCAAGATAAGGATAGTCATTTAATTCGAACTCTGCGGGTTCGAGATTTCTTGGCCCTCGGGGTTGGGACGATTGTTTCCACGTCCATTTTTACCCTGCCAGGGGAAGTGGCTGCCATGCATACTGGTCCATCTGTAGCGATTTCTTTCTTAGTCGCTGCCGTGGTGGCAGGATTAGTTGCCTTTGCTTATGCTGAAATGGCGGCTGCCATGCCATTTGCTGGATCTGCTTATTCGTGGATTAACGTGGTTTTCGGGGAATTCTTTGGTTGGATTGCCGGTTGGGCCCTCTTGGCTGAGTACTTTATTGCCCTCGCCTTTGTTGGTTCTGGGCTTTCGGCTAACCTCCGGGCCTTAGTTGCACCACTTGGCCTAAAGTTACCTGCCTCACTCTCTAATGCATTTGGAACTAATGGTGGGGTGGTCGACCTGATTTCCCTTTGTGTCATCGCTTTGGTCGCCTACCTAGTTTCTCGTGGGGTCTCCCAAGCCGCCCGGGTTGAAAACATCCTGGTCCTCTTGAAGGTCTTTGCAATTCTCTTGTTCATTGTTGTTGGGATGACGGCCATCAAGGCAGCTAACTTCACCCCATTTATTCCTAAGTATCGCCCAACGCCAAATGGGCCCTTTGGGGGTTGGCAAGGGATCTACGCCGGGGTTTCGATGATTTTCCTGTCCTACATTGGATTTGACTCAATCGCGGCTAACTCTGCTGAAGCAAAAAATCCGCAAAAGACGATGCCCCGTGGGATCCTGGGATCATTGTTAATCGCCGTGGTTCTCTTCGTTGCCGTGGCCCTCGTCTTGATGGGAGTATTGCATTACACCAAGTATGCTAATTCGGCCGAACCAGTTGGTTTAGCCTTGCGGGCAGCTGGTCACCCAGCCGTTGCCTCAGTTGTTCAAACCATCGCCGTCTTCGGAATGTTCACCGCCTTAATCGGGATGACCATGGCTGGTTCCCGGTTGATCTACTCCTTCGGTCGGGATGGCATGTTGCCAAAGTTCCTTGGTAATTTGGACGCTCAAAACCGGCCTAACCGGGCTCTATGGACTTTAGCGATCATCGCTATTTTGATCGGGGCCTTCTTCCCATTTGCTTTCTTGTCACAATTGATTTCTGCCGGAACTTTAATTGCCTTCATGTTCGTTTCCCTTGGGATCTACGCCTTGCGGAAGCGGGAAGGAAAAGATATTCCAGAACCTGCTTTCAAGATGCCCCTTTACCCCGTAATGCCAACGCTTGGTTTCTTAGCTTCCCTCTTCGTTTTCTGGGGCTTGGATGTCCAAGCTAAGGTCTATGCTGGTGGTTGGTTCGTCCTCGGGGTAATCATCTACTTCACATACGGAATTCGTCACTCATACCTTGCTAAGAAGGGAGAGAAATAATATGACTGGAAGTAATCATCAATTATTAGCTCAAGAAAATGATGTTTTTGCGACTTGTGCCCGTATTAAATACTTCGACGTGGTGCTTGATCACGGGAAGGGCGCAGTCCTAACCGATGTTGAAGGCAATCACTACCTCGACCTCTTGGCCAGCGCTTCGGCTACTAATACCGGTCACGCCCACCCGACCGTGGTCAAAGCTATCCAAGATCAAGCCGCCAAACTAACCCAGTACACACCGGCTTACTTTGCCAACAGCACGACTGCTAAGCTCGCGAAGCGATTAGCAGCGATTGCCCCAATGTCCGGTCCGGTAGAGGTGGCCTGGGGTAACTCAGGTTCCGATGCGAACGATGCGATCATTAAGTTCGCTCGCGCCTATACCGGGCGCCAATACATAGTCTCATTTACCGGGGCCTATCACGGCTCCACGTACGGATCTTTAACCTTATCCGGGGTAAGTTTAAACATGACCCGGAAGTTAGGTCCCCTGTTGCCCGGGGTAGTTAAGGTCCCATTCCCATCTCCGTGGGAACAAGAAGCTGACGAAAGTGACGAACATTTCGTTAATCGTTACTTTAAGGCTTTTAAAGAGCCCTTTGAAACTTACTTACCAGCCGATGAAGTGGCCGTGATTGTAATTGAAGCCATTCAAGGGGACGGAGGAATTGCGATGATGCCTCCTGCCTTCATGCAAAAGATCTATGATTTTGCTAAAGAACACGGCATTCTCTTTGCGGTGGATGAAGTTAACCAAGGTATGGGCCGGACCGGGAAATGGTGGTCGATCCAAAACTTCCCAGGAATTGAACCCGACATGATTTCAACGGCGAAGTCCCTCGCCTCCGGCTTACCTTTAAGTGCCGTCATTGGTCGCAAAGCGATCATGGAATCTCTAGGGGCCCCGGCCAACGTTTACACGACTGCTGGAAATCCGGTTACCAGTGCCGCAGCTTTAGCAACAATTGACGTTATCGAAAAAGAACACTTACTAGCACGTTCGCAAAAACTCGGAGCCAAGGCGAAAGCGTACTTTGAAGCCGCCAAGGAAAAGTATCCGTTCATCGGTGGCGTTCGGATGTACGGCCTTGATGGCGGGATTGATATCGTAAACCCCGTAACCGGCGCACCTGATGAAGAAGCAACAACGAAATTAATCTACCGGGTCTTCGAACTTGGGGCAATCATCATTAGCCTGCGGGGAAACATCCTTCGTTTCCAACCACCACTGGTGATCACCGAAGAACAACTTGATCAGGTCTTTAAGATCTTTGATCAAGCCTTCGCTGAACTCGCTGCCGGTAAACTCGCCCTTCCCGCTGCTGCTAAGGAGATGGGTTGGTAATATCCTTCCTAACGAAGCTAGATTACGCGGAATATAAATTCTGATTTATAACTAATTATTTTAGGTCTTCCCTACAAACAACCTAAGATTAGTTCAGGATGAATTTTACCATCCTGGACTTTTTTATTACCCTAAAGATAGAGCTAAGGTCGTCCATAGCCTCAGGGACTGCGAGTCCGTATCACAAAATGACCTCCGCTATCTTTGCTTTGATATTTTGATTTTCAGGTTGTGGGACTACGAGTTCGAGTATAGGAAATGA
>NZ_JACJJQ010000045.1 GCF_016900115.1 Limosilactobacillus alvi
TCATTTCCTATACTCGAACTCGTAGTCCCACAACCTGAAAATCAAAATATCAAAGCAAAGATAGCGGAGGTCATTTTGTGATACGGACTCGCAGTCCCTGAGGCTATGGACGACCTTAGCTCTATCTTTAGGGTAATAAAAAAGTCCAGGATGGTAAAATTCATCCTGAACTAATCTTAGGTTGTTTGCATCTCCGAATGTTACTCAGTAACTAAGGTCAAAAAGCACGGCCTTAGCGGATAAGTGCGAACGAAAGGCTGATTCTAATGAATCAACCTTTGTCCTTCTTATCCCAACCAGGCCGTCAAGGAGCTTTTTTCCCAACCTCTCTTTTGCATCTCCGAAGGTTACTCAGCAACTACGGTCAAAGCAGGAGCTGAATGGCAGTTACTTCCCTGACGGTCGCACCAACCAATTCAGCCTTACATGGGCAACCAGGTCGTCAAGGAGCTTTTTTCCATCCTCTTTAATTTTATGGTACTGGTTATTTCTATCCATTTTCGCACGGGAATGAGACATTTCATCCATAAAAACTTGTCTTTTGAATAGGGATTGCGTTACAATTTAGCAATGGCCCCACGTTGTACTAGATGATAACGTGGGGTTGAAATCTTGAAAAGAGAAATTTAAATTAATATAGGAGAGAAATCATGTGGCGGTATCTTAAACGCGTTTTGATTGGGAAACCGTTGAAGACCCTCGATGAAGGTCAAGCCCACCTTACTAAGTTTAAGGCCCTTGCCTTACTATCGTCAGACGCTTTATCGTCGGTCGCCTACGGTACAGAACAGATTACGACTGTTTTAGTTACCCTTTCAGCAGCGGCAATTTGGTATTCGTTACCGATTGCGGCGGTTGTTTTGATCCTTTTGTTGGCGATTACCTTATCGTACCGACAAATTATTAATGCCTACCCAAGTGGTGGGGGTGCCTACGTGGTTGCAACTAAGAACTGGGGGAGCAACGGTGGTTTGATCGCTGGGGGCTCACTATTAGTTGACTATATGTTGACCGTGGCGGTTTCCACGACCTCTGGAACTGAAGCCATAACTTCAGCCATTCCAAGCCTGTACAAGTATTCAGTTGCAATCTCAATCATTATTGTTTTCTTGATCATGTTTTTGAACCTCCGGGGGATGAGCGAGAGTGCTAATTTCTTAACCATTCCGGTTTACTTCTTCGTGGTTATGATCTCAGTCATGATTATTTGGGGTTTTTATAACATTTTCACTGGGCACGTTGCTTATCATGCAACAGCCGACTTTGGTCAACCAGTTGCTGGGATTTCACTAGTCCTTTTGATTCGGGCTTTCTCAGCTGGTTCAGCTTCTTTGACTGGGGTTGAAGCAATTAGTAATGCGGTGCCAAACTTTAATGAACCAAAAGAAAAAAATGCGGCTAATACGTTAGCCATTATGAGTTTAATCTTGGCGGCTTTCTTCGCTGGGATTACCTTCATGTCTTTCTACTTTGGGATTATTCCAAATCCCCGGGCAACGGTTTTATCTCAAATTGCAGCCACGGTCTTTGGCGGTCATGGAATCGGCTTTTATCTTTTGCAATTAGCAACGGCGATGATCTTAGCGGTCGCTGCTAACACTGGGTTCTCAGCTTTTCCAATTTTGGCATACAACATGGCCAAGGATAAGTTCCTTCCCCATGCCTTTATGGATCGAGGGGATCGGCTTGGTTATTCCAACGGAATTATCATTTTAGCCGTAGGCGCAGCGATCTTAATCGTTATTTTCCATGGCCAAACGAACCTCTTAATTCCACTTTATGCGGTTGGGGTTTTTGTCCCATTTACCCTTTCACAATCAGGGATGATTATCCACTGGTTCCGGGAACGAGAAGGAATTTGGCTTGGTAAGGCAACGATCAACTTGGTGGGGGCCTTAATTTCCTTGGCCTTAGTGATCTTCTTGTTCTGGCAACATTTTAACAATGTTTGGCCATACTTAATCATTATGCCAGTGCTGATGTACTTGTTCCATAAGATTCACAGCCACTACATCAAGGTTGGTCAACAGTTACGAGTTGCTGAAAAGACGAAGGTTCAACTTCACGATTATGATGGAGCAACTGTAATTGTTTTAGTTGGTAACGTAACCCGAGTGACCCGGGGAGCAATTAATTATGCTCGTTCGATTGGGGACTACGTAATTGCGATGCACGTTTCCTTTGACGAAAATCCGGGTAAGGAACACAAGACGGCAAATGAATTTAAGGCGGAATACCCCGATGTTCGGTTTGTGGATATCCACTCCTCCTATCGGTCGATTGCCACGCCAACGCTCCGGTTCGTTGATGTGATTGCTAAGCGAGCGGAAGCTAAGAATTACTCAACGACCGTTTTAGTTCCACAATTTGTCCCGAAGCACCCATGGCAATTAGTTTTGCATAACCAGTCGGCATTGCGCTTGCGCACACTATTAAATAGTCGGGAAAACATCATTGTTTCGACTTATAACTATCACTTGCACGAATAAGAGGTTTAAATTCAGTGCCTCTTAATTTCCCGGGAAATTAAGGAGAGGTTAATGCTTAACCGAAGAGTTATTGCGGCGATTATGGCCCTGTTAGGAATTATTTTGATGGCTTCTTTTTCCATTCAAAGCGAATGGTTTCATTCGGGGATTCTGGGAATTCTCGGAAGTGGCTGTGTGATTAGTGCCTACTTAATCTTAAATTGGAAACAGTGGCAAGCTAAAGATCACCGGGTTCGCTCGGTTACTTATACTTTACTAGCCCTTTGTTTAATCCTAATCTTTCTAAGATTTGGCGAGGCCTTGATATAAAAAAACGCGAAAAGTTAAATTGGGGTGTTAGAAATACTTCCTCCATGCTTAGCTTTTCGCGTTTTTTTACTTAAAAATTAGCTAGTCAGCTAGCTAAAATGAGTGCGGAATGGGTTTGGATCAATTACTTAGCTGACTAGCCCAAGCAGTTAGCAAGTCCCAAGACAAACGAACGGGAATTTCATATTCAACGGTTAACAACGCCAAAATTGAACCAGTGTTTGTGAGTCAAAATTTGATCAGTGGCGGAAGGTTGTCTATTTGACAGCTGAAACTGGGAAATTTTTCCTAATAATTAAAGGTTATCTTTATCAAATGGAAAGTAAACTTAGTGTTAAACTTAATTCTGAAAAATTAACGGTGGTTAAACGGTCATTAATGTAAATAGTGAAGGAAGATGACAATGAGTAAGACAATTCAAGTAGCTCCTCGAGTGATTGCAGCCATTGTGGCTACGGGGTTATTAACGTTTAGTGGGATTATTGTCGAGACGTCAATGAATATCGCCTTTCCGACTTTAATGCGGGACTTTAACGTACCTACCGACCAGGTTCAGTGGATGACTTCGGCTTACTTATTAGTAATTGCCATTATTGTTCCGACGTCAGCGTATTTAAAACAGTCCTATCCGATGAAGCGCTTATTTGTAGTTGCTAATTTACTCTTTTCAAGTGGTATTTTTATCGATGGGTTAGCCATAAATTTCTCAATGTTACTCGTTGGCCGGATAGTGCAAGGACTAGGGACCGGGATTGCCCTCCCGTTAATGTTTAACATTATTTTGGAACAAGTCCCCAAGGAACGCCTTGGCTTAATGATGGGAATCGGTAACTTAATCCCGGGAATTGGACCGGCTTTAGGGCCAACTTTTGGAGGAATTGTTGTGACCCAGCTTGGTTGGCGAGCCGTTTTCTTTAGTTTAGTTCCGGTCCTAGTCGTTTCTCTCGGCTTAGGAATTTGGGGTATCCAACAATCAAGTGCGCTTGAACAAACCCAGTTAGATTGGGGGAGCTTATTACTGATCATTTTACTGTTTGTTGGTTTTGTCACTGGTTTTGTCAATTTAACGAATAATGCCTTTTTAAGCTGGCAAGTTGGGGGAATGTTACTTCTGGGATGTTTAGGTTTAATGGGTTTGTTTAGTCATACCTTCCGAATCGAACGGCCGCTTTTGGATCTGCGCTTATTTAAGCATCGGCGCTTTAGTTGCTTAATTTTGATGTTCTTTTTAACTCAGATGTGTTCGCTTGGTTTAGCCTTCTTGTTGCCCAATTATATCCAGTTAGCAAATCATCAATCTGCCTTTTTAGCTGGAGTAATCGTTTTGCCCGCTGGTTTAGGCGGCGCTTTAGCCGCTCCAATCGGTGGCCGTTTGTTAGATCGCAAGGGACCGTTTTTGCCGATTGTAAGTGGCGAAAGTTTAATGTTGCTATCTTTGGTTGGCTTACTAAGCCTGGGAGCAGTTAAAACTAGTTGGGCTATCGGATTGGTCTACATTTTTTATATGGCCGGAATGGGGATGTCGATGGGGTGCATCATGACGACTTCCTTAAGTGGTTTAGACCACCAAAGCCAGGCCCAAGGGAATGCGATCTTAAATACCCTCCAGCAATTTGCTGGATCAATGGGAACTTCCTTAATTGCGATGATCGTTGCTCAAGCCCAACTTAATCATTCAAGCCAACTTGGAACCCAAATTGGGACCCTTCACGGTTATTTGCTACTTATCATCAGCAGTGTCATCATTCTCGGAACAGGTTTGGTGACTTTACGGAAAACAAACTAAAGTTGAGAAAATAGGCCACTAATTTGAAGGTTGATGTTTTAACCTTTAAATTAGTGGCCTAAATTATTTTTAATTAACTTCAACCTCATGAAAACTCAGCTCACCTTTATGGATTGTGAGTTGGTTATTAAAGCGGTTGGTGAGTTCAGTGATGTAATGCTCAGCATCGGCTTCATCGACGTAAACATGAATGATAACGTCAGTACCATAGTCTGGAGTAGCTTGAGCTAGCGTTTCTTGATTGAGGTAGTAGTTGACTTGGTCATAAAGCGAGTAAGGAGTAGTGATGTCGAGGGTTACTTGTTGGATCCGTTTGATGATCCCGGCTTGATGGATTGCTCCAGTGGTGGTGTTGCTATAAGCCCGGATTAATCCACCAGCACCAAGCTTAATTCCGCCAAAGTACCGGGTAACAACGGCACAGACATCGTGGAGATGTTCCATTTTTAAGGCTTCTAAGATGGGAACCCCGGCCGTGCCGCTCGGCTCCCCATTGTCACTTTCGCGTTGAATCTGGTCTTGGTCACCCAGCAAGTAGGCAAAACAATTGTGGTTAGCCTTCCGGTTGGCTTTGCTAGTTTCGGCGATAAAAGCTTGCGCTTCGGCTTCACTTTTAATCCGGGTTAATGAACAGATAAAACGGGATTTTTTAATTACCACTTCATGGGTTGTTCCCGTTTTAATGGTGAGATAGGGAAAATTTTCTGACATTTTTTTGCTCCTTAAAAAATGTAATTTCAATTTTTTTACGTATATATAAAGTAGGGGGGTGAAAAAATGGAAAAGGAACTTTTGTATGGACGACGAGAATTAGTTCCCATTATCCAGGTTGCCAAAGATTTAACTGCGGTTTCGGTCCTACCAACCATGGAAATTAAGGGCGGAATGATCCGCTGCTGTCGTTGTAATCATCAATTTGTCAAGGATCAAGTGGCCTTACCAAACCAACAGTATTATTGTCCGGCTTGCATTAATCTTGGCCGGGTTTCAACATTATGTAAATTTTACCATGTTGCTGAACCAAATCAATTTAACCCGCCAGTAACCATTTTGAAGTGGCAGGGGGAGTTATCACCACTCCAAGTTAAAGCGGCTGAAACGGTGAAGGCGAAAATGGCGGCTCATGCTCATCACTTATTGTGGGCAGTAACTGGGGCGGGCAAGACGGAAATGACCTATCCCGCGATTGCCCAAGCGTTAGCGAAAAAAGAACGGGTGGCGATTGCTTCGCCACGGATCGATGTTTGCCGAGAACTTTATCCCCGATTTAAACGAGATTTTAATGTTGAAATTGCCTTATTGTACGGTGGTATGGAAGAACCATATACTTATCGGCAATTAACGATTTGTACCACTCACCAGTTGTTACGTTTTTACCACGCCTTTGATCTTTTAGTTGTGGACGAAGTTGATGCTTTTCCGTATGCGATGAACCCAGAGTTATTATTTGCAACTCAGCAAGCTATTAAGCCAAAGGGGGGGCTTTTGTTAATGACGGCCACTCCAGATCAACGCTTGCTCCAACGGGTTCGAAAAAAAGAACTATCGATTAGCTACCTACCACTCCGTTATCATCGCCATCTTTTACCGGAAATCCACCCAGTCATAGTTGGTAATTGGCGGAAACGGGTTACTAAGGGGAACTTGCCAACGAGCCTAATTACCTGGATCAAGCGGCGACTGAATGAAAAACGAGAATTTCTCTTCTTTGTCCCTCACATAGCGGATCTATCGGGGGTGGCAGCAATTTTGCGGCAACGGTTTAAAAATATTCGTTTTACTACGGTTCATGCTGCCGATCCGGACCGGGCCGCTAAGGTAATGCAGATGCGACACCACGAATTGGATTTTCTGATTACCACCACGATCTTAGAGCGGGGAGTAACCTTCCCGGCAATTGATTTATTAGTGTTGGGGGCTGATGATCCGATCTTTTCACCAGCAGCTTTGGTGCAAATTGCAGGACGGGTTGGGCGGTCACCCCAACGACCAACTGGAAACATAACTTTCTTTATTGGTGCTTATGCGAAAAATGTTACTCAAGCAATCCACCAAATTAAATTAGTAAATCGAAAGGGGCGCTGCTTGCAATGAAAAACTGTTTACTATGTAATCGCCGCTTAAATTGGCAACCAAGTTTTAAGGCCCTCCTGCTGTTAGGCGACATTCAAGTACCACTGGTTTGTCAAACCTGCCGAGCGAGTTTTCAAACTTGGCAGAGTCCTCATTGTGTCGGTTGTGGGCGAACTAGTCCGCGTGGTAAATTGTGTACGGACTGCCAACGTTGGCAACAACAAGGGACCCCAATGATCGAAGTTACTACCTGTTATCAATATAATTCGGCGATGCATGACTTTATGCAACGTTATAAATTTCACGGTGATTATCGCTTACGGCAGGTTTTTCGGACGCAACTTACGCAACGGGCAAAGCAGTTAGGTGATTATTTTGTGCCGGTCCCGGTGAGCCAGATGACGATGCTCACCCGGGGCTTTAACCAAGTCGCGGGGCTGCTAGATTTAAAGCTTACGCCATTACTGTCAGTGAAAGCGAAAACCAAACAAGCTCAGTCAACCAAGACGCGGGCCGAACGGTTAGCCACCAAGCAGCCCTTTGAAATTACAAAAGGGATTTCGCTGCCGCAAGGTCCAATGGTCTTGATTGATGATATTTACACTACCGGGCGAACCTTTCATCACGCAATTGAGGCCTTGCACGCAGCTGGATGTCAAGACATTAAAGGCTTAGTTTTAGCCGCGGCAAGATTAAATAATTAAAATGAACCAAAAATCGATAAAAATTGAAAAATTTGCTAATTTTTACGCTTTGAAACGAATTTCCTAAGAAAAAGAAAACGATTCCGATAAGCATTGTATATTTTAATTTATTCCTCTATAATATAGGTAAGATATCAAGGAAAGGGCTTTCTTGATATTAACAAGCCTAGTTGCTTGTGCTGAAAGGAGAGAGGTACAATGCTACAATTTAATATTCGCGGAGAAAACGTTGACTTAACTGATGCGATCCGTGACTATGTTGTAAAACGGATCAGTAAGTTAGAAAAATACTTTGAGGATAACGTTGAAGCGACTGCCCACGTCAACTTGAAGGTGTACACTAACAAGCAATTTAAGGTGGAAGTAACGATTCCACTTCCATACTTAACTCTTCGGGCAGAAGAAACTTCCAACGATATGTATGCAAGCATTGACTTGGTGACCGATAAACTTGAACGGCAAATCCGGAAGTACAAGACGAAGGTAAATCGTAAAGCTCGTGAAAAGGGCTTCAAGGGACTTGAATTCGTCGCAACTCAAGAAGAAGAACCAACTTCGCCTACTGATTCCTTAAAGATTGTGCGGACGAAGCAAATCTCTTTGAAACCAATGGACTCAGAAGAAGCTGTGCTTCAAATGGATATGTTGGGCCATGATTTCTTTGTCTTTGAAGATTCTGAAACCAACGGTACTAGCATTGTTTACCGTCGTAAGGACGGCCGGTATGGTTTGATTGAAATTAACTAAATTGTGTGATGAACATTTCGTTAGCGTTTGAAATGTAAATCGTCAATCCGGAAAGGGACCCGCGGGTTGCTTTCCGGATTTTTTCGTTTCCTACTACCTATAAAAGCTTGTATAATGGATAGAGTAATCTTTGCAGCAAGGAGGAAAAAATGTAAAATGAGCTATCAGGCTTTGTACCGGGTATGGCGCCCCCAACGGTTTAGTGACGTTGTTGGGCAAGAGCTAGTGGTTACGACTTTAAAAAATGCCATTATCACTAATCAAATTAGTCACGCCTACCTCTTTGCCGGCCCCCGCGGAACTGGGAAAACGTCGGCGGCTAAGATTTTTGCTAAAGCTGTTAACTGCCATCATCAAGTTAATGGTGAACCTTGTAATGAATGCGAAACTTGTCAGGCTATTACTAATGGTCAACTAAACGATGTCATTGAAATTGACGCGGCTTCTAATAACGGAGTTGAAGAAATTCGAGACATTCGCGATAAGGCTAAGTATGCACCAACCCAGGCGGACTACAAGGTTTATATTATTGATGAAGTGCATATGCTTTCGACGGGGGCTTTTAATGCCTTGTTAAAGACCTTGGAAGAACCCCCGGCCAACGTGATTTTTATTCTGGCAACGACGGAACCACATAAGATTCCACTAACGATTATTTCCCGGGTCCAACGCTTTGATTTTCGGCGAATTAGCCCCCAAGATGCTTTTAACCGGATGAAGTTTATCCTCGATCAAAAGCAATTGCAATATGATGAAAAAGCCCTCTGGGTCATTGCTAATGCGGCCGAAGGGGGGATGCGGGATGCACTAAGTATCCTAGATCAAGTGCTCTCCTTTAGCGATAATCAGGTGGAATTAAAAGATGCCCTCTTAGTTACTGGGAGCGTTACTAAACAGCTGTTAAAAAAGTACTTTTTACAAGTAGCAGCTGGTAAGAGTGCGCAGGCGCTTACGACAATGGGAGAAATATTAGACCAAGGAAAAGATGGCCAACGCTTTATCGAAGACCTGATTTCCTTTATCCGGGATGTGCTCTTATACCAAGAGTCGCCGGAGCTCCTGCATGTCGAAGCTACCGGGTTAACTACCGAAGACTTTGATGAATTGATCAAGGTGGCAGATGCCCAAACCTTGTATTCAATGATCGATACCTTAAATGATATTCAAGAAGAAATGCGGTTTACGACCCACCCAGATGTCTATTTGGAAGTCTTAACGGTCCGGTTGAGTCAACAAAAAGCACCAACTCAAGCGAATGCCAAGGTTGATAACCAAGTTGTCAACCAACTACAACAAGAAGTTGTGACTTTGCAAAAGCAAATACAAGATTTACTGAAACGCTCAACTGTGCCAGCAATGAGGCGGCAACAGCCAGTGGTCCAGCCAAAAACGACTCCACAAAGTCATTTCCGCTTGAACTTGGAACAGGTTTACCAAGTCCTTGATCATGCCACAAAGGGGGATCTTACTAACCTCCGTGACTTATGGGGAGACGCTTTAAGCTTACTTGATTCAGCTCAAAGTTCCTTAATTCGGATGGCAAAGCCAGTGGCGGCAAGTCCATCCGGAGTGGTCGTCGCTTATGAAAACGCCTTTCTGCTAGAGCAAGCTGCCGGTGGTAGTCTCGCTGAAAGTCTGGGAAAGGCGCTGGAACAAGTTAGCGGGACGCACCGGACCGTCGCCTTTGTGCCGAGTGAGCGATGGCCCAAGATTCGGCAGGATTTCTTAACCTCACGGGGATATTATGATAAGAAGGCAGCGGCGGCCCCGGCTGAAAAGCCAAAAACGCCGGCTGATCCCATTGTTGCCCAGGCTCACCGCCTTTTCGGGACTGATGGGGTTAGAGTTGAAGACAATTAATAAATAAAGGATGGTAAAAAATATGATGCGCGGAATGAACATGCAACAAATGATGAAGCAAGCCCAAAAGATGCAAAAGAAAATGATGGAAGAACAAGCTGAAATTGCGGCGCAATCATTCACGGGGGTGGCCCCCGATGACATGGTCAAGGCTACTTTTAGTGGGGACAAGAAATTGACTGACTTACAAATTAAGCCGGAAGCGATTGATCCTGATGATCCAGATATGTTAAGTGACTTGATTGTCGCTGCCGTTAACGATGGCTTGGCAAAGGTGGACCAAGCAACCCAAGCCAAGCTCGGTAAGTACACGAAGGGCTTAGGTCTCTAATGCAGTATCCAGAACCAATTGCGAAGCTGATTGCTTCTTACATGAAACTCCCCGGAATTGGTGAAAAAACGGCAACCCGTTTGGCCTTCTTTACCCTGGGGATGGAAGATGATGACGTTAAAGAATTTGCGCAATCTTTGGAGGCCGTCAAGCGGGATCTTCATTATTGTTCAGTGTGTGGCAATATTACCGAAGATGATCCTTGCCCAATTTGTAAGGATGCTTCCCGAGATCAAACGACGATCCTGGTAGTTGAACGCTCCCGCGATATCATGGCGATGGAACGAATGAACGAATACCATGGTTTGTATCACGTCCTTCATGGAACGATCTCACCAAGCGCCGGGACGGGGCCGATGGATATTAATATTCCATCCTTGATTGAACGGTTAAAGCAGCACACTGAGGTCAATGAAGTGATTGTGGCTACAAATGCTTCATTAGATGGGGAAACTACCGCCCAATATTTAGCCAAGTTGATTAAGCCGGCCAAGATTAAGGTTACGCGGCTGGCCCACGGACTTTCAGCCGGTTCAGATATTGATTATACTGATGAAGTTACCCTCTTTAAGGCAGTTCAAGGTAGAACGGAGATGTAAGAATGGCTTTGTTTACACGTCATCACCATATTAAGCAGGAGACCGATCAAGACCTCCTACAATTGATTTACGCTACCAAAGCCAGCTGGGACCATGCCAAGGAAACAGCCCGGGCGGTTTATGAAAGTCAAGTTGATACGGAGTTAGTTGAGCGTACCAAACTCCAAGAACAAAAGTACCTGTATTTATATGATAAAGCTCGGCAACGTCATTTGCATGGGCAATTGAACGATGGCGTAATTCAAAATTAGGTGATCAGCATGGCAGAGAAAGGAATTTTTATTTCGTTTGAAGGCCCAGATGGTGCTGGCAAGACGACGGTTATGACGGCGGTGGCGGATTACTTTAAGCAAAAGCTCGGGGTTGACCAAGTCTTAGAAACGCGCGAGCCAGGAGGAACTCGGATTTCAGAACAAATCCGCGATGTCCTCTTTGATGATCAAAATACGAACATGGATCCCCGAACGGAAGCTTTACTCTTCGCGGCCGCTCGGCGGCAATTAGTGGTTCAAAAGCTAAAACCATTTTTAGCAGCGGGGAAGCTGATCCTGGCTGACCGGTACGTTGATAGTTCAGTGGCCTACCAAGGGGCGGGCCGGCATCTTGGAGTCGACCAGATCTGGGATTTAAACCAGTATGCGATCGATGGATGCTTACCGCAACTAACGATCTATCTTGATCTACCGGTCCAAGTGGGAATTGAACGGATTGCTAAGTTTCGGGCCGATCAGGTTAATCGCCTGGATAAAGAAACGCTAACTTTCCATGAAGCGGTCCACCAGGCTTTCGACCAACTGGCAACCCGACATCCCCAACGGATCGTTAAGATTGATGCCACCCAGCCCAAAGAAAAGGTAATTCAAACGGTTTTAAAAACGATTAATGACCGTTTCTTTTAAGAAGCAAGGAGTAGATAATAGTTAAATGAAATATAGTAAATTATAATCAAATGCTATATAATACTCGCAGAAAGAAGAATATGGGGCGAGTATTATGTCTAAAATATTAAAGCCAAAAGATATGGCTGAAAAATTGGGGGTTACAGTACTAACTCTCCAACGTTGGGATAATAAAGGAATTCTAAAAGCTCATCGAACACCAACCAATCGAAGATATTATACAGAAGAACAATACTTGCAATATATTGGGATGTCCGAAAATGTACAGGATCGCAAAACAGTAGCC
>NZ_JACJJQ010000046.1 GCF_016900115.1 Limosilactobacillus alvi
AAGAAGCCGGACGATGAACCAAGATTTGATTCATCGTCCGGCTTTCATTTTGGACTGAGAGTTTTTTCCCAGCCTCTTATTACATAATTACAGTAAAATCTAATCCCAAATCTTCTTGGCAATATTAAATGCACTCCAGGCATTTGGCCAGCCAACATAAAAGGCAAGTTGGGTAATCATCGCACTAATTTCGGTTTTCGTAATGCCATTGTCTTTGGCAACTTGCATATGGTAAGGAAGCTGTTCAAAGGCCCCTTTTGTAATTAAAGCAGTAACCGTCAAAAAAGAACGATCCCGGGGTTTCAAAGAATCTTCATCTGCCCAAACCTTGCCGAATAAAACATCGTCGTTTAAAGCTGCAAATTGAGGAGCAAATTCTCCTAGTTGATCGCGACCTGCAGTTTGTTTTTTTGCCATGTTAATCATTGCCTCCTAATTGAGCGTATTCTTCGTCACTAACTGGTTCAAGCCATTCGCTTGTACCTTTAGTAATTGCTAGGTGAGAGAACCAAGAATCGTTAGTTGCCCCATGCCAGTGCTTAACGCCTGGTCTAATAACAATTACGTCACCAGGCGTCAAGCGTTGGGCTGGTTGGCCAGCTTCTTGGTACCAACCTTCTCCGGCAGTAACCAAAAGAATTTGATATCCGTTATGGTGGATATGCCAGTTATTACGACATCCCGGTTCAAAATTAACATTGGAAACGTTGATGTCAATCTCCCCAGTAGGCGCAACTAAACCGTTCAAATAACTATCACCCGTAAAGTACTTAGTAAATGCAACATTTAAATCCCCAAAACCAAATAGGTCATTTTTGACTGCTTCTTCATTTTTTATCATTGCTATAAAACCTCTTTTCTAGGTTTTAGTATAAAAAAAGGACCGATAAAACTGAAATACTCTTTTTTAGTAAAGTTTCATTCGAAAAATGAATTAAAGTTTTCGTAGCCCCTTGGCTACTTCTCGATTGGAATATTTAGGTTGAGCATCCTTAATAACATGGAAGCTAAAAAGGTCCATAAGGGGCTAGTAAAGTGTTCAAAATTCTTTGGAAAGCATTGATTGTTTGACCAATCAACTAACAATAGTGCGACTGTTCTTATTTTAAACAATTTAGGATTGCTAACACTGAATTAGCTGGTCTTTCGTTCCAAACGGGACTTACAACTAGGACGACGTCATAAATGTGAAAATAAGAATATGGTTTTTTTACCATTAAAAATCACCATAATGCTGAAAAACTATTAATATTTTCGTTTGTGAACTAAGAATTAGTAGCAAATAGATTATAGGAAAAAACGTCTTTAAGAGGTAATTCTAGATCATAGTTTTGTGAAACCGCTAACAACAATAAAAAACTGAATTTTTTTCACTTCACATACTTTTTAGGCAGTCGGTCATAAAAGTGATTAAACCGTTTTCATCTATTTGACAAAACCTGGTATGTTTGTGAATAAACTTAATTTTACGAAAGTATTTATTTTCACAATATTGAATTATTTTCAAAAAGATTTATATTATATGTAAGCGCTAACGAAATAAAGGAGGGCATTGATAATGACACAATTAGACTTCGAAAGTCTCAAGCACACACCTAAATATGAGACTTTACAAGTACTTAACAACGATGGAGAAGTTGTGAACCCAGATTTGGCTCCCGACCTCTCTGACGATCAACTTGTTGACTTGTACAAGCAAATGCTTTGGTCCCGGGTTCTGGGTGACCGTTCCACAAAATTAAACCGGCAAGGTCGGTTAGGGTTCTTCGCACCAACTGCTGGTGAAGAAGCTTCTCAAATGGGGACGAGTGCCGCAATGGATAAGGGGGACTTCCTTTTAACTGCTTACCGTGATATTCCTGAACTGGTAAAGCACGGTTTGCCACTTGAAAAGGCATTCTTATGGTCAATTGGTCACGTTAATGGGAATGTTTATCCAGATGGTTTGAATGCTGTTCCACCTCAGATTATTATTGGGGCTCAATATGCACAAACTGCTGGGGTTGCCCTTGGCTTAAAGAAGAAGGGTTCCAAGAATGTTGCTTGGACGTACACCGGTGATGGTGGTACTTCTCAAGGGGATTTCTATGAAGGAATTAATTTTGCCGGTTCCTTTAAAGCACCTGCATTATTCGTTGTTCAAAACAACGGTTATGCAATTTCCGTTCCTCGAAAAGTTCAATCCGCTGCGCCTGTTTTGGCTCAAAAGGCTGTTGCTGCTGGTATTCCTAGTGTTGTTGTTGATGGGATGGATATCTTAGCAGTTTACGAAGTTACTAAGCAAGCTCGTGAATGGATTGCTGCTGGTAACGGTCCAGTCTTAGTTGAAACGATTTGCTACCGGTTCGGTGCTCATACCCTTTCCGGTGACGATCCTAAGCGTTACCGTGACAAATCAGAAGAAGAAGAATGGTTCGCAAAGGACCCACTAATTCGGATGAAGAAGTTCCTTGAAAACAAGGGCCTTTGGGATGACGACAAAGAAGCTGCCTACAAGGAAGAAGTCGAAAACGACATCGACAAGGCAATGGAAATTGTTGAAAATCAACCAACTCAAAAGGTCTCTGAATTCCTTGAAAACACCTTTGACGAAACGCCAAGTGCAATTGAACGTCAAGTTAAGGAATACCAAGCTAAGGAGGGCAACTAATCATGGCTAAATTAACAATGGTTAAGGCGATCACGGACGCCATGGACGAAGAATTAGCCCGTGATGACAAAGTTTTAGTTTTCGGTGAAGACGTTGGTAAGAACGGTGGGGTCTTCCGGGCAACCGATGGACTTCAAGAAAAGTACGGTGAAGACCGGGTCTTTGATACGCCACTAGCAGAATCAGGGATTATGGGTCTCGCAAACGGGCTTGCCTTTACTGGTTGGCGGCCAGTTCCAGAAATTCAATTCATGGGCTTTATTTTTGAAGCCTTTGATGAAATTGCTGGGCAAATGGCTCGTGAAAGCTTCCGGACGGCTGGTCATTTAAAGATGCCGGTTACCCTTCGGACACCATTTGGTGGTGGGGTACACACGCCAGAACTTCACTCGGACTCACTTGAAGGCTTAGCTGCCCAAACTCCTGGTTTGAAGGTTGTTATTCCTTCTGGCCCATACGATGCAAAGGGACTTTTGATTTCCTCAATTCGTTCGGACGATCCAGTTATGTTCTTGGAACACATGAAGCTTTACCGTTCTATGCGTGAAGAAGTTCCTGATGAAGCTTACACGGTTCCATTGGACAAGGCTGAAGTAAAACGTGAAGGTACTGATGTTTCAATCATTAGTTATGGTTACATGCTCCAAGAAAGCCTTAAGGTAGCTAAGAAGCTTGAAGGTGAAGGCATTAATGCTGAAGTGCTTGACTTGCGGACGGTTGCTCCACTTGATGAAGAAGCAATCATTAACACGGTTAAGAAGACTGGTAAGGTTGTTTTAGTTCAAGAAGCTCAACGTTCTGGTGGGGTTATGAACCAAGTTGCATCCTTGATTGCTCAAGAAGCTATCCTTTCTCTTGATGCACCAATCAAGTTTGTTGGCGCTCCTGACACGCCATACCCATTCAGCGCTGCTGAAGATGAATGGCTTCCAAATGCCGATGACATTGAAAAGGCTGTTAAGGACACCGTCAATTTCTAACGAGGTGAAATGAGTAATGAGTGAAAAGTTTCAATTTAAACTACCAGACGTTGGTGAAGGAATGGCCGAAGGGACCATCGGTGAATGGCACGTTGCTGAAGGCGATACCATTAACAAGGATGATGATTTAGTTCAAATCGAAAACGATAAGTCGGTTGAAGAATTATCCTCACCAGTAACTGGTAAGATTACAAAGATTTTGGTTCAACCAGATGAAACCGCTACGGTTGGCCAAGTATTAGTTGAACTTGAAGTTGCCGATGGTGAAGGTAACGTTAGTGGTGATAGTGCCGCTACTTCTGAAGAACCAACTGCTGATGCCGCACCCGCTCCTGCTCCAGAAGCACCTGCCGCACCCGCTCAACCAGCTACTCCAGCTCAACCAGTTGCTCCAGTTGCCGCTCCTAAGGCTGACCACAGCTTGCCTGTATTGGCAATGCCAGGGGTTCGTAAGTACGCTCGTGAACAAGGTGTTGACATTGCTCAAGTTTCCGGCACTGGTAACCATGGTCAAGTTTTGAAGGCTGATATTGATGCCTTTAAGAGTAATGGTGGTGCGGTTGCCGCTGCTCCAGTCGCCAATGCTGAACCAGCAACTACGACGGTTGCGGTTCCAGAAACGGCTGCTCCAGTTGCCGCTGAAGGTTGGCCAGAACATGTTGAAAAGATGTCCCCTGTACGTAAGGCTACGGCCAAGGCAATGGCTAAGGCTGTTAGTGAAATTCCGATGATCCATGTCTTCGATGAAGTAAACGTTGATAAGCTTTGGGATCACCGGAAGAAGTACAAGGAATTGGCTGCGGAACATGATGTTCACTTGACCTTCATGGCTTACATCACTAAGGCATTAGCTGTTGTGATGAAGGAATTCCCTGAATTCAACGCTAAGGTTGATATGGCAAACAAGGAAATCCACTACCGTGATTATATTAATGTTGGAATTGCTACGGATACGGATAATGGTCTCTTTGTTCCAAATATTAAGAATGCTGATCAAAAGAGTCTGTTCGAAATCGCCAAGCAAATTTCGACAAATACTGCCAAAGCTAAAGACCACAAGTTAGGCCCTGACGACATGGCCAACACTGGGATGACGATTACTAACATCGGTTCCATCGGTGGTGGTTACTTCACGCCAATCATTAACTGGCCAGAAGTTGCCATCCTCGGAATGGGTAAGATTTCCGATGAACCGGTTGTTGAAGATGGCCTTGTAAAGGTTGCTAAGGTCTTGAAGCTTTCGTTGGCTGCTGACCACCGGATTCTCGATGGTGGGACAGTACAACGGGCAATGAACCGGTTGAAGGAATTGCTTGCTGACCCTGAATTATTGTTAATGGCCTAGTGTTGTTGATGGAAGGATGATATTAAATGGTTGTTGGAGATTTTCCAATTGATTTAGATACGATTGTCATTGGTTCTGGCCCTGGTGGTTACGTTGCTGCCATTCATGCCGCTGAACTTGGGCAAAAGGTAGCCGTAGTTGAAAAAGAAGACACCTTAGGGGGGATCTGCTTAAACGTTGGTTGTATCCCATCCAAAGCAATCATTCAAGTCTCTCACAACTACCGGACAAGCCTTGATAACGAAGACCAAGGGATTAAGGCCAACGTCGACCTTGATTTCGGCAAGGTTCAAGCGTTCAAACAAAGTGTTGTTAAGCGGATGACTAACGGGGTTGCCTACCTCTTCAAGAAGAACAAGATTGATGTTCTTCGGGGGACTGCTTACATCAAGGATGAACACAACATCCGGGTTATGAACGATGACCACGCTCAAACCTACACTTTTAAGAATTTGATCATTGCAACGGGTTCACACCCAATCGAGATTCCTGGTTTCAAATTCGGTGGTCGGGTTATTGACTCCACTGGTGCCCTTGCCTTGGACAAACTTCCTAAGAAATTGGTTCTTATCGGTGGTGGTTACATCGGTTGTGAATTGGCGTCTGCATATGCTAACTTTGGGACTGAAGTGACGATCATTGAAGGAACTGACCGGATTTTACGGAACTACGACAAGGAATTAACCGCTCCTGTTCTTAAGAACTTTAAGAACAAGGGAATCAAAGTAGTTACGAATGCCATGGCTAAATCAGCTAATGACAAGGGTGACAGTGTTGATGTTACCTACGAAGTTAATGGTAAGGCCGAAACGATTAACGCTGATTACGTTCTTGTATCCGTTGGTCGGAAACCAAACACTCAAAACATCGGCCTGGAACAAGTTGGAATCAAAACTGATAAGCGGGGCTTGATTCCAGTTGATGCAGCTGGTAAAACTGCTGTTGACCATATTTACGCAATTGGTGACATCGTTGCCGGTCCTGCTTTAGCTCACAAGGCTAGTTACGAAGGTAAAATCGCTGCTGAAGCGATTGCCGGACAACCATCAGTTGTTGATTACCATGCTATTCCAGCGGTATGTTATGTTGACCCAGAAGTTGCTTCAACTGGTCTTACTCCAGAAGAAGCTAAGGAACAAGGCCTTGATGTTAAGACCGCTAAGTTCCCATTCACGGCTAATGGGCGTGCAGTATCCATGAAGGCCACGGAAGGCTTTGCTCGCTTGGTCTTCTTGAAGGATACCGGAGTGCTTGTTGGGGCGCAAATTGTTGGGGCTGATGCCTCAAACATGATCGCTGAATTAACTTTGGCAATCGAATCTGGTAACACGGTTGATGACCTTGCCTTAACCATTCACCCCCACCCATCACTTTCTGAAATTTTGATGGATGCTGCTGATGTTGGCCTTGGGATGCCAACTAACATCTAATTAAGAATGTCTAAGGTTTGTAGCGAAATCAATTACAGGTGTGATTGGTTTCGCTATTTTTAGTTAAAAAGTATGCTGAAAAGAGAGTGAGAAAGAATGCAATATTTATCAATGACGTCAAATGATATTCGGCGGAATCTGGCGACGGAACAGCATTTGATGAACAGTGATCACATGCAAGTGCCTTTTATGTTATTTTACATCGAGGATTCTTGTATTATTGTTGGTCGGAATCAGAATACACTTGAAGAAATTAATCAAAAGTACTGTGAAGAACACGGCGTGACAATTACCCGTCGCCTTTCTGGCGGGGGAGCAATGTACCAAGATATGGGTAACCTTTGCTTTAGCTTTGTGGTACCGTCTAATCAAATCAAGTTTGGCGATTTTAAGGACTTGGTTAAGCCTGTTGTTGATGCCTTACATGATATGGGGGCAACCGGTGCGGAAGTAACTGGTCGGAACGATATTGTGATTGAGGGCAAGAAATTCTCAGGAAATGCAATGTATTCACGTGACGGTAAGACTTTCTCACACGGGACGTTAATGTACAATGTTAATACAGAAGTGGTTGCTGACGCATTGCGAGTTCCAAAAGATAAGATCGAATCAAAGGGAATTAAGTCTGTTCGGTCTCGAGTGACTAACATTATGCCATACCTAAAACCAGAATTTCAAAACTTGACGACCCAACAATTCCGGGATGAATTGATTAAGCGGATTATGAAAGTTGATACGATCGAAGAAGCCCAGAAAAATGAATATCACTTAACGGATGAAGACAACAAGGCAATTGATGCCATCGAAAACAAGTGGTACAAGAATGATGATTGGGTATATGGTAAGTCGCCAAACTTTACTGTTAAGAAGCGGAAGCATTTTGACGGTGGAACGATTGATGCTCGGTTCATGGTTGAACATGGTAAGATTGTCAATCTTAAGATTTATGGTGATTTCTTTGGCCCTGGCGATGTCCATGAGGTTGAAGAAACCTTGACTGGGGTTGATTATCGTCCAGCAGCTATGCAAGAAGTGTTACAGAGCGTCGATTTGAACAAGTACTTTGTTGGGATTCCACGCGAAGATGTTATTGATTTATTGACCGAACAACACTAGTTAATTTGTAACGCAGTGCAAGAGGATGGGGAAAAGCTCCTCCTCTTTTTGTTTTACATACTTTAGAACTTAACCTTGCATGTTAATGTAATGTAAGCAATACTAAAATTAAGTTTCGGTGTAAAGAGGTGCTTAAAATGAATTGGAAAATTAGTTATTATCAAACGCCGCATGATAATCGGGCACAACCCTTTAAGTACCAAGAGTTGGCACAAGTTGTAAAGTTAACTCCGTTTTTGAGTGGGCAAGCAATCCAAATATTGATGACAAACGTATATGGTAAAACACCACTTAAGTTTAAGCGGTTATTGCTTGCTGATCGTGAGGACTTTAGTAATGCGGTCTTAGTTCCTAAAAATGGAGTAGCTGAATTTGTGATTCCTCAAGGTCAATCAATTGGAATGGATGCAATTACTTTTCCAGTTAAAGCTGGCCAACCTTTATATTTCCGTTTGGAGGCGGATCAACCACAGACTTATGTTGATTTAGCAAGTACTTATGATCCCAGCCTTGTAAACGCAAGTATTAACAGTCGGGTAACCGGCCAACCACACCTTCGAGATAAGTGGCACCAACGGAAAAGCTGGTTTTCACTTGCTGGTTTCCGGGTTCTTCGGGAAAACAGCGCTCCTTTAGTTGAGTTAGCTGGTGATTCGTTAATCGAAACTGGGATGGTAGCAGCCGCAATCGGAAAACATTTATTAACTAATTATCCAGATCAAGTAACGATGATTAATACCGCCATTTCCGGGTCACAGTTAGTTTGTGATTCTCCGACAGATACTCCCTTATTTGCAACTTTTGGTCCGAGCTTATTGCATCGGTTAACCCAATCAACTTGGCGGCCACAGATAATGATTGCTTCGGCGGGAGGAAATGATTTAATGATGCCGTCAATTTCCTCGCAGAAACCAGTCCCAATGACTGAGTTAGAAGCTGGCTTTGAACAATTAACAAGGCTTGTTAAGCAACGAAGAGGAAAGTTACTTGTACCAACTCTAGGACCAAAACGAGCTAAAGATGCCGCGTATGGCGGAGGTAAAGCTAGGGTCAATCAAGCACGGGAGCAATTGAATAAGTGGCTTAGTCAATTTTCCTGGGCAGTGGATGTAACGAATGTCCTTAGTGATGATCAAGGATTCCTAGCTTCACAGTATGATTTTGGTGATCACCTTCATTTAAGCCCGGCTGGTGGCGTAGCTTTTGCTGATGCCTTAATCCCCCAACTAGATCAATTACTGAGGGAAGGAATTTTGTAATGGAGACACGGGTTCTAAAATATTTTTTAATGGTTGCTGAAACCAATAATATTACCGAAGCAGCCCGCCGACTCCATCTAACTCAACCGACCCTTTCACGCCAAATTCAGGATTTAGAGCGAGAAGTTGGAGTTCCCCTATTTGATCGGCAAAGTCATCAGCTCCACTTAAATGCGGCTGGTGTTTTATTTAAACAACGGGCAAAAACCATTCTTGAACTATTCGAACATGCAAAACAAGAATTAGTCTCTAGTCAAGATGAAATAACTGGGGTGATTAACTTAGGCTGTGTTGAAAGTTCAGTTGGTCCTTGGTTGATGGATCAAGTTGCTAGTTTTCAAGCTCACCATCCGGCAGTTAAGATTAACCTTTATGATGGGGACGGAGATAGTCTTCGGTCCCAGTTAGATGCAGGTTTGTTGGACTTAGCGGTATTGATCGAACCAGTCGAAGCGGCAAAATATAATTTTTTGACGCTTCCGGTTAAGGAAGCCTGGGGAGTAATCATGAGTAAAACGGTACCTGAAGCAAAATTAAAAGCAATTGATCAAGCAACCCTGAGTAAATTGCCTTTAACTATAGGACGGCGTCCGATTGTTCGAGATGATTTAGCAGAGAACATTAAACTTAAACGAACTGATTTAAATGTTAAAGTGACAGTTAACTTACCAAGTGTTTCTAAAGCCTTATTGTTAACTGGGAGATATTATCACCTTGGGATAGAGGGGGTCTATAAACAGTTCCATGATGATCGACTTATTTTTGTTCCCCTAGTGCCAGCGACTGTAAGCGGTCATCTTTTGATTTGGAAAAAGCAACAGGTGCTTTCGACTGCGACGACTGCTTTCCTACAAACAATTACCGGTTCAAAAAAATTTTAAAAAATAAGCCTAGTTCTCGCCTTTCAGAAGGTGGTTTGGTACAATAGGGAGCGAAAATAATTTAGAGAAAAGGATGTTGAATACGTGTTAGATTCTTATTGGATACGTTTGTTGATTATTGTTTTGATTTTAGCGTTGGCGGCGCTCTTTACCTTGCTTGAATATGCGGTCGTGAAAGTTCGACCAAGCGAATTAAAAGATATGCCCCAAACAAAGACGGTCCAAAAAGCGGAGCACATGGTTAACAACCTCTCCGAATACTTATCAACGGCTCAAGTTGGGGTTACGATGACGTCACTAATCTTAGGGTGGATTGGTGATACGTATATTACAGATTTACTGCTGATGATTGATGTTATTCCAGCGGATGTCCGGAAAGTTGTTGCCCCAATTGTTGGGGTGTTGATCTTTACCTTCTTCCACGCAGTCTTCACTGACTTGGTACCAAAGAATATGGCAATCGACCGACCAGTTCCAATTTTACTGGCAATTGTCCACCCAATTCAGTTCTTCCATTGGATCTTTTATCCATTCGTCTGGTTGTTTGCAGTAGTTGCCGGAAAACTGACCAAGGCTTTGGGGTTCAATGTTCAGCCAGAAGAAGATACTTATTCTCAAAATGAAATTATGACCCTATCTAAACAATCAGAAAAAGCTGGGGCAATGGATGAAGAGGATATTTTATTCATGCGACGGGCATTTGAAATGAATGATAAGGTCGCAGCTGATATTATGATTGACCGAACGCAACTTGAAGTGATTGATCGAACAGCTAAGATTAAAGAAGCTGCCCAATTGTACTTCAATAAGCGTTTTACGCGTTATCCAGTAGTTGCTAATAATGATAAGGATCATGTTGTTGGCTATATCTTCGCTTATGATATTATGCGGCAAAATCAAATTAACCCCGAATCCTCAATTCGTGATATCATTCGGAAAATCCCAACCGTATATGAAGGTGAAGATCTAACCGATGTTTTGAAGAAGATGGAACGAAAGGGGGCTCCAATTTGTTTGGTTCAAGATGAATATGGAGGAACTTCTGGGATCGTGACAGATAAGGATATCTATGAAGAAATGTTTGGGGATGTCCGCGAAGAAATTGATCACATTAATGGCGACATGATTGAAAAAGATGGCACTGATAACCGTGGTAACATGATTTACCGGGTTTCTGGAAAAACTAATCTTGGTGACTTTGAACGTTACTTTGATGTTGATATTCCTCAATTTGAAGATCTCGATGTAGCTACCTTGAATGGCTTTTTCTTGGAAGAAGAATATAGTTTAAAGTTAAATCACCCACTGCGAGTTGGTAACTTCTCCTTTATTCCGGTTGAAATGGAGAATTCAAATGTTAAAGAATTTCGGGTAACACAAATTAAGCCCAAGGATCAATCGAAAGCTAACAATTCAGAAGATAAAGTGGAAAATAAATAATAGCAAAGGGTTGAGAACGGAGAAAATTCTGTTCTTAACCCTTTTTACTATCCTTAAGATAAATTTTAATTTGGTAAGGAAAAGCTTTAATTTTTGCCAGTTTCCTCTTTTTACTTGGGTTTTCGATTATACTGACCATACTAAACGAAAGGAGCGAATTAATAATGAAACTCATGCCGCTTTTGATGGCGATGGTTATGGCTGTCATTATGTGCGATATTGTAACGCTCTTTGTCGGTCACCCACTAATTACTGGAATTTCTTTTTTGGTAATTATTGCCGTAAGCTTGATCGTGGGAAGTTTAAGGAAAATTAATTAATAGGAATGATTAAAATGAAACAAATCATCGAGACTTTAATTGGGATTATTGCCATCATTAATCTCTTTTGGTTAATTACTAGGCACCCAGTTCTGATGGGGACATTGTTTGGGGTCTTTAGCTTCTTGTTTTTAATCCTCTTAGCGCTATGTAATGCCGCTGGCCGGGCTGATGAAGTAAAATTAGAATTCGAAGATTTGAAAGAATGATTTAAGTAGTAGGTTGAAAGATAGCTACAAGAAAGCTTCAGTCAATAGCCGGGCAACTTTGTTTGGTGGCTACAAGTTCGAATCGAATTATATCAACCGTAAGGAAGGTAATGTTCATTAGGGTACAGCTCTGGCATGGCCATAAAATGCATTTGATCGCATAGCAAAAGCGATCAATTTTAGGCTAAGTTGCGGTGAGGTAAAAAAGTTTCCTGTCGTCCGCAAATTTAGGGCTAAATTTAATTAAGTTGTCTGTTAATTTCGTTAGATTTTTGATATACCCTTCATGAAGACGGTCCTTTCTTTTTGAAGAGACGGGGACAGCCGTCTTCTTTTTTGGCTCTTCGTCAACTGGTACTGATAGAATTTTTAAGGCTAAATTGGTCTAGTTTAGGCTGCCCAACGTGGGTGGCCT
>NZ_JACJJQ010000047.1 GCF_016900115.1 Limosilactobacillus alvi
GGTAATTTAAGTTATATACGGAAGTTCTCCCATACGTAAGTCTATTTGTATCTTTCATGTCAATAATTATATCACATGTTTATCTATCCATGTGACCTAAAGGACAGAAAATTAGAGCAATTCATCACGTCCTTAAAAGAACGTGTTTCCTTGCCCGTTTTCAAAAAAAGCAAGCTTAATGATGTAAGAACCTTGACTTGTGGTCATCGGGGTTCTTTTTTATTTGTCCTTACTAAAGCCTTTATAATGAGTCGGTATTAACAACAAAATGATTAATCGAATTGGTGGAGAACCTGCTGAGGGAGCAATAGAATATTCAAAGCAAGGTCACCATTGTTAATGGTAAAGAAGTGATCTAAACCTACGATCATTTTTACTTTTCATGCTTCTCCAACCTAAAATTCCCCTTTATAAAAGAACCTACAATCGTTGGATTTTTTTCCAGCAATTGTTGGTTCTTTACATTTAAAGGGGGTGTATTACTTTTAAAATAGATAAACTCAATCCATTATGAATATTGTTATATCTGAACTACATCTAAAACCAGTTTTGGTATGAAACTCAACCAGATCCTAATTTTCAGTTACGGACTACTCATGGAACACTTATGACAGGTCAAAATAAACTGGAAAGTCTGTAAATTTTTTTCTACCTTAAACCTAAATTACCTGAAAACAACAAAATTTAATGAGGGTAATAATACATATGTAATAAAAAAAGAGCCCCATTTGGAGCCCTTTTTGGTAACTAGATGTCGCGACGCCGTTCAGCGATCCGAGCACCCTTACCAGTCCGTTCCCGAAGGTAGTAGAGCTTAGCCCGACGTACCTTACCGTGACGAACAACATCGATCTTTTCAACCCGTGGTGAGTGAAGTGGGAAAGTCCGTTCAACACCAACCCCGTTACTGATCTTCCGTACCGTGTAAGTAGCGGAAATCCCAGCACCATGGCGCTTAACAACAACCCCTTCAAACATTTGAACCCGTTCCCGGGAACCTTCCACGATCAAGGCGTGAACCCGAACCGTATCACCGGCCCGAAATTCAGGAATGTCGTTACGTAATTGACTTGCAGTAATCTTTTCGATCAATTGATTTTGACGCATAATTTTCTTTCCTTTCGCCGATATTCATTCTTTCCCTTGGGAACAGCGGAATACCGTTTTTAACGGCTAAAAAGCCACTAACAAATATATCATATTCTACTTGATTTCTCAAGCTTAAATTTTAATTTTGGCGGTTAACGAGAACTGAGTGGCGAATTCCATAAGTAAAGTAAACTAATAAGCCAATCACAAACCATCCAACCATTAACAGTTTCGCGTCGACATTTAAATTCCAAAAAATAAAGGCAGAAAAAATGGCAGAGATTGCTGGTAGCACCGGATAACCTGGCATCTTAAAAGATGCTTCTGGTAAGTCCTGGCCTTCCCGTTTTCGTAAGGCGTAGATCCCCAGAGAAACAAAAATAAAGGCCACCAACGTCCCCGCCGAAACTAATGTGGCTAAGAAGGTAAAGGGAAAGATCGATCCTAAGATCATTGCTAGAAACGTGATCGTCCATAAGGCCCGGTTAGGTACATGTCGGTGATTAATTTTCCCCAAGAACCGCGGTAACAAACCATCTCGTCCAAAAGCATAGATCAGTCGCGAGGACGCCAGAAGGATGGCAATTAAGGCAGAAAAGATCCCGATTAAGGCAACCACGGATAATAAGTTAGCCGTGAAGTTATGGCCTGCTTGACGTAACGCCCAAGCCGCTGGTTCAGCATTATTGGCATAGCGACTATACTTAAACATCCCCACTAAAACAAGCGACACCGCAATGAAGAATCCAGTCCCTAAAACTAAGGTTCCAATTAATCCCCGGGGCATTATTTTTTGAGGGTTTCGTGTTTCAGCAGTATTCGCTGCGATCGCATCAAATCCAACGTAGGCAATGAAAATTTGGGAAGCTCCCGCCATAATTCCCGACCAACCACCAAAAGTCGTTCCTGGCTTGTGTGGGGGAATAAATGGGAGGTAATTAGTCGGATGAATTGCTGTCAAGCCGACCGCAATAAAGAGAATGATCACCAACAGTTTAATAGCGACAATCGTATTTTCAATCCGACTAACTTGATGAACCCCATGAGATAGTAACCAGCCAACTACGAGGATCGCAAGGGCCGCGAATAAATCAAGGTAAGAACCCTTCCCAGGATTAAAGCCACCAGTTAAAGCAACCGGTAACTTGATCCCCAACGAGGCTAAAAATCCTTGCATATAAGCCGACCACCCTGAGGCAACAAAAGCGACCGAGATAAAATATTCAGCTAATAGCGCCCAACCTGCGACCCAACCGAAAAATTCACCAAACAAAACATTCATCCAAGAAAATGCCGAACCCGCAAATGGGAGTACTGATGATGTTTCAGCATAGGCTAAGGCCGATAAACCAGCCCCCACGGCTGCGACAATAAAGGCTAAGGGAACGGCTGGCCCTGTATGTTCAGCAGCCACAATCCCTGGCAGTGTAAAGATCGCGGTTCCAACGACCATCCCGGTTCCTAAACCGATTAAATCAATCGTTGTCAGCGTTGGATCCAAGCTTCCATCCTTTAACTGATAGATTGATGGATCTTCCTTAAGGAGGAGACGATGAAGAAGTGCTCCCATTATTTATCCTCCTGCTCGAGTTTAAGGTCTTGGAGAATTATCCGTTGCTCTGATGTCAACTTTGCGGTTTCTAAGAGATCTGGCCGCCGTTCAAGAGTGCGCCGTAGTGACTCTCTGATTCGCCATTCACGAATTTTTTGGTGATTTCCTGAGGTTAAGACTTCCGGAACCTTCCGCCCCCGAAAATCAGCTGGACGCGTGTATTGAGGATATTCCAAGAGGCCATTTGAGAACGAGTCCCCCATCGGAGAAGCCATATTTCCCAAAACTCCGGGAACAAAGCGGGCAGTCGCATCAATCATTACCATAGCTGCTAATTCGCCGCCAGTTAAAACATAATCACCGAGGGAAGCTTCATCAGTTACTAATTCACGGATTCGCTCATCATAACCTTCATAGTGACCACAAATGAAAGTCAGGTGTTCTTCTTGAGCAAGTTCACGCGCATAAGCTTGATCAAACCGCCGGCCGGCAGGATCTAACAAAATCACCCTTCCTTTGGGATAAGTGGCCTTCGTTTGCTCATTGATTGCTGCCATTGCATCAAAGATTGGTTGTGCCTGGAGTAGCATCCCCGCTCCCCCACCAAAGGGAGCATCATCAACGTGATTATGCTTATCGGTTGTATACTTCCGAAAATCTGTTACCTTAATGTCCAAGAAACCATCTTCTTGGGCGCGGCCAACAATTGATTGACCTAACGTTGCTTGAAACATATCCGGAAAGAGACTTAGAATATCAATACGCATTATTCGAGGCCCTCCAATAATTCAACTTCAACTCGGCCAGCATCAAGGTCGATCTTCTTAATCACATCGTCAATTACCGGTAAAAGTAAATCTGATTGTTTTGGCCGTTCAACTACCCAAACATCATTCGCCCCTGGGGCCAAAATTTCCTTGATCGTTCCAAGTTTACGACCTTCTAGCGTAACAACCTCTAATCCAATAATTTGATGGTAATAATATTCGCCTTCCGCTAATTCCGCTTGATCCGCTTCCGTTACTGCCAAAAAACAATCCCGGAAAGTTTGCACATCATTAATGCTGTCGAATTCGGCAAACTTAATTAATTCCATTCCCTTATGCATCCGCGCTTTTTCAACTGTGACCTTAATTGGTTTATTATCCTTTAAAATGATTAATTGTTTTCCTTGGGCAAACCGTTCTTCTGGAAAGTCCGTCGTTACCATCACTTTGACTTCTCCCCGGATCCCGTGATTATTCACGATTTTTCCTACGTGGTAGTAGTTCATCTTTTTTCTCCTTATATGAGCAAAAAGGATCGCGACAATTACTCGTCACGACCCTTTTTAATGGCGTTGATCATTGATTACTAACCTAATTTTCTTCATATTCACCCGCTTATCCCGGGCCCCTTCCACCAAAGTCCGTAATGCTGAAATTACATGTCCTTGGCGACCAATTACCCGGCCGACGTCAGCCGGATCGACGTCGAGAACGTAATCAAGATAACGCTCTCCTTCTCGCGGGGTGACCTTAACAGCCGCAGGATTTTTCACCAAAGGCCGAACTAAGACTAAGATTAATTCTGAAAAATCTGTCGTAACCATTAACCAATCCCATTACTTCTTAGCGTACTTAGCTTCGTGGAACTTTTGCATGACCCCAGCCTTTTGGAACATGTTCCGAACAGTATCGGAAGGTTGTGCACCCTTTTGGAGCCAGTCCATAACTGCGTCTTCGTCAAACTTAATTTCCTTTGGCGTAGTCAATGGGTTGTAAGTACCCAACGTAGTGATGAAACGACCATCACGTGGGGAACGTGAATCAGCAACCACGATCCGGTAGAATGGGCGCTTCTTAGAACCCATCCGCTTTAAACGAATCTTAACAGACATTCATTGACACCTCCTTGCCCTTTTTCTAACAGGTAATAATATACCAAGTTTCCAAATGAATGTAAAGGGTTTTTTCTTGACAGCTTAATTTTTTTCGGCATTTTTTTGCAAACGTTGCAAATGCTCAAGATGCTTTAGGCCCCAAACATGCAAAGTATCAAGCGTCGGCTCTAATTCTTTCCCATGCTTACTTAAAGAATACTCCACTTTAGGCGGAATTGTTGGATAAACCTTACGATCAACTAAATCATCTTCCTCTAATTCCCGTAGGGTTTGGGAAAGCATCTTTTTCGTAATTTCTGGTAATGACCGTTGTAGATCTGAAAAGCGCATCTGAGGATTCGCTCGTAATTGGATTAAAATTGGAATTTTCCACTTACCTAACAAACTACTCAAGCCATCATCAATTTTGCAGCCTACCGGTTGAAGGTCCATTTTAAGCTCCTCCTTTATTTTCCCATAATTATACCATTTCACTAGGTGGTTACGATAAAGTAACCTGATACCATTAAAGTGGCGTCTTCTTATCTCAGCGAACTTGCTTTATAATTACTTACATAAAGTTAGTAGGAGGGAAGATACATGTCAATGATACAAGATTACCGCTTTAACCCCAAAAATGGAATTGAATTCGGCCTCTATAGTCTAGGTGATCGGATGCCAGATCCCTTAACCAATGAATTTGTAAGTGAAAAACAACGGATTGATGAACTCGTCGAGACTGCCACTTTTGCTGAAGAAGCCGGATTAGACTTCTTTGGTCTCGGAGAAAGCCATCAAGAATACTTTGTAAGCCAAGCCCATGCTGTGATCTTAGGAGCAATCGCCAATGCCACCAACCGCATTAAAATCGGGTCTGATGCCACCATTCTCTCAACTTCCGACCCGGTCCGCGTCTTTGAAAACTTTGCCACGCTAGATTTGCTTTCTAACGGCCGCGCCGAACTAGTCGCCGGACGGGCTTCCCGGCTCGGACTCTTTAAATTATTAGGCTACGATGTTGAAGACTATGGAGACCTATTTGAAGAAAAATTCAAATTACTTTTAAAAATTGCGAATAATGAAAAGGTCACCTGGTCGGGTAAATTTCGGCCACCACTAGATAATGCTGAAATCTTCCCTAGGCCCTTAAACGGTAAAATGCCAATTTGGCGCGCTGTCGGCGGTCCTGCCCAAAGTGCTATTAAGGCTGGAAAAGCAGGTGTACCAATGACGCTAGCAATGTTAGCTGGCCCAGTTTCCAGATTTAAGGAAACTATCTACTATTACCGGCAAAGTCTCCGTTTAAATGGTTATGACCCAGCTGATTTTCCAATAACGACTGGCGGGGTCTTTTATACCGCGAAGGACATGTCAACAGCTTTACGTGAATATTACCCACGGCTAAACGTTGGAATGACCCGGGCAAATGGTTACGGCTTCAACAAACGGTTATTCGCGATGCAACGCGATCCACTCGAAGTAATGGCGATCGGCAATCCCGACGAGATCGTTGAAAAATTATTATATCAATATGAACAGTTTGGGATGCAGCGATACATTGCTCACATCGATTTTGGTGGGGTTCCCCATAAGAAAGTGATGGAAGAAATCGAAACCATCGGAACTAAAATCCTGCCAAAATTACGAAAGTATACCCAAACCTATGAAAGTGAAGCATTCCAGAAAGGCGGTATGAAAGAATGAAAGTTGTCTTAATATCCGGGGCAGTTACCGGTTCCAACACCTTCACTGTTTTAAAAGCGCTTCAAAAAGAATTAAATCAGCAGGCTCCCGAAGCCGAAGTCACCTTGCTTGATCTAAGAAATTTAAACTTGGTTTTTAGTGACGGACGTGATTTTCGAGAGTATGAAGGTGACACGCGTCTAGTGGCCGAAACCATCATGGCTGCCGATGCGTTAATTTTTGGAACCCCAGTCTACCAAGCTGGAATTTCCGGAGCGTTGAAGAATGTGCTTGACCTTTTACCGGCCCGAGCCTTAGCTGATAAAGTCACTACGGCAGTAATTACTGCCGGAAGTCCGCATCATTTTTTGATAGCCGATTACCAGCTTAAACCCATTCTCGCTTTCATGAAAGCAACCCTACTACCTGCCACCCTTTTTGTTGAAAGTAAAGACATCATTGATCATCAAATCGTAACTGATGAAATTAAGACCCGGGTAAAGCGGTTAGCTCAAGATTTGATTTTAACAACTAAATCCTACCAAGCTCAACTTCAATTACTTGAAGACGAATTATTCTAACATCAATAACCAAATAGAGGGGTCGAGAAGAAAAGCATGTTTCTTCCCGGCCCCTCTTTTATCGCCGAATGTTACTCAGTAACGACGCCCTATTAGAATTATTTTTACTTCTGATAATCTAGGTCCATTTAATTACATCTCTTTTAATTTTTTCTGCACTAACTTTGGATCGGCCTTTCCAGGATTAAGCTCAACAAGCTTTCCAGAAGCAATATAGATAATCCATTCTGCTAAATTTACAATATGATCTCCAGTTCGTTCAAGGGTTCGAATGATTCCCAGATAACTTTCAAAGACAGGAATTCTACTTGGCGTTTCTTGCATCGCTTTTAATACCGCTTTTTGTTGACTTACATAGATCACATCAATCTGAAGATCCATATTCGCAACTTCATAAGCCGCCTTCTCGCTTATATTCGCATAGGCGTCCATAACCTTTTCAAGCATCTGGCGAACGATAGTTGCTAACTTAGCAATCTCATTTTCAGTCGCAACAACATGGTGATCTTCATTTAAACTAACGGTTGCCCGAGCAATATGAGTAGTATAATCACCTATTCTTTCCAAGTCATTACTAGCTTTAAGGATACTAATAATCTCCCGAAAATCATTTGCAAGCGGCTGTTGTAAGGCCATTAACTTTAAGGCTCGTTTTTCTAGACTAATTTCTTCGTCATTCAAAGTATGATCACGATTTAATACCTTCTTTGCCAGTTCAACATCATGATCGAGAAACGCCTTCGTTGCCTGATACAGTTGCTCTCCGGTATCAATCCCCATTTCCATAAATCGCGATTTTAGTTTTTTTAATTCGGCATCGAAAATTACACTCATTGTATCGCTCCTCTATGCTTAACCAAATTTTCCACTTAAGTAATCTGCCGTTTGTTGTTCCTTTGGGTTTAAAAATAACTTTTCGGTTGGTTGGAATTCAATTAACTGGCCTTGTTCAAAATATGCAGTCCAATCTGAAATTCGCGAAGCTTGTTGCATATTGTGTGTAACAATAATTATCGTATAATTTTGCTTTAAGTCAACCAAAGTCGCCTCGATTTGGCTCGTCGAGATTGGGTCAAGCGCACTGGTGGGCTCATCTAGCAAAATAATCTCCGGTTTCGTTGCTAAGGTCCGAGCGATACACAATCGCTGTTGTTGACCACCAGAAAGGGCTTGGGCAGGTGATTTCAGCCGATCTTTCACTTCATTCCAAAGCGCTGCTTGTCGCAGACTCTCTTCAACTCGTTGATCTAAAAGTTGGCGATTTTTCTCTCCTCGCAACCGCAAACCATAAACTACATTTTCATAAATTGACATTGGAAAAGGAGTCGGTTGTTGAAAAACCATTCCAATTGCTTGACGAATCCGATAGACATTTGCGTTAGGCTGATTAATATCAACCCCATGAAAATTAATATGCCCATCAACGCTTGCAATCCCATCATTCATCCGATTGAGACTTCTTAATAAGGTCGATTTACCAGATCCGGAAGCCCCAATTAATGCAGTAATTTGATGGTCAGGAAAAGCCATTTCAATTCCCTTCAATACTGGATGCTCACTATACGTAATAGTTAAATTTTCAACTTCTAACATTACTTATCTCCTCATTTTTCAAGTCTTTTTGAAATCAAGTGGCCAATTAAGCGGGCCCCTAAATTAAAAAGTAAAATCGTTAAAACTAAGACCGCGGCGGCCCCGCTTGATACCGCACTGGCATCGGGAATTAGGCCTTCCGTATTTAGTTTCCAAATGTGCACCGCAAGTGTTTCAGCAGGTCGCATTGGATTTAAAAAACTGGTTGGCGAAAAAGGATTCCAATCTTGGTAATTAACAGTAATCGTACTTTGGCCGGCAGTATAAATTAGGGCGGCCGCTTCCCCGAAAATTCGTCCCGCACTAAGAATGGCTCCCGTTAAAATCCCCGGTAAGGCAGCCGGAAGCACTATTTTTAAAATCACCTGCCACTTAGCCATCCCCAGTCCCAGTCCGGCCTGACGTTGCAAGTTTGGCACCTGACTAAGTGCTGTTTCACTAGTCCGGGTTAACAATGGAAGGTTTAGAATGGTCAAAACTAAGGCACCAGCTAAGAGTGAAAAATCTAGTCCCCATTTTAAAACAAAAACTAAGTAACCAAATAAACCGATCACAATTGAGGGTAAAGAACTAAGAACTTCAATTGCTAATCTTAAACTGTCCGTAAACCAATTTTGCTTTGCATATTCGTTTAAATAAATTGCGGCTCCTAAGGCTAAAGGTACCGAAATAAGTAAGGTTAACACTACCAAGTAAAAAGAATTAAAAAGCTGATCGAAAATTCCGCCACCGGTTTCAAAGGATTGCGACGAACTCGTCAAGAAATGCCATGAGATGTGAGAAATTCCAGGAATTAATATTAAACCGAGGACGGTTATCACTAATCCGACAACAGCTAATGCTAACAGTAAAATAAGAATAGTAGCAATTCGATCAATTCGCTCTGCCTTGGTCATACTATGCTTCCTTTCTTGTAACGAAGTGCATCAAAAGATTAAAAACTAACGACATCCCGAGTAGAATTAAGGCCAGCGACCAGAGAGCATCATTAGCCGGGGTACCCAGAATGGTATTTCCCATTCCGGTTGTTAAAACACTGGTAATAGTAGCTGCGGACCCCTGAATAGAAGGCATGATGGCCGCATTCCCTATCACCATTTGAACCGCTAAGGCTTCCCCAAAAGCCCGGGCCATCCCAAAAATTAATGCTGTTAATATTCCTCCTTTAGCTGCGGGAATAACGATTCGGGTAATTGTTTGCCAACGAGTGGCTCCTAACCCAGCCGAAGCCCGTCGTTGATCTTGATCAACTGCTTGAAAGGCATCAATTATCATCGAAGTAATTGTTGGCATAATCATTAAGAATAGCACGACGCTTGCGGCGATAATCCCAAACCCGGTTCCACCAACCAATTGCCGAACAATGGGAACCACTACTGTTAACCCAATTAGTCCGTAAACCACGGAAGGAATCCCGACTAAGAGTTCAATTATTGGCTGAATTATTTTTTTAGTAATCGGCGGTAGGATTTCAGTAACTGCAACCCCCACTGCTAAAGCAAACGGAAGCGCGATTAACCCAGCAACCATCGTTACTAATAACGAAGTAATGATCATTGATGCGGCCCCATATACTTCATTTCCCGGTGCCCAGACAGTTTTAAAAATGAATTCTTGAAAACTAACACCATCTTTAAGAAAAAGTTGACTTCCTTTACCAACTAAAAAAAGGAGAATTATTCCTACTAAGAGGCCAATCATGAGAATTGACAAACCGGTTATCCCCCGGCCTACTCTTTCTTGAGTTCTTTCTTTCGACGGCCCCATTAGATACTTTTCCCAGTTTTTCATCTTAATTTTCTCCCTTCATCGGGGTCACTTTCCCATTCGCATCTCGTTGTACTTCCATATCGTGAACACTTACATAGTGAGCCTTTTTAATCAACTTTTTCTGAATTACTGGCGATTGCATGTAAGTAATAAATTGATTAGCTTCCTTCTTAGCGTGCTTCTGTGTATACATGTGCTCATAGGACCACAATGGCCACTTATTAGTAATAATATTCTTTGAGTTCGCTGTAATACCATTTAATTTGATGGTCTTAACAGACTGATTAACGTAAGGTAAAGAAACATAGCTGATTGCCCCTGGAGTATTGGCTACGATTTGCTTAACCGTTCCATTTGAATCTTGCTCCTGAGTCACCATTGCTGGCCTCCCTTTTAAAATCACTTGTTCAAACGCTACCCGAGTTCCACTCCCTTCAGCACGATTAATTACCGTAATAGCCAGGTCCGGTCCCCCAACTACTTGCCAATTTTTTATTCTCCCGGTAAAGATATCCCGAAGCTGCTGACTTGTAAGGTTTCGAACTGGCAGGTTTGGATTCACAATTGGAACGATACCAGAAACAGCAATAATATGATCTTTCAACTGACCAGCTTGAACTCCCGCTTTTTGTTCTGCAAAGACATCAGATGACCCAATATCAACAGCCCCTGCTTGGACTTGACTTATACCTGTCCCTGATCCCCCCCCCTGGACGGTTAAGCTAATCTGTGAATTTTTTTTTAAGAATCCTGGTACTGCAGCTTCAGTTAAAGGTTGTAGAGCTGTTGAACCAACATTAGTAATTTTGGTTTGCTTTAACTGCCCACTTGTATGTGCTTCCCATGCCCCCCAAACAAGCGCAATTCCCAAGGTACATAAAACAAAAGCAATTATTTTTTTCATGTTTGTATTATCCTCAAATGTTGTTTTCCTACCTTTTCCATGGTACAAATAAAGCATAAACAACGACTGTAAAGGCTAATTATGAAGAATGTAAAGATTTGGTAAATTATGAGGTGATGACAATCCAAAAAATACTGTTGCTATCAAAAGATTCCTCGTTTCAAACCCGGCTTGAAAAAATCGGTATTCAAAAAGACTGGCAAATTACTTCGCTTACTACCGCAACCCAAAGCGTTACTACTCTATTCTCGGCGACTTTTGACTGTGTAATTTGGGATACGGCAGCATGTAACCTAGATACCACCTTAGCAACCTTAATGCTAATTCGGCATGATTTTTTTAAACCCATTCTTGTCTTAAGTGACACCAAGGAAGCCCGCGTTCAACGCAAACTGTACCGAACTAGAATTGATGGTATCTTCAGTCGTCAAATTGCTATGGATGTCTTTTGCGCCTATCTCGAACAAAAAT
Source organism: Limosilactobacillus alvi (assembly GCF_016900115.1). Classification (GTDB taxonomy): domain Bacteria; phylum Bacillota; class Bacilli; order Lactobacillales; family Lactobacillaceae; genus Limosilactobacillus; species Limosilactobacillus alvi. The sequence goes on from NZ_JACJJQ010000047.1 coordinate 11,505, forward strand.
GGTGGCTTTACCAGCAAATTGTTAAACATCGTCAATTAAATCAACCAAAGAAGGAAAAACCACAGCAACTTATTACTATCGGTCCTATTCAAGTTGATCGAACTCATTTTGAAGTTAGCAAAAACAAAAAATTAGTCAGCTTAACCAAGAAAGAATTTCAGCTTTTAAATTACTTAATCAGTCATCAAGGGCAAGTCCTTAGTCGCGAACAACTCTTAAATGGCGTTTGGGGGTATGAATTACTTGGTAGTTCCCGGATTGTTGATATTCATATTTCGCATCTTCGCGATAAACTTGAGGTTGATCCAAAGAAACCTAAGCTTATCAAAACCGTGCGCGGATTTGGTTACCGATTAGTAACAGAAGTCAATTCGCTTTAAGCTATTTACTTTTGATTGTACTTATTGGCCACTACGTTGGATTGTAAGCGGTGAACAACTGCACGTATTGATAAAATAAAGAACGGACTAAGCAATTTCTTAGCCCGTTCTTTATTGCTA
>NZ_JACJJQ010000048.1 GCF_016900115.1 Limosilactobacillus alvi
TGATCATATCCGTGGCTTAAATACCAAGAATCTTCAACTAGAATTCACTGCAACAATAGATCTACACAATCCAGAAATATACCAAAAGTATCAAAATAAGATCATTGCTCAGTACGACCTCGGTAAATTTATTAATGACGGCTACTCCAAACAGGTATTTCGTTTGCAGGCTAATAACTCTAATGAATCTAAAATACTGAACGCAGTCTTACTATCTCAGTATAGAAAACGAATAGCACAAAATTTGAAAATTCCTGATTTTAAACCAGTCATTCTATTCAAATCAAATACGGTAGCAATGTCTAATAGTACCAAGAAGAAATTTCACGACATAATTGATAACCTAACAGCGGAGTCATTACATGATTTTGTCCAATCTCAGCAAGAATCTACTCAAAGTGAAGCTCTAGATTTAGCTTATAAGTATTGGCTCAAGCAGGACTTCGCACATACAGTTTCGGAACTTAAAAATGATTTCCGAAGCTTTAATGTAGTTAGTGCTAATGACTCAGGATCAAAAGATATTCTAGACGATGAGAGCGTTGCTCACAAATTAAATACCTTGGAAACTAATGCTATTCGTGCAGTATTTGCTGTTGCTAAGTTAAGTGAAGGTTGGGACGTGCTTAACCTTTACGATATTGTACGAATCGGTGAAAAAAATATTAATCCTAAGGATACTAATGCCGAAGCTCAGCTTATAGGTCGTGGAGCTCGATACAATCCGTTTGTCTATAAGGATAAAAAGTCTTACACTCGCAGATTTGATGATCGCAAAACAGAAATTCAATTATTAGAGCGCTTGTACTACCACACCATTAACAATCCTAAATACCTAGAAAACCTTCGCAAGTCATTAGATGCTATTAATCTTCCAGTTAACGAAGATACTAAATACCATACTCATACCGCTACTGTAAAGCCATCGTTCAAGAAATCTTCCGTATATCTCCATGGTAACGTGTATTACAATAAAGTTATTACAGTTCCTGCAACCTATTATGATTCCATAAAAAAATATGGAATTGATACAAGTAGTAGTTCAGTGATTGATCTAGAGGACACTACTAGTGAACATAAGTATGATGATGTCGATCATAACGATCTTTCTACAAGTACATTAATCAACGCAGCACGATTTAATGATAGAAAAGATCGAGCATTGATCAAAGCGGCTATTTCAAGCTTACGTTTTTTCAGATTTAATACTCTTAAACATTACTGTCCAACACTTACTAGTATGCGAGAATTTATCACAGATGATGATTGGCTTGGACATGCGGTTATTCAAGCACGTGTAGCGAATGGTGTAAATAGATTAACCAATCAACAAAAACTTATTGCCGTTAAACGTTATTTGCTCTACGTACAACAAACTATTGTAAAGAACTTTATGCGCTCAAAAGGTACAAACGAGTTCTTACCAGTAGCAGTTAATGAGATTGTTAAGGACTATACCAAACGAGTTAGCGATTCATTCAACGATCCGAAAGCAGCTAGGATTACTCCTAATCCAATGAATGGTAAAAATTGGTATGTTTATGATAATGCTATTGTAGATATTACAGAAAAAAAATTTATCGACCGAATAAACTCAATTATGCCTGCATTAAAGAACCAATATAAAAATGCTTATCTTATTCGAATAGACGAACGGGCGGATAATTTTAAGCTTCATGATTTTGGTAGCAATATTCCTCATTATGCTGGCTATATGCCTGACTTTATTCTTTACTTAGAAGATACTGATTATATTTATCAGGTTTATATGGAGCCAAAAGGTGAGCAACTACTCAATAGAGATAATTGGAAACAAGAATTATTAGAAAGAATAAACCCTAATAACGTTGTTATTTTAGGAGAAAATCAAAAGGTAAAACTATATGGTGTTAAATTCTTTGTAAGCTCTGATAAACTTCATACTATTCAGGAGCTTCGTGATAAACATATATTAAATGAAGATAATTCTTTGGAATTTAAGTAGTTAAATTGGTCATTAAGTAATAAAAGGATCTACAGTAGAAAATAATTCAAATCATGATATAATTATTGTAGAGAATATGTCGTTAGGTTCATAGCAATCTAACACAAAAGCCTCCTTGCTATTGCACTAGCTTGGAGGCTTTTTTTGTGGGCTTTTGCCGTTCGATTACTCGTTATGGCCTGCGATTAAGCCACCAGGCAAACCACACTACAATGAGCGAACTAACGAGCGAGAATATGTCGTTAAATAGGTCCATAGCTAACACCCCCTTCCTATCACGGCAGAGGGACGAACGACTTTTTTATTATATCATGGACGCAACTAGCAAAAAGTTAAAATATTTTGCTAGTTTTTTTGCTTACGCTATAATGGGAATAGTAACTAGCAATAATATAATAGTAAAAATGAGATGACACAAATGACAAGATATGGCTATGCACGTGTTTCAACACTAAAACAAGACTTACAAGAACAAATCGATGAAATTGTAGCTAAGGGGGTTAATAGAGACAATATTTTTGCCGAGAAAATGACAGGTACCAAAAGTGACCGACCCCAATGGTTAAAACTCATGAAGAAAGTAAAGCCAGGTGATGAAATCCTCGTTACTAAACTAGACCGCTTAGGCCGTTCCTTGCGAATTATTTTAAACGAAATTGATGAACTAACTGCAAAACAAGTCTCAGTAACTGTAGGCAATATGACTTTTGATAAAGGCACTCCTACGGGCAAATTGATGTTGAATGTTATGGCTTCATTTGCTGAGTTTGAAAGAGATATGATTGTAGATCGTATGCAAGGTGGTAGGGCATATAAACGAAAAACTGATCCAAAATATCGTGAAGGACGCAAAAGGCGTCTAACCCCTGCAATGGTGCATGCAATGCGAGAATACTACAAAACTCATACTCAAAAAGAAACAGCAAAGGCTTTTAACATTTCGCCGCGAACCGTTGGTAACTATATGGGAAAACCTTGTAAATAAAAATAACTATTTTCACCAACATAAAAAAGCCTGACTATACTTGAGATATCAAAACATAGTCAGGCTTTTGTTAATTTAAAGATAAAATCTTACTCATGGTCGTCTGGTATCTCGTAACTATGTTCATTAAACAAATTACGTTTCCTAGAATCTTTCATAAAGTTCTTTAACCATTCTAGCAATTCCCAATAAAATTCTTTTTCTTTATTTTCATCCAAGCCGTTAATTTGATCTTGAATCGATTCTAAACTGTCTAAAATTGGTTCTAGGGTTAATTGATCAAAATTACCTTTTGATTTTTCGTTTTGACTCATTGCCAATATTTCACTTAGTCTACTTTGGTTTCGAAATCTAATAGAATTGCGAATATATGCTGAAACATCTTCTCCATTACTATCAGCTAAATCTTTTATTTTTTTATGCTCATCTTTAGTTACCAATGCCCGAATATAAGAGGTTCTTTTTTGATCTTCTTTTTTTCGATGATTCATTTTAATTCTTCCTTCTCATTTGAAGTGAAAACATGACTACATTTTGATTTTAAACAGAGCTAAAACATAGTCACATTTTCATAATACTATACAACAATCAAATTCACATTTCACCGATTATCAAAACATGACTATATTTTGATTTTAAGCAAGCTTCAAAATATAGTCATGTTTTGATTTTTTCTTTCAAACTTAGTTGTAATAACTTCACTAACTTAGCTATATTAATTGATAATTGTATACATTTCACCGTTAAAAAGAGTTATAATACAATAAAGAATTTAAAATTAGTAAATAATTAAAATAAAAATCGTCTTATCTTGTGTTTAAGGTTATACACTACACTGTCTTAGGAGATAAAAATGATAAAAAGTAATACAAAAACTAACTTTAAAGATTCAGACCAAGTCTTTTACTTAGTAACTAAGAATCATATTCACTATAGAAAAAATGGTTTCACAGCTCATAAGTCCCATATTATTAAAAAAAGTGATGGGGTATATTACAACAAAGACACTGGTGAACTTATTCAAAACGTTAAAAAGTCAAATCTAAAAATTCAAAATCAGCAATCACTTATTCGCTCCTATCGCAACTTATTCTACACTGTCGAAAAATATGTTGATGCTTTCAAAAGCAGTGTGATGATTACGCTGGGCTACAAAAAACCTCAAACTAATTTAAATGAATTAAGCCACGACTTTGATCGATTCATGAAACGTCTTAAACGCTATATAAAAAAAGCACATCCTTCTTTTCATTATGAATACATAAGAATAAATGAACCTTATGATGAAACTTATAACGAAAAGCCAAGATGGCATATTCACTTACTTTTATTCGGTATTGCTTGGATTCCCGTAGAAGACTTGAATAAATTATGGCAAAAGGGAAAGGTTACTATAACATCATATTCTAACCGCGATGGTGACAAGGCTGCTAAATACTTTGCCGGCTTTCTAAATGCACCTGAACACACCGATAGTGAAGAAGAATTGGAAAAGAAACGCTCATCAAAAAAGAGGCGATTAAGATATTACGTTAGTGGTACTGATTTATTTAGCACGTCCCGAGGGATTAAAACTCCAAAATTCAAAAAAGGTATCTATGGAGAAATCAAACAAAAACATCCTGGTAAAACTATAAATGAAGGTTCAAAAACTATTATTATCGATGGAGAAATTGTTAATCGATTTGATTATCAAAACCAAGAATTAGTCTAATTCCTGACTAAAATAATGTACTAAGTTAATCCAGCTAAATATATTATTTTAACTACTACATAGTTGTAACTAGCTTATTCAGCTTTATTCTTAGAGCTGAATAAGCTTTTTTTCTTAGAATATTTGTACACCAGACTTAAATGAGGAAGTGACAATATATGACTAAATACGGTTATACTTCAGGTTTCTTAAAAGATAGTATCAGCAAGGAAGATGACTTTGAACATCAGGCTACAATTTTATTGAAAATGGGAATCCCTTACGATCACTGTTTCGCAGATGTTTTTAGAAACAATCATAATAAAGATCGTTATCAATTACGTAAGTTCCTCACAAGCACTGCAAAAGAAGGCGATATTCTAGTTGTACCCAGCTTGACTAACCTTTACTCAAACATACGTGAGTTATGCCATTTAATGTATATGGTAGAAGACACAGGCATTATTATCCGATCTAGTGACATGGAATTAAGTGACGATAGTGACTCAAGTGACTGGATTATAGCATCACAGTTAGCACACCTTGATTATGTCAATTATTTGCGAAAAAAAAGTACTCTCAAAGCAATTAAAAAGAAAAAATATCAGTCTACATTAAATACAGGTGGGCGCAATAAGCGCATTATCACACCACAGTATCTTCAAGCATATGAGTACTTGCAATTTCACACTTACAATGAAACACAGAGCAAATTTCATCTCTCGAGATCCACCCTTTACCGAATTAAAAAGCAAATTACGAATAAGAATCAGCATCATACCACTGTTCAGAGTTATGATACTGACCGAGGTGATAACCATGAAATACAACGAATTAATATATTGGATTGACTTAACTGGGCCCGCAGTGTTAGACGAAATAGTCAGGCTGACAATTATTGATATTAACAATAAAGTCCTATTTAATCATACATTTAATACAAAACTAGTAGACTACTGGGATAGTAACATCAACGGCATAAAACCTGAAAACACGTACAAAGAACACGTGTTCGATAATTATAAAAAAGAAATACAATCAATCTTTAACCAGTCACATAGCCTAGTTACCTTTTATTCATCTACCTTTTTCTTAAGCAAGCAAGGTATATCTTTATCTAATAAGGAAATTATTGACGTTGCCGATGATTTCAGGGTCCTTGGCGATGAAGAAGATACAATTGATAATCTATGCGATTATTACGGATATACTTCTCTTCCCAAAAATATCTACGATCGAACAGGTATTGACAATGCAAGAGCTATTAACTATTGCCACAAAGAAATGGAAAAATATCGTAAAGCGCAACAAGACTAATAAAGAACAGCAAATAGAAAAACAGGTATTACCAAAATTTGATTTTAGTAATACCTGTTTTTTCTATACTTACCACTTCATTAGTAGAAAATTAATACAACGTGTCTCTAATATCCTTAATATGATCACTTACTGTTTGAAGCTTATCATTTTCTACTTCTAATTGAACAACCTTTTTCCGCAGCTGCTTGTTTTCTTTCAAGAATTCCTGATCCCGTTTCTCAAGCTGATCAATCTTAGTTTGCCACTTATTAAAAGCATCATCAGTAAACAATAATGCTACACAAGTGTTACGATCCATAATTTGTACAGGCATCTTACGCCTTTTACTCTGTTCAATAACATAATGAACATTCTGTTTAAATGATTCAACAGTAACAGAATATTCAATATGAAGGTCATGAAATATCATCAATCTCATCCTTTCCTAACTAACCAAACTAGTTAACCTAACCCTCATATAAGTTCTAAGAAAAATAATTATTTAAAATAAAAAAAGTTTCAAGCACTTACACTTGAAACTTCACTAATAGCATTTCTAACCTAAATAAACTAAACACAAGTAATACTATAAAAACTACCTACTTAACCTTAACTCCAACAAAGGAAGCAAGCTCTGCTTGCGCAGCCTTGCTCTCTTGAGATCATGCCTATCAGTGGCAAAAAATCTCAAGAGAACTCTACTCTCAATAGATCCATCGCAATCATTAATCAACTTAGTAATCAAGCTACTAAGCTCATTAATGATCGCAATGCAGACGGTTCAAACTCACCCAGCCCTTGTCCCTCTAGCACTCCTCTCTTGCTTTACAGCCATTACCCTGTTAGGCGGGCAGGTTCTTTTCTGACTATTTAACCTTCAAATTAAGAAGGCATTACTGTGATGAACCAAAAAGACTCACTAAACAATGCTAAGGGTCGTCTGATGCATTTTCTAGGCTTCCAAGCCGCGTCTTTTGCCCCGTGCGATAAGGGCATGGTTTAGCATACCTATGATGTTAACTACGGGTCTGGCGCGTCTCCAGATCCACGGACGCTTTCGGGATACTACCACGGTGCAGAGTCACTGCTTTTGAGTTTAACGGTCGTGAACCAAAAGAAAAAGCGTGTAGCCGATTAGCTACACGCTTCTTGCCTTCTTCGGGTTTTCAATTCTAGCCTTAATTACTTGAATTTCTCGTCATTCCTTTCTATAATTTACCTATAGATAGAAATGACAACCCCGAATTAACTAGTTCCGTTAGTTAATCGGTAGCTCGTTGAAGTACGCCAATACTTCAGCGGGCTTTTTCTTTACTCTAGTTTATTTAGTTAGTGAAGTAGTTCGCCAAAACTATTTCACCTATTAAGATACGCTAATCCGGCATGAATGTAAACCCTTTCGAATTTGCTGTAGTACGTTATACATCGTAGTAAATATATAATTGTAGTAAATATATAATATACTACAGTTATATATTTACTACGATTATATATTTACTACATCGATAAACGCTGATATAGCAACATTTTTAAATTTTAAAAATTAATTAGTTTACTACAATATATAATTGCAGTAAATATATAACGTACTACAATTAATTCGAAAATGAAAAAATTTTTTGAATAGGTCATATCTCAAAATGTGCTTTTGTCATGTGATCCTTTTGTTTTTTTTCTTGCTTGTTGTAGTAAAAATATAATTTACTACAATTAATTATTTAACGTGATAGCAATGATATTATCATATTTCATTTTTGTTACTACAAAAAAAGATAGTGATGTCTTACCTGTTGTAGTAAACTAATGATGAATCATATTGCGAAAGGAGCATGTAGAAAATGCCAGCTATACTGTACGGAAATATGAAAGGCGGAGTCGGTAAAACAACTAACTCTGTTATGACTGCTTATCAGCTCGCACGTCAAGGTTATAAAACACTAGTCTGTGACCTTGATCCTCAAGCAAACGCTACTCAACTGTTGCGCCGAACATATAACCTTCAAAATGAGAAAGACCTTTCTATTGAAAAAACAATGATGGTAGCACTGACAGAAGAAAATATTAATTCTGCCATTGTGAACATCATGGATAATCTTTACTTGTTACCATCAAGTGAGGACTTCAAAAGCTACCCTGACTTCCTTGAAATGAAGTATATGCCGGATAAGGAAAAGATTCAGGCAAGAAACGGCACAACACTCCAAAGCGAAATGAGCCGTATCAAGGAACAACGCATTTCCTACTTTGCTAAGCAATTAGATAAGGTAAGAGACCAGTACGACTTTATTATTATCGATGTACCACCGACACTATCTGTCTTTACTGACTCTGCAATCTATGCTACCGATTACGTTATTATCGTTCTGCAAACACAACAACGGTCACTAGATGGGGCGGAAACCTTCTTTGAATATCTACAGCAAATGTATAACGACTACGCTGCCGTTGATATCGATATTCTCGGTGTATTGGCAGTCTTGTTGAAGAATAACGCTGGACTGGACAGCCAAATCTTACACGATGCAGAAGAAGATTTTGGTAAAGATATGTTATTCAAACAGATTATCCGACATATGGAACGTTTGAAGCGCTACGACCGAACCGGGATTGCAGAAAAAGGCCTAACACCATACGACATGCACGATACCCGCTTACACTATATTTACAAGCAACTGACTAATGAAATTGTTAAACGCCTGAAGGATAAGGGAGTTGAAATCAAATAATGGCTAAGTTTGAATTCAAAAAGAATGAAAAGAAAAAGCCCCGTCCAATCAGCGAGACTAAAATTTCAAAGCCCAAAGAAACATATGACCCAATTGCAATCACTAATGAAGTTGAACATGACATTAAAGAAGAAAAGCCAAAAAAGCGTCGAGGTCGCCCAAAAACCGGACGGAAAAACTATACCACTGTTCGCTTAATGCAAAGCACCGTAATCAAAATTAATGCCTTAGAAAATGCATTAGGCATCAAAACACAAGACGAAACAGTCGATCAGGCACTTGACCGGGTCATTAACTCACTCACCTCAGACGAGAAGCGAGGGTATGAACTATGGCTTGAGATGTTTGAAAAGAAGGAGAATAAGTGAAATGCAAGTTGAAACTAAAATAATGCAAGTAGTTCGATCTGTCTTATCCCATTTTGGCAATAAATATATAGATACAAATGGTACACTGAAACGCAATAAAGTGATTGAAGATTTGGATCATTACGATAAAGATTTAATGTCTGCTTTGCTAGCAAACAAGATGATTCATGATCAATATACTAAAAAGATTGCTGATACTGTTGTTTTCGAACTAAATAAATTTATTGATGTTTTTGAATACAAAGAATTCTGGCAAGATAGTTTTACCAAATACTCTAATCGAATTGGTTTGACCGTTGACAATAGGTTTATTAACGATTCAGATGATGTAGTGTTAGACTTTCCATATAAAGATACTGTATTAAAAGCAAGCATGAATAAGGAAGATGCAGATCAAGAAGTTGGTGTTGATGAGCCGTTCTTAAATGAGACACTTGCTTATTCTGAAATTAGCGAATTATTTGAACCTAAAGTGTTAGTTAATGCTAAGCGATATGACAAAAACGGGGAACAAAAAGCTACCTCTTTTAATAATGATGATAATCTGATTATTAAGGGCAACAATTTAATTGCACTACATAGCATCAAAAATAAATTTGCTGGAAAAGTAAAGCTAATCTACTTAGATCCCCCATACAATACTACAAAAGATTTTGATTATAACGATAACTTTACACATGCCGCATGGTTAACATTTATGAAATCTAGGTTGGAAATTGCATGGCAACTATTAGCCGACAATGGAACTATCTGGATTTCTATTGACGATAACGAAAGTCACTATTTAAAAGTTTTAGCTGATTCGATTTTTGGCCGTCAAAACTTCTTAAACGAAATTGTTTGGCAACGTGCATATGCACCAATTAACCTTAAAAAGACTTTCTCTAAAAGCCATGATTACATTCAAGTTTATGCAAAAAACAATAGCTCTGAAAAAGAACTAAATAGGCTTCCACGCTCGCAAGAGGCAAATAGTAGATACAAAAATCCTGATAACGATCCAAGAGGTCCTTGGCAATCTGACAATCTATCTGTAGGACCTGCCGTTAAAGAAAATATATATGAAATAACCACTCCATCAGGTCGAAAAGTATTACCACCTGATGGACGAAGTTGGCTGTATCCTAAGGATAAACTTAAAGAAATGATAAACGACAATAAAATTTGGTTTGGTAAAGATGGTAATAATGTCCCACGTCTTAAACGTTACCTTTCTAACGTAAAAGGAGTTGTGGCACAAACATTGTGGACTTATCAGGAAGTTGGCCACAATCAGGATGCTAAACGAGAAATCAAAAAATTATTTAACGGGAAAGATGTCTTTGGTACACCTAAGCCCGAAAGACTTATATCAAGAATCCTTACACTTGGTTCCAACGAAAACGATCTTGTCCTTGATTTCTTTATGGGATCTGCCACGACCCAAGCTGTCGCTATGAAAATGCATCGACGTTTCATAGGAATCGAACAAATGGATTATATCAATACGGTTTCCGTCCCTAGATTACAAAAGGTCATTGCCGGTGAACAAGGTGGCATTTCTAAGAATGTTAATTGGCAAGGTGGTGGTTCCTTCATTTATGCTGAATTAATGGAAAAAAACATGGGTTACCTTAAAGATTTGCAGAAGGCCACCACATTAGATGAACTTGATTCAGTTTATCAACGTATGAAGCAAGGTGCTGATTATGACTTCCGTGTTGATCTTAAAAAATACGAGAATGACTCTGCACGAAAAAAGCTTTCATTTAATGAGCAAAAGAACCTTCTGCTAAAAATGTTGAACAAAAATCAACTTTACTTTAATGAAGCAAATATTGACGATGCAAATATTCGTGACCTTCTCTCTGATTCCGACTACCAATTTAACAAGAGTTTTTATGGAAATGGGGCTAAATAATGGTAATCAAGAAAAGAAAACCAGAGAAAATAGAGTTAAAGCTGTTGAATGCTCTTCAAAATCCAACGATTCAATCGTCGCAACTATCACATATGAACTACTTACCATTGTATATTAGCGATAATATGAGGCATTCTTTGCGCTCTTATCAAATTGGTGCTATCCAAAATTTAGATATGGTTCGCCATATGCAAGCTGCTGATACCCTATATAATCAATTAATGTTCTATATGGCTACTGGATCGGGAAAAACTGATATCATGGCTGCAACTGTTTTGTATCTATATCATGAATTTCATTACCAATGTTTCTTGTTTACTACACATACTACAGCAGTCGTTAATAAAACATTGGATAATTTCATTAATACTACCTCACCAAAATATCTTTTTAATAATCCGATATCTATCGACGGTAGTCAAGTTACTATTAAGGCAGTTAATACATTTCCAGCAGAGCTAGACCCAGATATTATCTATATGAAATTCACCGGAATTCAGCAACTTTCCAATGACATTTATACTCCGCACGAAAATGAAATTACTGAAGAATCACTGGCTCAACATAAAGTAGTTATCTTAGCTGATGAGGCACACCATTTCAACGTTGGAACTCGTTCCAAACAAAAAAATCAAGATAGTCGTAACTGGGAACGACTACTTGATCATATCCGTGGCTTAAATACCAAGAATCTTCAACTAGAATTCACTGCAACAATAGATCTACACAATCCAGAAA
>NZ_JACJJQ010000049.1 GCF_016900115.1 Limosilactobacillus alvi
AGGCCACCCACGTTGGGCAGCCTAAACTAGACCAATTTAGCCTTAAAAATTCTATCAGTACCAGTTGACGAAGAGCCACATTTTATCAGAATTAAAAAAGGATCCTAAGATTTTCTCTTAGAAATCCTCCTATGATAACCCTACTTTGCCTCTTCAGCTGCCGCAACGAGTTGTTCCAAAGTTTGGCTTCCAAAAATAACCGGACCACCATTAATCATTGTTGCGGGAACACTCATAATTTGACGTTCTTCACGAAGCTCCTTAAAGTGAGCTAGATCAATCATCGTAGCCGTAATTTTGGGATTGATTGAAGCCATCTTTTGACAAGCCGCGACCACATCTGGACAGAAATGACAGGTCAAAGAAACCCCAATTTCAAACTTAGTGGTTGGTAATTGCTTAATCCGAGTAACCAAATCTGGTGCAACTTCTTGTCCAGGACCAGCAACGTTATACAAACCCAGGACTAATGAATTTAATTCATGTCCCGTTGGTACGCCTGCATATTGTAAACCGGTTGCTTTTCCATCAACCAGGAGCCGTAATTGCGGTGCAAAATCAAGATTAGCTGACGCATCTACCGTTACTTCCGATAAATGACTATCTAAACCTACCAATTCTTGAACAAAGGCAATCAATTCCTGACTTAATTCGTCTCCTGTTGACAAAACTTGTAGAGTTACATTCTTCGTTAACCGCGCAAAAATTGGACTTAACTGACTAACCAAATCAGGGGTAAACCACTTACCTGTGTGCTTGGTTGCCCTTTCATCAACAACCGAACTCGTTTTCCCCACCGGCTTTGGTTTTGGTCGGTTAACCGGAATATGTAGTCGTTTCTTTTGTGCACTTACATATTCTTCAGCCTTAGTTGCAGCAGTTGCCCCATCTGCAGCCGCCGTAATAATTTGCCGGAGATCCTTGTCAATTACGTCTCCAGCAGCGTAAACTCCCGGAAGGGTCGTTTCTCCATTTTGATTAACCTTTAGATAACCTTGAGGTGTTTTTTTCAAAGTCGCTGGTAATAAATCGGTTGCTGGCTTAGTTCCAACATAGACGAAGACGCCAAAGGTTTGATCACCTTCGTCGACATGATAAACGGTTTTCTCCTTAGTTTCATTATTAACCAAGGTCATCTCCGTTAAATATTGGTCTCCACGAACCATTTCGATTTCGGTATGATACTTAACATCAACCTTTGGATTATCAAGTGCTCGAGCGGCTGTCAACGGCGGACACTGGAATTCGCCTTCTCGAACTAAGACCGTCACATGTTTGGCGTACCGGGTTAAAAAGTCAGCTTCTTCAGCCGCTGCATAACCGCCACCAACAACGAAGACTTCAAGTCCAGTAAAGAGTTCCCCATCACAGGTGGAACAATAGGCAATTCCTCGACCACGAAATTCATCTTCGCCAACAAAGCCGGCATGGCGAGGACTAGCTCCGGTCGCAATAATTACGCTTCGGGTTTGATACTGATGGCCACTCTCGCCCGTTAAAGTTTTAACCTCCCCATCCAGATCAAATTTAATAATCCGATCTTTCTTAATCGCCACTCCAAAATCTTGAGTCTGTTGTTGCATTTGGTGCATTAACTTTGTCCCGTCAATTGCTGGAGCTGCTGGGTAATTATAAACCATCGCAGTGGTGGTAACTTGACCACCAACCGTATCAGCCTCTAAAACCAAAGTGTCCAAAGTTGCCCGGCCAGCATAAATTGCTGCTGAAAGTCCGGCAGGACCAGCACCAATAATAATTAAGTCATAGATTCGATCGGCCATGCTAACGTCCCCTTTTTAATTAGAGTTTCCCAACTAGGTCAAGGCTTGGCTTAATCGTATCATCACCCGGCTTCCAGTTTGCAGGGCAAACGCGGTCACCATGTTCACGAACAAATTGAGCTGCTTGTAAGGTCCGCAAAATTTCGTCAGCAGAACGACCAATTCCCATGTTATTAATCGTATATGATTGAATCTTCCCATCAGGGTCAACAATGAAGACACCCCGGTATGCTTGACCAGCATCTTCATCTAAAACATCAAACATCCGTGCTAACTTGCCAGCGGGGTCCGCCAACATCGTGTATTGAATCCGGCCAATCTTATCGGAAGCTTCAGCCCAAGCCTTGTGAACAAATTCAGTATCTTCAGAAACAGAATAAATTTCAGCATCAGCATCTTTGAAAGCTTGGTAGTTATCTTGTAATGCTTCCAATTCAGTTGGGCAAACAAAGGAGAAATCAGCTGGGTAGAAAAAGAAGATACTCCACTTTCCTAATACATCAGCTTTTGAAACTTCGATCGTTTCCCCCGCTTGGTAGGCATTTACCTTAAAATCATCAATTTCACGATTCAAAAAGTTCATCATAAATTCCTCCTTGTTTAGAATCATTATTACTTACGGTTTTAATTTACCATTATTCCAAATCTATGTAAAGGCTTTATTAAAAATGTACATAAATATTAGGGAGATTCCTTATTATTGCCTTGCAGCGAATAAATAAAAAAACGGCTTAAGGTGGAATATTCTTCCTAGCCTAAACCGTTTCAAAACTAAATTAAGTCATTTAATTTTGCTTGAGTTTCCATAATTACTGACGGATCAAGTTGATAGTCAACTAACCCCAACTTCAATAATAAGTGCCAAGCGTGCTTAAAATCAGCTTGCCGATGCGTGTAGTAGCTTTGCAAAAGCAGATTTTTTATTGCTAAAAATTCTTTATCAAAATCAGCCATTTTCGTAGCAGGCTTCGCTGCCTGAATTTTTTGCCATTGTTTTGCATCTAGAACCACTAAATGGGTCCACTTTAGCCGGGCACTAATAACTAAACACCAGTGAAGGGTCAAGGTGTAAGCTTGGGTTTGATCAAACCTAATTTTTTCACCAAAATGTAACTCGTATTGATTATCACTAACTTGATAGAGGTTACTCAACGCTTGATCCAAATTAATCATGGCGTGCTGTAAATGAGCACTTGGACCGATCAAAAGATCCCGTTGTTCAAACATTTGGTTATCTAAGTTAATTGAAGTTTGTAAGAGCTTAGTAATATTAAACATTAATCAGAAGCCTCTTCATCATCATTAACTGCACTAGCCGGCGCTTCTTCCTTAACTGGTTCAGCATCTGTTGCCGGAGTATGACGGACTACTCGTTCGTCAGCGGCTGGAGTGTAACTAAAGTTATTGTCCATAATCGCCAGACTTTCCCGATTAATTAAGTACCAATCACGCACTAATGGGTAATGTAAGAGCACATCAAGGAAGGATAAATTCTCCTTTGGATCATTAACCATAAAGAACCATTGCTTACTGTAATCATCGGGATCATAGCAAAGGGTCATCGCTATTTGATCACCCAATTTAAGTTTTGCCCCATTATTCTTAGGCAAGCTTAAAAGAACCGTATCGGTTTCTGCTGTCTTAACAAAAAGCTTATCAATCACTGTTAGTGAAAGTTCTGGTGCTGCTAACTTAAAGTGGGCCTCGTTCTTTGTTGCTAAAATCCCTAAGTTAATCATGAAGTTCAATTTGGAGTCCAATAAGTTAGCAAAAGTAACTAGTGGTTTAATAATCCCTTGCAATTCAAGGTCATTATGAGCACTAATTTCTTTAACAATTAGGAAATCAATCAATGCTTGATTGTTGAACTGAAGACTTTGATGAGCTAAATCGAGGTTAAAGAGCGGCTCATGGTCGGTTTGTTCACAGAAAAAGGCCCCCTCTTTCCCCCGTTTTTGTTCAAAACAGAAAGTATAATTGTTTTCGAAACTAGTTAAGCGCATTGCTAACCGGCGATGGAGTGGATCAGGCTTAACCTCTAGCCCTTCGACTCCTTCAAGTTCCAAAAGCCGCCCCATAAAGAGTAAATAATAATCTTCGGGAGCGTAATGATGAGGGAACTTAACGTAAGCATCCGTTAGATCAAACTTAATTAAATCGCTTGCTGACGATAAAAGTTGATTAGCATCTGTCGTTGTTGCGAGCTGATTAAGTAATTGGACGTATTGTTCCCCCAGCTTAAGTCCAGTCGCGAGTGATGCCGTTAAGCTAGTGACTTGATCGGTTGCGGTGGAAAGCATTTGCTTAGTCATGTGCAATCACCTGCTTTCCACCGTCAACCAAACTCTTCAAATAGTTGGCATACAGGTTATGATTTTGGACTTCAAAGTCTTCAAAACTTTCAAAAGTATCCACAATACTCTTCCGTTCATAACTTAGGATGGTATTTTCTTTGGAAAGTTCCAAGACCGCTTGGTTGTTTTCCTTAATCTTTCCAGCTGCTGTCCGGGCTTCTTCATCTTGGTCTTCAAGCTTTGAGAGTTCACTAACAATCGCTTCCCGTGCCTCCCGGTTTTTACTTGATTCGAAGAGGCCATTCCGCGCACTTGCTTCTTTTAATTCCGCTTGAAGTTCTTCTTTCTTTGCTTCACGCTTAGCTTGCGAATCAATTAGATTTTGTAGACGATCATTTTCTTTGGAAAGTTGATCAATCTTTTCACCATTAAAGCGCTTACCAGATTGGCTAAGTTCAAACGATTGTGCTAATTTTTTGTATTCGGTTTGATCAAAAATAAACCGAATATTCAAGACATCGAGTTCACCAAATTGCCGCCGGTCCCACCAGTTACCAAAGTAAATTCGAAAATGACCAAGTTGGTATTCTTCATAGTAAAAGAAAGGGTATGCTTGACTAAGATAGTTAATCAACTTACTACTTAAGTAATTACTTAAGTGATTGGTAATATCATCTACTAAGGTCATCACCCCAGTGTCATTTGCTTTTTCTTCCCGGTGTAAAATTTCAGCTGCGTACCGTTTTTGATCAAGTAAAGCATAAACCTTTTGATCTTCGTGAGCTTTAACTGCTTGATCTAATTCTTGTAAATAATTAACTTTTTGTTTAATCGATTGATTAATAATTTTGCTGATCGGTTGTGCACCGTTCTCAAATTTGCTTACCATCGGCAACATTCTCCTTAATTTGGTCTATCTTAATCTTACCGACTTTTTCTCAAATTTTAAAGGGCTGAATCGTTCCTTAACGACTTTTTTATCATTTTTATAAGGTAACATCACTTGTTCTTCAAATTTTTTGAACTATAATGAGAGTGTCAAGTAAGTTGACACTCCATATCAAAAGAGGCGAGTTTCGATGGCACTTAGTAAACAAGAACGCAAAGAAATGGCTCGCAAGGCGATGGAAAAGCGTGGCAATCAAAAACCAAATGGCTTAGGATTTGCCAAGATCGACGCAGACGCCGCCAAGTTAAATAAATAACGTTTTTAGTACCACAAAAGGCTGATCAAAGCTAAGTTTTGATCAGCCTTTTTAATATCTTTAATGCTACCTAGTCACATTCACTAGTATTTTTCCATGTATCGATCCCGTTCCCAGTTTGAAACATTCAACCGGTAAGCGGCATATTCCTTGGTTTTCGCTGTGATAAAGCTTTCAAAAAGATGTTCCCCCATGGCGTCCTTAATCACGTCATCTTGGGCCAAACTCTTTAAAGCGTTGTGTAAAGTGTCAGGAAGGTCCTTGATTCCCTTTTCCTTACGTTGAGTCATTGTCATCTTGTAAATATTTTCATCAACAGCTGGCATTGGTTGTAAGTTCCGCTTTAAGCCATCTAACCCAGCTGCAAGAATTGCGGCAATTGCTAAGTAGGGGTTGGCGGATGGATCAACTGACCGTAATTCAAGCCGGGTACTTAATCCCCGACTTCCTGGGATCCGAATCAATGGGGAACGATTTGAAGCTGACCAAGCAACATAAACCGGAGCTTCATAACCTGGAACTAATCGTTTGTAGGAATTTACGATTGGGTTGCAAACAGCCGTTAAACTCCGGACATGGTCTAAAACCCCCGCCAAGAAATGATAAGCAGTCTGAGATAATTGTAACGAACCCTTTTCATCATAAAAAGCATTGCCAGCTTCAGTGAAGAGTGACATGTTCATGTGCATCCCCGAACCATTAACCCCAGAAAGTGGCTTTGGCATGAAGGTTGCATGTAAACCGTATTTCTTAGCAATCGTCTTTACTACCATCTTAAACATTTGGATGTTATCAGCAGCTTCGAGGGCGTCAGCGTACTTAAAGTCAACTTCGTGCTGACCAGGAGCAACTTCGTGATGTGAAGCTTCAACTGAGAAGCCAAGCTTTTCAAGAGCAAGAACAATATCACGCCGGCAATCTTCACCACGATCAGCTGGTTCCATATCAAAGTAGTTTTCTTGGTCATTAACTTCCATTGTTGGCTTGCCAGTATCATCAGTCTTGAATAAGAAGAATTCTGGTTCTGGTCCAATGTTGAAACTCGTGAAGCCAGCTGCCTTCATTTCGGCCACAAGCCGCTTTAAATTATTCCGGGGATCACCAGCAAACGGCTTACCATCAATTGTATAAACACTGCAGATAACTTGCGCAACCTTGCCATGTTCTTTACCCCAAGGTGAAATCAACCATGTACTCATATCAGGGTAAAGATACATATCACTTTCTTCAATCCGGACAAAGCCGTCAATTGAAGAGCCATCAAACATAATTTTGTTTTCGAGTAACTTATCAAGTTGGCTAATTGGTAAATCAACACTCTTGCTCATCCCAAACAAGTCCGTAAATATTAACCGTAAAAAGCGGACGTCTTCGGCCTTAATTAATTCACGTACTTCATCTTTGGTGTATTCATGCCTCGTCATTTTGTAAAGTTCCTTTCTGGCTAATCCAATCGTGTTTTCCTTTAGAATTTCTAAATTGGTATTAGTTTATCACCCTGGTTTTCCCTGTCAATTTTATCCGTAAATTCCAATGGACATTAGATCGTAAGCGGTTTAAACTTTACTTTTTTAACCATGCTTTAACCTGAGCTTCGATTTCTTCAGTTTGATTTTTTCCCTGTACGAGATCAAACCAGTGGCAGTCCTCTTGGTTCCGAAACCATGTTAACTGTCGCTTAGCATAGTGGCGCGAATCAAGTTTAATTTTTTCAATTGCCTCATCAAGTGAACATTCTCCAGCAAAATACGGAAATAATTCTCGATAACCAATGCCTTTCCCAGCCGGTAATTTTTCACCCCCCTGGTCATATAACCATCTCGCTTCCGTTAACAATCCACGAGTCATCATCTGCTCCACACGTTGATTAATCCGCGCATATAATTTTTGCCGATCAGTTGTTAGGCCAACGATAAAGTAATCATCTTCTGCAATTGCTTGTGGTTGCCTTGAAAATAATTTTCCCGTCTTTTCGATCACTTCTAAAGCCCGGATGGTTCGCCGCAGATTTTGAACTGGGATTTTTTTTGCAGCTTCTGGATCACGTTGGTTTAGCTGATCCCAAACCGCTTGTTTTCCGATTCTTTCAGCTTGGTGAAGCCACTTGTTACGGATTTGCTTTGACTCTTGCTGATCATTTCCCAAAGCCAGCTCATTGGTCAAAGCATGCAGATAGAAGCCGGTGCCCCCAACGATAATCGGTAACTGACCTTTTTTTGAAATTGATTTGATCTTAGCTTTAGCTTCTTGTTTGAACTCTGCAACGGTGAATTGTTGATCAACATTTCGAATATCAATTAAATAATGTGGGATCCCAGCCTTTTCTACTGGAGTAACTTTTGCCGTCCCAATATCTAGCTTACGGTAAACCTGCATCGAGTCACCAGAAATCACCGCTCCATTTAACCGTTTTGCAAGGTAAATTGAAAGTGCTGTTTTACCCACTGCAGTTGGACCAACAATCGCAAGTACTTTTGTCATTTAACTCAATAACACCTCTTTCATAAAACTTTCTTGCTTTTTGTGATTATAACTGGCAAAAATGATTTTAATCTTGCATAATAAAGACAGTTACAATAAGGAGGCAGACCAATGAAACAATTTTCAAAAGGTTTTTTAGTTGGAACCTTAGCAACCTTGGGAGCTTTAGCCAGTGGCGTTTTCACCTTTCATAAAACAGTTATAAAGCCAATTGAAGAAACGGAAGAGAAATTTGATACTAACCGTCGAGCTGCTGTTCGGAAAGGCCGCTCTTCTCATCAGTTCTAACTTTATTCAAATAAAAGCGACGCTGACTAAAAAGTCGTACTGACTTTATCGGCGTCGCTTTTTTTAATATTTTGACTTTTTCGTTTTACCAGTCCACTTTGAGTAGCCACCATCTAAAATATAGAGTTGCTTGTAACCCTGCTTAGCTAGCCAAACAGCCGCTTGAGTACTCAAAGTCATCCCTTGATCGTACAAGTAAATCGGCAAATCTGCTCTTAGATCCCCCATTTGTTGCTTCATGTAAGCCAATGGCATACTCCGTGCTCCAAGAATGTGGCCCTTATCAAAATCTTCTTTTGAGCGCACATCCAAGACTTGAGCGCGGTGGGATCCCTTTTGAAAGGCTTCTTGATCTAACATTGTGGCATACTTTTTCCGCCGCCAACGATTCAAACCTGCGCTTCCTAACCAGATTATCAAAATAATAATGATGACAGCATCAAACATTAACAAGCCACTTGAAACCGATGCAACTACCATGTTTTAATCACACTCCACTAAAAATTGGATTAGCTTATGCAAACTGAGTAGCTAAAGAAGCAGCACCAATAACCCCAGCATCGTTACCAAGTTCTGCTAACTTTAGCTTGGTTGAAGTCTTAACTGTTGCAAAAGCAAATTCTTCAAAGTACTTTTGTACCCGGTTCAACAAGAAATCCCCAGCGGCTGAAACCCCACCACCAATAACGACAAATTCCGGATTCAAAGTGTCGGATAAGTTGGCAACTGCCAGACCAAGGTAGTAACAAACCTTATCGACAACTTGATTTGCTAAGTAATCATTTTGCTTAGCTAAGTCAAAGACAATCTTAGAAGTGATTTCATCTCCATCATCAATCATCTTTTTAAGTGGCGAGTTACCTTCATATTCTTCAGCAAAGTCTTGTGCCAAGTGAACAACCCCAGTTGCCGAAGCGTATTGTTCAAGGCAACCGCGCTTTCCACAGGTACAAAGGTAACCGTTGTTTGGTTCAACCGTGATGTGGCCAACTTCACCAGCCGCTCCACCAACACCATGAAGGAGTTGCCGATTAGCAATCAAACCACCACCAACACCAGTACCAAGGGTGATGAAGGCAACGTCATCACCATCGTTACCGGCGCCCTTCCAACGTTCACCAAGGCCAGCACAGTTTGCGTCATTGTCCAACGCAAACTTTAAGCCAGTTCCAGCTTCGATTTGTTCTTTAACTGGTTGTAATGTCTTCCAGTTTAAGTTATAGGCCCCAATCACCGTACCAGCTTTCCGGTCAACTGTTCCGGGAGTTCCCATCCCAATTCCGATAAATTGTTCTTTACTCATCTTGTACAAATCAATGTGGTGATTGATTGAATCAATAATGTCTGGCACAATGTGGGATCCTTCATCAAGAATGTTAGTCCGAATTGACCACTTTTCTTGGATCTCTCCTTCAGCTGTCAAAATTGCAAACTTAATTGTTGTCCCACCAAGGTCAACACCAATGAGTTTCTTGTTACTAGTCATTTTTCCTTCTCTCCTGTGTTTCATATTTTTCTTCCTCTCGGTGCTCTTTATTAAGAACTAACTTAGCCTGAAGAAAAAGGTCTTTATCAATAACCCGAGCTTGGTAAAGATTATCAATTTCTAAGGCCATTAATTCAATGTCCCAAAGTCGCTTACCAACGTAGACAAAGACATTAAACTGTTTCAAGAGCTGTTGCACGTCATATAGGGTTCGTAACCTCGTTATTGGTCTCACCTAAAACCGCCCCAATCCGTAAAAAAGAAATCCTAAAACAATTAATATAGTGCCACTAAGCAACCGTTTTAGCAAGCTAATTTTCCCCAAACGCGGGGCACCAAGGGCGGCGGCGGCTAAAAAGCCGACTAGAAAACCGCCTAAATGAGCCGCTAAACCAACATGGGGCATAAAAATATCAAAAACGACATTTACAACCACCAAGATTAGAAACTGCCGCGCCATTAAACGAACTCCATTATTATTTCGGAATTCACTCCCTAAAAAGATAAAAGCACCAAATAAACCAAAAATCCCGGTACTAGCACCAGCTGCAATTGCGGTGGGATCGAAAGCAAAGCTAGCTAAATTACCACCAAGTACACTTAAAATAAAGAGCCCCAATAACCGCCAATGACCAAATAATTGCTCAACATAGTATCCAATCAGATACAAAGTTAGCCCATTCATTAAAATATGTTCCCAACCAAGGTGAATGAAGCCCGCGGTAAAAAGTCGCCACCATTGGCTGTGAACAACTAGTGGCGGATAAAGCGCACCCCAACGTAATAAGTTATATGTCGTAAATCCACCGGTAACTAGCATCCCCAAGTAAATAATTACCATCACACTGATCAAGCAACATGTTACTGGAGCCTTTTGCCAAACTATTTTCACTATTTACCCCTCATTTATCCAAACAGGTCAAAACCTGTTGAACATCGATATCAAAGCTTTCATGTGGCCAAGCTTCTTCATCAGCAACCTGAGCCGATAAAGCAAGCGAAATCGTTTGTCCATTATAACGGGCCAAGTAGCGATCGTAATAGCCACCCCCAAACCCCAAGCGATGACCGTTAGGGGTAAAAGCAACCCCAGGGACAATGATTAAATCAATATCAGTTGGCAAATAAACTTGCCCATTTACTGGTTCTTGTATTCCAAAAGCCGATTTTTCAAATCTAGTTGTTGAATTAAGTTCAACAAATTCCATTTGTCTTTTTGGCAAAGTTCGCGGTATCACCACAACTTTGCTTGCGGCTTGAGCAGCTTTGATTAGCGACATGGTATTGAGTTCAAAGCCTTGGCTCATGGTTACCGCAACCACTTTGGCCACTTGCCATGCCCTTTGCTGAGTTAATTTTGTGACTAAAGTTGCTTCTTGCCGAAGTTTATCTTCCGGTACTAAATTCTGTATTCGCGAAATAAACTGTTTACGGACTAATTTTTTATTTTCATTCATGCGCCAACCTCTTTTCACTTTACCAATTTCAAAGTTAAAGTTATTGTGACAAAATTTTCAAAAAGGTTCAAGCACCATCACCAAAAAAGAAAGAGCCGGGAAAATCCCGGCTCTTTCACTTAAATCCCACTACTTAGTTTCTCGGTGTAAAGTAACCTTATGTTCCCGTGGGCAGTACTTCTTTAATTCCAGCCGATCGGGGTTGTTACGACGGTTCTTACTAGTTAAGTAATTCCGTTCGTGGCACTCAGTGCATTCCATAGTGATGTTTACACGCATTGGTTTTTGCCTCCAAACTTTTTATTTTAACGAGAATACGTTATACGTAACCCTAACTCGTACAACTATAGCATCAATTTCTGCTTTTGGCTAGTCTTTCCTTCGGATTTTCAAAGTAATTTTACCGGTTTGGATACATGAAATGACCGTTAAAGTCGCATCACAATAGGTATCTGTTGGTAATCTATTAGCAAAAGTATATTATTCGCGAGGAGACAAATTAAGGCTCTTCGTCAACTGGTACTGATAGAATTTTTAAGGCTAAATTGGTCTAGTTTAGGCTGCCCAACGTGGGTGGC
>NZ_JACJJQ010000004.1 GCF_016900115.1 Limosilactobacillus alvi
AAGAAGCCGGACGATGAACCAAGATTTGATTCATCGTCCGGCTTTCATTTTGGACTGAGAGTTTTTTCCCAGCCTCTCGCTTTTTATCCTTTTACTAGATACTACTAAAAATCCAACCGGAAATTAAAACGTTGCTCATCCCCAGCAAAGCGGCGAGCATGCCGATCAATTACTTGTCGACGATCACCAAACATCATCCATGCCGTTACGCCACCGAAGAAGAGAACTTCAACAGTAAGCAAGTACCAATCGGCAATCGTTGGTGAACCCGTCATAACAACCGAGCCACTCGCCGAAAAGGCCAGCCAATCTAACAAGAAATGCATTAACATCGACAACCATAATTGGCCGGTATATAGATAAACCACCGCAAAGTAAAGACCCAATGCCATTGCTGAAATAGCTTGTAAAAGGGTAATCATAAACGGTTGGACCAGGGCATTACCAAAATGTAAGAGCCCAAACAAAAACGAACTTACTAAAATTGCCCATAAAGCTTGGTTCCGGGAATTTCGGAAAACGGAGAGCAAGACCCCTAAGAATGCAAACCGACAAAGCGTTTCTTCTGCTACCCCGGCTTCAAAAGCCGTTAAGAGATACTCCCGTGTAGCATAGGGCAAATGTAGGTCATAACTAGTTAAAATATTGCTCCAACGATTGCCATTTGAGAACGAATTAATAAAAATAAAGAGACATCCAAGACCCAATAAAATAATTAAACTTAGCCAACTAAAGCTCCGGCCAAATTTGGGATTAATCCCAGGCCAGGATAAATGCCAAGCCCGCATTGAAGCAACTATCATCAAGAAGAAAGCCACTGCCCCTAGGGCTCCAGTAGTTAGAATGAGGGCAAAGGTCCGTGGGCCCGTAAACTTAGCAGGGTAAATACTCCCAACTAAAGTAACAACAATTACAAACCACCAGGCTGGATAAAGAATCCGGGCAACCGACGTCTTTAACTTACCGCCTACAATTCCCGCCATTGGGGTAAACATGACAATAAAGTAAGCCATCGTGATCACCATTACTCCCCGGGCTGGTAATTGAAGCCGGACAATTATTTCCCGGGTCATAATTGACCAAACCACGATCAAAATAATTGGTTGCACAATGCATTGAAGCCACCGGTTAATTGCTGTCAACCACGGTGGTAAATCCAAACCTTCATCCAGCCAGGCAAAGATGAGGACTAATGCCATCACTGCCAACCAACCAACATACGGCAATTGGTGATAAATTTCCCAACCGCCAATCACTAGCACACAGAAAAGGGCAATTGAAATCTGTGCCCGATACCAAATTTGGAGATAGTCTGTTCCAGACATCATGTTTCCTCCAGTCAATACTTATTCAATGTTTATGGTACCAAACTCCCGGGTTTGAAAAAAGGGATCCAGAAAATAAAGTCGGCACCAAAGCTTTCAGATCATTATCCTAGAAATACCTGATAAGGTCCTTAACTAAGAAAAATAAAACTGGCACTAAGAGGGACGGTAAAAAGTCTAAGGTCTTAATATCACGCAATTTTAGTAGCGAGATCCCAGTTGTTGCAATCAAAAAGCCCCCCACAATCGAAATTTCCGTAACTAAGGGAGCACTAAAAAAGTCAGCTGAGAAAAACTTAGCAACTAAGTAAATTCCACCCTGCCAACAGAATAAAACTGGGGCACAAAACAGCATCCCCCAACCAAAACTAGCCCCAAAGACCATTGAGCTAACCAAGTCGAGCGTCGCATTAGTAAAGAGCATCGTCTGATCACCCTTAACAGCCGCCATCACCGGCCCCACGATCGATAAAGCTCCAATACAATAGAGTAAAATACCAGTTACTAAGCCCTTACTCAGTTGTGATTTACCACCACGACTGGCAACCAATTGGTTAAAATGGGCATCAACTTGCCAGGAGGTCCCAAGAACAGCCCCGATTGCCAGGCTAACGATAAAAAGAACTGGATAATGGCTTTTAGGTAAATTATTAATCGCGTTTTCCAGTCCAATTCCAAGTGCCGCTAAACCCATTGCCGTAAAGAGAGCTCCCTCGTACTTTTTATTAATCCCCCCTTTTAGCAAACATCCAATTGAAGTCCCGATTAAAATTGCCCCGGCATTTACAAGCGTTCCAATCATAATCTTCCTCCTAGTCTAAAAGGCATAGCTGGATAATCATCTTATCCAACTATGCCCTTTTGCATAATCCTCTGATGTTTACTCATTATTTTATAATAAGGCTAGTAATTGTCAATGTTGGAACTTATCTAATCTTCCCAAGCTATGCCTTATTAACTACCGTAATCCGCCCGTGATGAGCTGGGGTCTTTATTTCACTAACAATCAATTTGGCCATTGTCCCAGCCGTAGTGACTGATTTATCCGGCGTTGTTCCTAATAAATCATCCTGACCAAGCTCATAATCTGTGGCCGGGCCAGCCTTAAAGGTTATCGATGGCGAAATGCCAAGCCAATCAACGTTATCAACGCCCTGTAAGAAATCAAGTTCTCGCTTTTGTTGCCGGGGCGTGTTAATCCAGGTTTCCGCATTTGGCGTCTTAGCCAAATCTTCCATTACTAGGTGGCGATCTTCACCAGTATGAAGACTTCCGGCCCCCAAAATAAAGATTAACTTGACTTGCGATTGGTGAGCGACTTCAACTAATTTCTTAGCTAAAGTAACTTGCTGGCCAGCATAAACTGGCGCTGTCCCGAAGGCATCCACAATGACATCAAACCCGGTTAATTGTTCGATGGGCATTGCCAAAACATCAGCAACAAACAAATGCGCAGTTTTGCCTAAAACTTTATGGGCTTTTTGATCATCCCGGACAATCCCCGTGACTATCCAGTCATTTTCTTGATCTGCTAGCCGATAAATTTCCCGACCAGCCATTCCAGAAGCACCAATAATTGCTACTTTTTTCATTAGTAAGTCCCCCTTCTTATCGTTATCGTTTCTATTATAGGATTTTCTCCCGATTAAGATAAGGAAAAACGAGGGTAGGAGGCCTTTTACCTAAACTTTTTACTTAGCCGTAACCGCTTCTTTAGGTGCCACCTTGTGCTTTCGGTGGTTATTTCGGCTCCGGTGAGCCCGATGTTCATTCTTAGGATGTTTATCGTGGTCATCATTCTTTGGTTGACTATTCGCATTTAAAATCGTCACCATTGGGATAATAACTGGCCGCCGCCCTGTCCGTTCATAGAGTAACCGTTGAAGTCGAGAAACAATCGTCCGGTTAATAGCGCGTCGATCAACTTTCTTGTGGTTTTTAAAGGTATTTAGAATAGCCCAGAAGACTTCGTGATTTGCGGCCTTAATTAATTCTTGGGATTCATGCATGTAAACAAAGCCCCGCGAAACAATGTCCGGCCCTGCAACGATCTGGAAATCCTTTAAGTCAACGACCGCAATTGCAGTTACCACCCCTTCTTCAGAAAGAAGGCGCCGTTCCCTAATTTCGGGGCTCCCAACGGCATCGTCAACATCGCGCCCATCAATGTAGACATCTCCCATGGAATCAATGTGGTCAGCAATCCGGCAAGTATCTTTAGTGAGTGCTAAAACATCTCCATTTGCCAAAATAAAGGAGTTTTCCCGCGGAACCCCCGTTAGTTCAGCTAACTTAGTATGAATCTTTTGCATTCGGTATTCACCGTGGACCGGTGCGAAGAATTTCGGCTTCATCAAGCGTAACATTAATTCTTCATCAATTTGGCCCCCGTGACCAGAAGTATGGATGTTGTTAACATAACCGTGAATAACTTCGGCGCCACCTTCTTCTAACTTGTTAATTAAAGCATTAACTGAGGTCGTATTTCCAGGAATTGGGTTGGAAGAGAAGACAACCGTATCACCAGGTTGAATACTAATTTGCCGGTGGGTACCGTTAGCAATCCGGGAGAGAGCCGCCATTGGTTCCCCCTGTGACCCAGTACACATAATCATTACTTGTTCTGGTGGATAGGAGTTAATTTCGTTTGGATCAATTAAGGAATCTTCTGGAATCTTCAAGTAACCAAGAGCTTGCCCAGCTGCAATGGCGTTTTCCATACTCCGCCCAAAGACGGCAATCTTCCGGCCTTGTTTAATAGCAGCGTCACTAGCTTCACGAAGCCGGTAAACATTGGAGGCAAAGGAAGCAAAGATGATTCGGCCCTTAATCCGTTCAAAGATCCGCCGAATATGAATATCAACCCACCGTTCTGACTTCGTAAATTGTGGTCGTTCGGCGTTTGTAGAGTCCGAAGTCAAAAGGAGAACCCCATCTTCACCTAACTTAGCCATTTGCTGGAAGTTTGGTGCTGGTAGGTTACCAACCGGAGTCAAGTCAAACTTGAAGTCTCCAGTTTGCACAATGGTCCCTTGTGGTGTGTGGACCGCTACCCCTAGAGTATCGGGAATCGAGTGTGTTGTCCGGAAAAAGCTAACCCAAAGTTTCTTAAAGTGCACCGTATCAAATTCGTTAATTTCGTGGAGTTCTGCATCCCGCAAAAGGTGCTTTTCATCGAGTTTGCCCTTGATTAAAGACATTGCAAATGGTCCCGCATAAATTGGTACATTTACCTTTTGTAAGAAGAAAGGCAACCCGCCAATGTGGTCTTCGTGACCGTGAGTGATAAAAATTGCCTTAATTTTATCCTTATTTTCAACTAAGTAATCATAGTTTTGGATTACATAATCCACTCCGAGAAGTTCATCTTCGGGGAAAAGTACCCCGCAATCAATAATTACAATTTCGTCTTGGAATTGAACACAGTACATATTCTTTCCAATTTCGCCAAGACCCCCCACTGCATAGAAGGCCACTTCGTTATTCTTAATATTTAGTTTTGTCATAAGTCCCTTTCTTTTCCTTTATTTTATTTCGATAACGGTCCTGTCACTCCCCAACAAAGTTAGTGATAATTTTGGGTTAAATATTATCTTTTTTGATAATCATGGTATCGATTATCAAGCTAACCCGCCGGTTTTGATAACCAATAGGGCTCGTTATTTTATACGTTCAGAGTAATCTGAGAATATTTTAGCACATTGTAAAAGGAATCGTCCATTAATCATGCGTGAGAATAGGAAAACGGGGCTGAGAAGAAACTCATGTTTCTTCCCAGCCCCGTTGGCATCTCCGCATGTTACTTAGAAACTATGGCCAAGGCAAGAACCAAGTAGATATTGCCTTCCTTGCGGTCATCGAGTTTTTTTCTTACCGCTTCTAGAACGTCCGTAAAACTGCGTGCCGCTTAGCCATCCAAGTTTCCCAACTTTCAGCTGGAACCCCGTTGGCATCAAATTCCATCTCTGTCTTTTCCAATAAGTTAATAAAAATAGCTTGCGTCAATCGTTGACTAATTTCCACCAAGCGATCAACCGTCAAAAAGTTGTACTTCCGTAAAACATGATTGATCATTGCCATCTCACTATCGGAACCCAATTCAGTTAAAATTTCCAAGTCATCACGTTTAAAGTGAGCAATGTAAAAAGTCATGAAACCTTGTTGTGCCCGATCCTGTGCTTCTGCAGATAATGATTGATATGCTACCATGAGTTTCTCCCATCCTCTTCATTTCTATAATTCTAGAATAGCACTCCGGGAGCGTTTTCGTTAATCTAAAGGTTGATGTTTTTTCAAAATTATTTTTACCGGCTGACCGACTTCGACTTTAGCCACTACAACCTTCGTTTCATCATTATCTAAAGGTCCTAAGTTAATCTCAACTGTCTTACCCTTTTCTTCGGTAGCGAGTAACCGCTCAGCAATAAACCGGTGAATACTCAGAGCAATATTTTTCCGCCCCTTTTGTTTTTCGACAGCTGCTTGAAGGGTAAAACCTTGGTCGAGATATTCTTTAATTTCCAAGACCTTGGTCAAAGTAAAAAAATTAAATTTATGGCTTTGATTTTTTTGCGCTTGGTGCGATGTCAAAAAACCCTTTGCTTCCCAATACCGTATTTGTCGCGGTGAAACCCCGGTAACCCGAGAAATCTCAGAGAGAGGTATTTGGATTTGGGCCATGGCTTCTTTAAAGATATTTGGTAATGCCCGCACAACGGCGCCTCCTTTGAAAAACATTCTACTAGATCTTTTTAGTTCACAATAGGTAGTGTTACATTTTTTGATATTTTTGTCAAATTATTTGACAAAAGAGTAAGAAAGAGTTACATTAGTCCCTGTTTGAATTTACTTATAAAAAGAAAGAAGGGGTCTAAATGTCGTCCAAAGACGCAATCTTGGACATTCACGGGAACCCTTATAACCGAACTTTACTGGTCACGGTTTTAACGATTGGTTCCTTCTTTACCATGTTAACCGGGACGTTTTTAGCAACGGCTTACCCGGCAATCATGAAGTCCTTTGACGTTTCCACTGCGACCGTTCAGTGGCTAACTACTTCCTTTATGTTAACTAACGGAATTATGATTCCAGTTTCCGCTTGGTTAATTAACAAGTTTAACTCACGGATGATGTACATCGGTGCCATGGCTGTTTTTCTATTAGGAACAGTGGTTTCATTCTTCGCCCCCACTTTTGCAATTCTAATTGTTGGACGGATTATCCAAGCCCTCGCGGTTGGGATTACAATGCCGCTTAACCAAACAATCATGCTCTCAGTCTTCCCGCCCGAACAACGGGGGAGCGCCATGGGGATGGTCGGGATCGCGATGGGGTTAGCCCCAGCGGTTGGTCCAACCCTTTCCGGAATTATCGTTGACAACTATTCCTGGCGTGATCTCTTTGGAATCATTATTCCATTTATTGCCATTATTTTAATTTTGGCCT
Organism: Limosilactobacillus alvi; assembly: GCF_016900115.1. Lineage (GTDB taxonomy): Bacteria > Bacillota > Bacilli > Lactobacillales > Lactobacillaceae > Limosilactobacillus > Limosilactobacillus alvi. Next base: position 6,771 of record NZ_JACJJQ010000004.1, read on the forward strand.
TTATCGTGATGAAGCCTGTTTTGCATGTCCACCAACAACCAATGGATGTTTGGTCCATCATTACCTCAACGATTGGTTTTGGGGGCTTACTTTACGGGGTTTCTGAAGCATCTAGTCGGGGCTGGGGAGACACTTTGGTCCTTAGCTTTATAATCGTTGGGATTATCTTTATCATTTTATTTACCCACCGGCAATTGAAACTTGATGATCCTTTCTTGGATATCCGGGTCTTCAAGCATCCTGAATTCGCGATTGCGGCGGTTCTTTCATCCACGGTTAACTTAGCGATGATTGGGGTGGAAATGCTTTTGCCTACTTACATCCAAAATCTTCGGGGTGAAACAGCCTTCCATTCTGGGTTAATGCTTTTACCGGGGGCCCTTATGTTGGGATTTATGCAACCCCTCACTGGTCGGCTTTTTGATAAATACGGGGCCCGGCGGTTGGCCGTTGTTGGGTTGACCCTTCTCTTAATCGGGACGGTACCATTTTTAACCTTGACGCAACAAACTCCAATTCTGTCCATCGTTGTCTTTTATGCCATTCGACTTTTTGGGGTTTCAATGGTCTTCATGCCAGTCACGACTTCTGGGATGAACGTCTTACCACTTGACGAAATGTCTCACGGGACGGCGGTTAACAATACCTTCCGCCAAGTCATGAGTTCAATTGGGACAGCCATCATGACGACCGTCTTGACCAACGTCCAAGATGCTATGAAGCCAGCCCATCATCTCCTAACAACTAGTCCACTAGTTTACAAGGACCATGCAATTAACGCCGCTTTAGGTGGTTTCCACGCTGCTTTTGGGGTTTCCGCCCTCTTCGCCGTAATCGCCTTGGCTTTGACCTACTTCTTAAAGAAGGGTAACACCACCCGAACCGTAAACATTAACGCTGGAAAGGAGGACTAAGCGATGATTATCTTATTAGTAATTTTAAGTGCCGTTTGTTTCTACCTTTTCGGAGCAGTTTATGTAGAAAAGAAGGGCCATACCTTCTGGTCGATTATCTCGTTGATTGTGCTGATCCTTTCCGTAACAGTTTTCGCTTTACACGATGTTAACCACTTAGGAATGAAGGTTAAAACCCGAACCGAAACCATGTCGCTAGCTTCCACCAGCAACAAAGCTAACCTCTTATTATATAAGCAACTAGGCACGGGATCAGAAAAGATTTACATCTACAAAACTGATATTCACCAAACCAAGGCAAAGCATACTTGGATTGATTCCCAAGCCAAGTCCAAGGTGGTCACTACTAAATCACAACCAAAGCTGGTGATTAAAAAGCATCAATATGTTTACGACAGCGCTTTATCCAAAGCGATGTTTGGAATTTTAGGCGACAACAACGAAACTAAGTCCATTGATTACCGTTTCGAAATTAATCCAACTTGGTCCGTCTTAAGCACTAACCAAGCGGCAAAGTTACAAACCGCTTTAAAGCAACCCGCTACGCAAATGAAACTAAAGCAAATGGTTGCGAGTCAAGTTAAAACCGGATTAATGCAAGCGATGAAGAAGAACCCCCAGATGTCAACTGCTGACCAAGGTAAGCTCCAAATTCAATTAACGAATGAAGCTAAAGCCCGGGCAATTGAACAACTAGTTAAGTAGCATCGGGAGCAAAACTTTTTCACGGCCAATAAACAATATTTGAAAATCAAAAAGAGCTGAGTAACCAACATCTCAGCTCTTTTTCTATTGTTGTATACTAAAAGTATCAAATTAATTGGAGGAATTATAATGACAACCATTCAAGATCATTGGTTAACTCTTGCGGATGGTAATAAAATGCCACAGGAAGGGTTAGGAACATATAAGTTAACTGATCAAGCGGCTATGACTCAAGCGCTTCAAGGAGCCTACGAGACTGGCTACCGGCTAATTGATACGGCACAACTTTATGAAAATGAAACCGTCCTTGGTAATGCCATCAAGAGCTTAGGGGCTCCGCGGGATCAATACTTTATAACCACCAAGGTGGCGGAAAAGAATCAAGGCTATCAAACTGCCATTGACTCAGTTAAGGAATCTTTGAAAAAGCTGCAACTTGATTACGTTGATCTCCTTTTGGTTCACTGGCCAATTCAAAGTCACTTCTTTGAAACCTGGCGGGCTTTTGAAGATATGAAAAAACAAGGTTTGACCAAGTCAATTGGGGTTTCTAACTTTGGAATTGCCCATCTTGAACTTTTAACCACCCAAGCTAACGAACGCCCAGTTGTTAACCAAGTCGAACGGCACCCTGGCTTAAACCAACTCGCCCTCTTGAATTATCACCGAAACCACGGGATTATTACCCAAGCCTGGTCGCCATTAGCCCGGGGAAAATATCAAGATACCCCAGTCCTAAAGGCAATTGCTGAGCACCATCACAAATCGGTTGCTCAAGTCATCCTACGCTGGCACTTACAAGACGGTGTGGCAATCATCCCTAAATCATCCCATCTTGAACGAATTCAAGCAAATGCAGATCTTTATGACTTTGAACTTTCAAATGCCGAAATGAATCAAATTAACCAATTAAATCGCTTTGCCCGGACTGGTCGCGAACCAGAACTGGTCTTTGAAAACAACGAACAGTATCAACGATAGCCAAAAAGAACCTGAGATTGGGAAAAAAGCTCCTTGACGGCCTGGTTGGGATAAGAAGGACGAAGGTTGATTCATCAGAATCGACCTTTCGTTCGCGCTTATCCGCTAAGGCCGTGATTTGGAGCGAACCAGCCAACTGGTTTAGCGTTTGTGAGCCCATGCAAGGCTGAATAGGTTGGTGCGACCGTAGGGAAGCAACTGCCATTCAGCTACTGCTTTGACCTTAGTTACTGAGTAACATTCGGAGATGACAAAGAGGCCGGAAAGAAACATTAGTTTCTTCCCGGCTTCCCAACCTCTCTTATTACCAATTTTCCTTTGTCAAAGCCATTTGCCAGAAATGAACTTCATAGTAGCAAGACTTCGCAAAGGCTCCTCGCATCAAAGTTTGCGTTGGTTGATCAACTTGTAAGGCTAGCCGATCAACGATTTCCCGCATTTGGGTTGTACTCGTCGTAAAATCTTCTCCACCATAACTATCAAAGAAAGCCTGATAGAGTGGATCTGGACTTTGTTTTTGGGCAAGCCCTTTGCCGACCTCATTATAAAGCCAATAACACGGCAACAAGCCAGCTGTTGCCACTGCAACCCCAAACTTTGTTAATTGATAGTACATGTGAGTAATATAGGCATAGTTCGTTGGTGCCGGACTAGTTTGATCAAGTTCGGCTAAAGTAATCTGTAATGCTTGGTGCAATGCTTGACGGGCTTGATCTTCTCCGGCTCCCAAACTAAGCAATAACTTAGCATCATCAGCCGGTAAATGTTTGGCGACTAATTCATGGAGATGCTGGAAATTACGCAAGTATTGGTGATCTTGACATAAGTAATACCGAAAAGTTTCCTTAGGTAAACTCCCATCCACAAGCTGCTGAATAAAAGGATGGTGGACACTCTGGTCGTGACAAGCCATAATGGTTGTTTTAAGGGTATCAGTAAACTTCATTTTGCTTCCTTTCCGGACGAAAAAAGGCGCTATCCTCGCTGGATAACGCCTTCCGTAACGTCCCTACGCGAGTTCTAACTCACAGGTTCCAAGGATCCACGTGTTTGCACGCATCTCAGCCCGGCCCACGGGCACTCCAGTTACAATTTATCTGTCTTTAGTTTAGTTGATCCCATAATTCTTGTAAAGCTTGGGGTAAATCTGCCTTAAATGAAAGTTCTTTTTCCGTAAAAGGATCCCTAAATTCCAGCCTAGTTGCGTGTAAGGCCTGGTGTTCTACCCGGTCTAATTCACCACCATACAGGTGATCCCCCACTAAGGGGTTTCCTAACCAACTTAAATGAACCCGAATTTGGTGGGTCCGGCCAGAATGGAGGCGCAAGCGAACCAGACTATGGTTAGCCTTGGTTTCTTCCACCCAGTATTCCGTTTTAGCGGGTTGACCATCCGGACTTATTTCCCGGGAAATTTGATCCTTAATCCGGGCAATTGGTTGATTGATCATACCATGGTCAACTGGCAAATGACCACTGACGATTGCCAAGTATTCCTTCTTAACTTGGTGGGTTTGCACCTGTTGACTAATCATACTAGACGCCACCCGATGCTTTGCAACTAACATTAGGCCACTAGTAAAGCGATCGAGCCGGGTAATTAAATGGGGACGTTGGTCTTCAGCACCTTTTTGAATCAAGTTCCCTTTTACCCGATTAAGGACGGTGTCATTTTGTTCGGTTGGTCCAGGCACGGAGGATAGACCAGCTGGCTTATTAACTACCAACCAATTTGCGTCTTCATAGACAATCGTTAAAGGACCGTCAGACACCGCAACCGTTGGATCAACTGGTTCCGGATCGACCTTAATCGTTAAGGGTTGGTTAGGCAAGATCTTCGTCGTTGGCCGCACCTCACGATGGTCAACCATCAATATCCCAGCCCCATTTTTAATATCGTTAAATAACCGGTGCCCCATCCCCAAACTTTGGAGATACCGTTTAATCTTGACCGGCTCAGTCCCGTGGTAATACCAAGTATTTTCCATATTTTCCTCCATTTTCTGATACAAGAAAGCCCGGAAAGAAACAACTGCTTCCTTCCGGGCTCTTTAATTAGCGGTCCATGCGGGACTCGAACCCGCGATCTCATCCGTGACAGGGATGCGTCCTAAACCAACTAGACCAATGGACCAATAAAGCACAAATAATAATATACCGGAACTTACTTCAATCGTCAACTATTTTCACGATTTCTTGCTAAATTTTCGAAAAAAATGTAACTTAGAAGGGAATACATCGTTGTGAAGAAATCATTTTTCTTACTATATTTTCAAATTGGGGGTAGCTATGCAAACCTTTTGGCAAATTGCAGAACGTTTTTGGCAACATTATGCCCGGATCTTAAAGCTTATTTTTATTACCTCAGTCATCCTCTTCGTCGTGATTACGTTGGGAAACTTTTTTAAAACTGTTGATTGGGGAGCAGTTGATGCAGAACTAACTACCCTCCCCCTTAGTACGCTTCTCCTTTTAACTTTCGGAGGCCTAGTCGCGATCTTACCAATGACGGGTTATGACATTGCTATCACCCACCTCTTGCCAGGTAAATTTAACCGGTTTTACATTTTTCGGAGTGGTTGGATTACTAATACTCTAACCAACGTCGCTGGTTTTGGCGGCTTGTTAGGAGCAACTCTCCGAGCTCATTTTTATGGAAAACAAGCTAGTCGAAGCCAAATAATTGGAGCAATTGCTAAAATTGCAGTCTTCTTATTAGCTGGGCTTTCCTTGCTTTGTTGGTTAGCATTGATTATTATGTTTGGCTTCCACCAAGGTGGCCACTTTAATCGTTATGCAATCTGGCTTGTTGGGGGTGGTTTATACTTTCCGCTGGTACTTTGGTTAACTCACCGACAAGCAAGCAAACTTTTTAGTGAGATGTCCTTGCGATTTAAATTTTTCGTCTCTTTAACCTCAACCTTTGAATGGTTATTTGTGGCTGGCTTCTTCATCTTGGTCGGCATGGTAACTGGTATCCGTGCAAACTATTGGGCGGTTTTCCCCTTATATGTTGTTGCCCAGGTTCTTGGGGTCGTTTCGATGTTACCGGGAGCGATCGGCTCTTTTGATGTCATCATGCTTCTTGAACTCTCTTTGTTAGGGGTGCCTCGGTCATCGGCAATTGTTTGGCTCCTTTTATTCCGGGTATTCTACTATATCGTTCCCCTCTTTTTGGCCCTCGTCTTCTTCATTCACTATTTATTTGACCGGATCAATGATTTTTTTGACCACATTCCGGCCGCCATGATCCGGCAGGGCTCCCAAATTATTATCACCGTCTTCATGTACGTTTCTGGGATCTTTATGCTTCTTGCAGCTTCGGTTCCAGATTTAACTGAATCAAACCAGTTTTTACAACGTTTTTACCCCTTCACTTTTTTCTTCTTACATCAACTGACAACCATTCTCTTTGCGATTGCCATGTTAGCTTGTGCGCGGGGAATCCAAGCTAAAGTTAAAACAGCTTACTGGCCAACGGTGATCCTCTTGTTAATTGGGATTATTAACACCTTCATAAACCTTGGGACACCGTCATTGGCAATCTACCTAGTTGTTTTATTGCTATTGATGATTTTAATGCGGAACACAATTTACCGAGAAAAGCTTCAATACTCAATTGGTAAATTGATTTTTGACGGCTCTATCTATGCGGGAAGTCTGATCCTTTACTCCTTAGTTGGCCTTTTTAATTCTCCTAATTACGCTGGTAAGCACAGGGTCCCGACCTTTTTCTTCTTCCCGGGAGAAAAAATTTGGCTTTCTGGCTTCATTGGCATGCTGTTAGGTTTATTGCTCATGATTCTTATTATCCGCTACTTTATGCGCGGGAGCGATCCTTTTGGCATTCGACAACCCTTAGCTACTGATCGGGTGCAAGCAATTATTAATGAATATGGGGGTAACGAAACTTGCCATTTAGCCTTCTTAGGTGACAAAAATATTTACTACTACAAAGCCGATGGTAAAGATCAACTTTTCTTTATGTATCAAGCTAAAAATGGCCGGCTAGTGGTTATGGGCGACCCCGTGGGTAATCGGGAAGTTTGGCGCGATGCGGTCCACCAGTTTATGGTTGATGCTGATCGCTTTGGCTACCAACTTGTTTTCTATGAAGTTGGCGAAGAAATGACTCTCCTCCTTCACGAATACGGCTTTGACTTCTTAAAGACCGGAGAAGATGGAATGGTAAAATTAGCTGACTTTACCCTGGTCGGGAAGAAGCAACGTTCCCAACGGGCCTTAATGCATAAGTTTGATCGTGAAGGCTATACCTTTGAAATCCTCCAACCACCGTTCAATCAAGTAACGATGGCAAAGTTAAAAGCAATTTCAGATGAGTGGTTAGGGAACCAAGTTGAAAAAGGCTTCTCGCTAGGCTACTTTGATCCCGATTACCTAAACACCGCTCCCGTCGGGGTCGTTAAGGACGCTAATGGTGCGATGGTGGCCTTCGCAACCTTCATGCCAACAGGGGGGAAAGAGATTTTAACCATTGACCTGATGCGGCACACTAAGAATGCCCCCTCGGGGATCATGGATAAAATCTTTATCTCCATGTTTGAATATGGCCAAGCCAATGATTATCAGTATTTTGACCTTGGAATGGCGCCCCTCGCCAATGTTGGCCATTCTCAATATGCCTTCAACGCTGAAAAAATTGCCCATTTCATTTATGAATACGGTTCTGAACTCTATTCCTTCCAAGGTTTACGGCGGTACAAAGAAAAATACGCCTCCCTGTGGCGACCAAAGTACACCGTTTACTTTAAGCAAGGTTCCTTAATCGCCGCTATGATCGCTGTCGTTGCGGTTGTTAACCAACGGGTCGATCAAACTAAACCTAAGCCAGTCCTTGATTGGATGTTGTGGTGGAAAAAGTAAGCAGGCTCGCTTGATAATTTGAAGAGAGCGGATGAAAAAACTCCGTAACAGCCTGATTAGGATAAGCAGAAAGAAGGTTGGTTCATTAGCATTGGCCTTTCGTTCTTATCCGCTAAGGCCGTACTTTGGAGCACTTGTTTGGCGTTTGTGAGCCCATGCAAGGCTGAATCGGTTAGTGCAACCGCCAGGGAAGCAACTGCCATTCAGCTCCTACTTTGACCGTAGTTGCTGAGTAACATTCGGCGATGAAAATAAACTGACCGGCGTGAAAATTGGCTAAAGCCTGTTTTCACGCCGGTCTTGTTGATTATCACTAAATTTTAAACACAGCTTGTTATTATATTTCCTGCTTCAAATAAGTATAGAGCATGTCATCTTGCATATCGGTGGTGGCAACTCCGAGCACTTGGGCAATCTTAAAGGCGAAGGCCATTGCGGTTGCGGGACCACGGCTTGTAATTAAATGCCCCGCTTCATCCACCACTGTAATCGCTGGTGAGAAGATTGCAGTGGGGTTAGTATGAGCAATTTCTTTTTCAATCCCTGGGAAGCAAGTAAATTGATGACCATCTAAAAGGCCATACCGAGCAAAAGCTAATGGAGCTGCACACATTGCAGCATTCCACTGACCGTTCGCTTGTCGTTTTCGCATGATTTCCATCAATTCATTACTTTCTCGTAGATTGGCAGCGCCAGTTGAACCACCCGGAAAGACAACTGCATCATAATCTAGTAACGCTGGGCTAATCGTGGTCTGCATCTCCAACGGAATCTCATGGGCTCCCATAATATGGAGCTTGTCTAAACCCACCATCGTTACTTCGATCCCTAACCGCCGCATTACATCAACGGGAGTTAAAGCTTCAATTTCTTCACATCCATCAGCAAAAACAACAGCTACTTTTGTCATTTGCAAGCTCCTTTCACAACTTTGGTAATCTCTTCTAACGCCGCCTTCCCTTCCGGGGTTGAATAAAGTGGATAGGCATGGTATAAGCCCCGCCCAATCACTAAGTTTGCTGAGACCTTAGCTTGGGCAAGGCGATTAGCAAATTCAATCGTGTCTAAACACATCAATTCCTTAGTACCAACAAAAAGGTGCACATCTCGTAAACCTTTAACTGGCCCTTTTAGGGGGTTAGCCCGGTAATCATTCGTGTGTAAATCGCCAACAAACTGCTTGCCAAAGATTTGTAACCCGGCCCGATCTAAAACTAAATCTGCTTGATTATATGACTTTAAAGCCGGATTTTGTAAACTAAAGTCTAACCACGGCGAAAGTAAAACTAAGTGTCCCGGGACAGGTAGCCCCTGTTTAGTAAGCCCTTCAACCAGTGCCGTAGCCAATCCACCGCCAGCTGAATCCCCAAGAACGGTGATTTCACTGGCTGGTGTCTGGTTATACATACTCTCATAGACCTGCTGTAAGTAGGCCACTGCTTGGTCGACCGTCCCGGTTGGTAAATGAGGATAGTCCGGGATAATAATCTCCGCGCCACTACCTTGCGCAAGGCGGTCGTAAAACTGCCAATGTTCCTTTGATGGTGGTAAAACTAGGGCACCACCATATAACGCTAAGACCACTGTCCGTGGATTAGCCTGGGGATTCAATACTACTCCTTGGCGACCACTAAAGTTACGTTCTTGAACTTCGCTAACTAAAGTTACATTTTGCGGTACCATCAACTTCGTCTTCGAAGCGGCTTGTAATAAAGCTTCGCGCTTTTGCGGATCCGCTAATTGCCGCTTGAGGCCAGACAACTGCAGGCCTAAGCCAACCATGGTTGCTTGTCGTGACAAATGATCACCACACTGCGTTAGCTCAATCACGCTATTTTTTAAATTCTTAGCCATCGCCCGCAAAGTTTGCTGGTCAAATTGGTACGTTTTCTTCATAATTTACCATTCCTTTGCCAACATCGTATCACGTCCGGGCAACGGGTGCACTTTTCTTTCTCAACCACCCATGTTTGATCATCACAATTACCACTAAAATGAGCGCAATTACGATCAAAACAAAGGCGGCCACCATAATATTATGGTACCCATGATACAAAATTTGCCGCATTAGCGGTAATTGAGTCCTTGGTAAGTGCCAAGCAGTTTTAGCATTGCTTAACTGGTTTAACATTTTAAGCGTAATCTGATGATAGTGCCGCACCCCTTGGGTTAAAGCGAGGTTTAAGATAACCCCATAGATCGCCGACATCAAGGTTTGGCTTAAGATTCGAACTAGGTAGGCCAAGGAAGTCGCAATCGGGACATCACTTAGTTCCACATCGGTTTGGACGCTTACTTGCAAAACATTAAAGATCAAACCGACCCCAAAGCCTTCAAAGGATCCGAGAATTAATAAAACCCAGAATGGGGTCCTCTGGCCAAAGATTAAGAGGCCCGCAATGGCAATTAATATGGTTAATACCCCGATTGCGACCAAACCGTACTTACTAATCTTTTGTTGGACATACGGGACCATCTCAGAGCCCAAGAAATTAGTGATTGCTCCCGGAATTTGGGTTAAGCCTCCAACTAAGGCCGAGAGTCCTAAAATTCCCTGTGCCCACATGGGAATGTAGGTAATAAAAGCAATAAAGGAGCCCCAAATAATCACAAAAAGAATTAGATCGGTGACTAGTTCATGATTTTGAAAGAGTCGACTGGGAATGATTGGATCTTCAGCTACCCGATCAACCCGATACATCCAAATAATTAACAAGGCCCCCACCATAAAGAAGGCAAAGTCGAGCCAGCCGTTAACAATCCCAATTAATTGGATAGCAAACAGAATTAACCCTAAGCCGGCAATTAAAAGACTCCCCCCAAGATAATCAATTTGCCGCCCAGCCGCTACTTTGGGGCCACGATAGAAACCACCGATAATCACAATTGCGATTAAAGCAACTGGCAAGTTAACGTAAAAGACCCAGTGCCAAGTTAAATTATCAACGATCCACCCCCCAAGTAAGGGGCCGATGATCGAAGCCGTCCCAAAACAAGCACTGGCCAAGCCGACAACTTGAGAGCGTTGCTTTAAATCTGGATAGAGGTTGGCAAAAACAATGAAGGGAATCGTGTTCATCCCGCCGGCACCGATTCCCATCACCATCCGCGCGATAATAAACCAGATAATTGACGGGGCTAGAGCTTGGAAAAGGGCCCCAATTGCAAAGAGCGAAGTGGCCATCACATAGGCCACTCGATTACCTTTGTGTTCCCCATACTTACTCCAAAAAGGAGTTGCGACAGACATCCCAAATAAGAAGGTCGCAACAATCCACCCAGTATATTGCAAACCATGAAGGTCACTAGTAATGGCTGGTAAAGCGGTATTGACAATTGTTCCGTCCATCCCCGCCATAATATTAGAAAGAAGGAGCGCAAAGGTAATTAAAGGACGATGAGCTGTTTTCATAACGATTTCTCCTTCAAATTACGATTTAGCCACTGACCGAACCCTTGCCAATCTGCTTTGATCGTAGGTTCAAGTCGCCGGGCATAGAGGTAGGCGGCCGGATGATACATCGGGACAATGATATAGCATTTATTTCCCGGGGAATATTTTCCATTAATCATCGTTAAAACTGGTTGTTCGAGGATTTGACCGTGCAAATCACCAATTAAAGCGGTTTTCCCCAGCAGACGTTGTAAAGCTGTATTTCCCAAGGGAATGATTACTTCTGGATTAATGGTCGTTAATTCCCAGTCAAACAAAGGTGCAAAGGCGGCTACTTCCCGTTTAGTTGGAGTGCGATTGGGCCGTTTTTCAATCATTTGACCAGTCATTTTATCCATTACCTGGCGAATTGAAAAAGGCCGACTCCGGACAACGCTAGTAATATAAACCTCTTCCCTGGTTAATCCGGCAAGGGCCAACAGCTTCGTCAATTCTTTTCCGGAAGCCCCGACAAAGGGATGCCCCGTTTTAATTTCAGTCCGCCCGGGCGCTTCTCCGACCAACATGACTTGGGGATGAGCTGCCCCTTCCCCTGGAACAAAACCTTCCAGGCGCTTTTGTTTTGTGGCCGCTTGGACTTGGGCCACCAGTGTTTTTGGATATTGAATTTGCATCTTAACTCTTGTACCGCCACTTTGGATCGGCAATAATCCGGGCAGCGATTAGTCCTAATGGTAAGAAAACAACGATTAAAGCGGCTTTAGCAGCCCACATTCCCCCAACGCTGAGGGAATTAAGCCCGATATTGTAAACCGCCGAGTACATATACAAGCCTGGAACCATAATCACGATTGATGGGACCGTAATGGCAATCCGGGGGTACCCAACCCGATTCCGGGCAAGTGAGGCTAATAACCCCGCTAAAAGGGCTCCGGCAAAAGCAGCTGGACCAGCTGGAACATGCAAGAGGTCAACCATTTCCAAGCGCAAAGTATTAGCGAAGGCCCCAATAATGCCAGCTGTTGCGGCCATTTTAATACTACTATTAAACATGATTGAAAAGCCAAACACCCCACAGAAGGAAGCAATTAACCGGAGAACTAAGTACGTCATTGGTGATAGCGCCAACGGAATAAAGTCTTCTGGCTGAAGATTAACGACCATCGCTACGACCCATCCAACAAGCGTTGCCACGGTAATCACAACGAGGGCAAAGGCACCTCGTTCCAAGCCTGAACGCATATCAAGCTTCGATAAGTCCAATCCACTCGTGATAAATGGAAATCCCGGAATTACAAACAGCATCGCCCCAATATAGCCGGCTTCATGGTGCGAATTAACGTGGAATAAATAAATTACCACGTTAAATAAGAGGTCGTAACATAAACAGGCCACGGCAACTGCCACCGCGATCCCCGCAAACAAGGTAATTGATTTGTCACCCATCTTCCGGCGGACATAGTTCCCCATACCAGCGCCAAAAAAGGAACAAAGCATTTCCACTGGGCCCCCACCCAGCAAGAAAACGAAGGCGCTACAAGCTAAAGCTGCTGCTAACCCTACCATCCACGGAGCGTATAAGCCCCCGATGTGTTCGATTCGGTTTAATTCCTTATGAATCTCACCAGTCGTCCAGTTTTTCCCGTTCTTTTCAAATTTTTTCATATAGTTTTCTAAGGCATTCAAACGGGCCGTATTGACTCCCGTACTTGGGATCGAGAGCGCTTGGGTATAACTCCGGTGTTTATCCATACAGGTGTATTCAATCGAAACTAAACCAATATCAGCTGAACAAGTAATTCCTAAGGTTTGGGCCGCCACGTTCATGGAATTACGAACCCGCCAAGCTCCAGTTCCGCAAGCTAACATCATCAAACCTATCCGCCCAACAATGCTTGCTCGTTCTACTAAATTTGCATACCGGGCTGGAGTAACGTTATCATCGGTCACAAAGTCATGCCACGGAATTGCCATATGATGATGGTAATGATTCACTTCTTCATCCGCCATTTTTCTTTTTTCTCCCTTTCGTATAACTAGCCTCTATTATACTGAAATTTTCAAAAATGACTCAAAAAAATGAAAGAATAAGGTTTGAATTTCCAATTCGAATAAAGTTCTTTAATTACTACTTTCTTTAATTTATCAATCAAATCAAGTTTTAACCCGCTAACAAGAGAATTAATGCAAATTTCATTAAACTTTTCAGCAAATAAATAAAACATTAGTTATATTTAGTGGTATGCTAAGGGCGTAAAGTTGTTTTGTCTTTTTTGAAGGGGAGGATACTATGAAAGCAGCTGTTATGCATACGCCAGCTGACGGATACGTAGATGTTAAAGACGTAACACTTCGGGACCTCCGCCCTGGGGAAGCTTTAGTTGATATGGAATATTGTGGTCTCTGCCATACTGATCTGCACGTTGCTGCAGGCGAATTTGGGGAAGAACCCAATCGAATTATTGGTCACGAAGGCATCGGCCGGGTTTCAAAAGTTGCTCCAGGAGTAACGAGCTTAAAAGTTGGTGATCGGGTATCCATCGCTTGGTTCTACCAGGGATGCGGTCACTGTGAATACTGTTTGACCGGACGCGAAACCTTCTGTCGCCATGTCCTTAATGCTGGTTACAATGTTGACGGCGCAATGGCGGAACAATGCATTGTAAAGGCCGACTACGCCGTTAAAGTTCCCGAAGGCTTAGATCCAGTCGAAGCCTCCTCTCTTACATGTGCCGGGGTTACGGTTTACAAAGGCCTAAAGGTCGCCGGAATTAAACCTGGTCAATGGGTTTCAATTGTTGGGGCTGGTGGTTTAGGTAACCTCGCTGTCCAATTTGCCCACAATGTTTTCAACGCTCACGTTGCCGTTGTTGATGGCAAAGCAGATAAGCTACAAGCGGCTAAAGAAAATGGGGCCGAAGTGTTGGTCGACTGGCATGATGGTAACGTTGCTGAACAAATCCAGGCTAAAACTGGTGGAGTCCACGCTGCTTTGGTAACTGCCGTTGCCCCATCTGCCTTTAACCAAGCTGTCTATTCCCTCCGGCCAGGTGGCAAGTTAGTTGCAATTGCCTTACCTCAAGGTGATATGAAACTTAATATTGCTAAGACAGTCCTCGACGGAATTATCGTTGCTGGTTCACTTGTAGGGACCCGGGCTGACCTTGCCGAATGTTTCCAATTTGGGGCCGAAGGTAAAGTTCACCCAATTGTTCATACCCGGCGTTTAGATGAAATTAACGATATGATCCAAGAACTAAAAGATGGTCATGTAGTTGGACGGAACGTAGTCGACTTTGTTCATTCTGTATAATCTACTAATTCTCAGATTACTAATAATGTTTTAGTTAATAACTAAAACGTTCACATCTACCATTCATTATTAAGTAAAGAGGAAGAGGTTGGGAAAAAATCTCCTTGACGGCCTGGTTGGGATAAAAAAGACGAAGGTTGATTCATTAGAATCGACCTTTCGTTCGTACTTATCCGCTAAAGCCGTGATTTGGAGCGAACCAGCCAACTGGTTTGGCGTTTGTGAGCCCATGCAAGGCTGAATCGGTTGGTGCGACCGTTAGGGAAGCAACTGCCATTCAGCTACTGCTTTGACCTTAGTTACTGAGTAACATTCGGAGATAACAAAGAGGAAGCCGGGAAGAAACGCTTGTTTCTCCCCGGCCTTTCTTTAATCTCTGAATGTTACTCGGAAGCTACGATCGAAAATAGTTACCAAATGGTCATTCCCTTCTTTTAAGCTGTTGAGAAGGGAAAGCCGACTTTTTTTAGTTTTCACTTGACTCTAAGGAGTCTAAAACTTTTTGCATCTTAGTAGCTGATGCTTGGAATTGCGCTAATTCACTCTCGGAAAGCTTCGTCTCGATAACGTGTTGAATACCTGAACGATTAATGATTGCTGGTGTTCCAATATAAAGATTATTTTCAATCCCGTAGAAACCGGTAACTGGGGCAGAAACTGGTAAGGATAAATCTCGGTTTGTCAAAATTGCTTCACAAATCTGACTTAAGCAACGGGCTACCCCGTAATAAGTAGCCCCTTTGTGCTTGATAATCTCGCCACCCTTTTTCCGAACTGCCATCAAGATATTTTTCTTATCTTCTTCATCCATCGGCATTACTCGAGTGAGTTGCTTAGAGCCCAATTTAGCTTCTTCAAAGTTAACAAATGAGGTGTCACCATGTTCTCCCATCACGTAAGCATTAACTTCCGAAACTGGGACATGATTCTTTTGAGCTAAGAGGACTCGTAACCGTGCGGTATCTAAGGAAGTCCCAGTCCCAATGACACGTTTCTTTGGAAAGCCCGTGATCTTCTGGGTTAACGTAGTTAAGATGTCAACTGGATTAGCTGAAATGACAAAGATCCCATCAAATCCGGAAGCCATAATTGGTTCCAAAATCGACCGTAAAATCTTTTCGTTCTTGTTAATTAAGTCTAGACGAGTTTCCCCTTCTTTCCGGGGAACACCAGCTGTAATTACTACAATTGTTGCATCCCGAGCGTCAAAATAGGTTCCTGTATGCACATTGGTTGGATAATCGAAGCAAGTTACATCTTCCAAATCAAGTGAATCACCAATGGCTAGTTCTGGCTTTCGATCAACTATCACTAGTTCATCAAGGGTCGTTGTCCGTTGTAGTAAGGAGAAAGCAAAGGCTGACCCAACAGCTCCATCCCCAACCAATACAACTTTGTTATTTTGACGTATCATTATTTAATTCCATCCCTTTTTGTGATTTTAATAACTTTCTATTATTATACCATATTCAGAGTGTTTTATTTTAAAAACTGAAAAAATTCCACACTTTTTAAAATAATTAAAGATTTTCTAGATACGTTAACAAACATTGATTAAAGGCCATTGGCTGTTCCCCCATGATGACATGCCCTGTTTGATCAACTCGTTGTGTTTGAATTTTCGAATTTTCCTTTGCCAAGACTTCAGCAAACTCCGGGTTAAAGTATGGACTTTGATTGGCTGTGATTAGAAGCACCGGAACTTTAGTCGCTAAAAGTGTTTTTCGCCAATCCCGTTTAGCATGATCATAAAGTAACGGGAGATGTTCGGTGCGTATAAACGGAAATTGGTCCTTGACTGGATTTAATTCCCATAAAAGACGCTTATCTACCCCGTTGAGGGTTTCCCGCACGTTACCATGACTAGCAAGAACAGTCCGATAATTAGCACGGGTAATATCCATATAGCCAAAGTGCCAACTAGGGGTATTTAACATTTTTGGTGATTGGTCAACCCCTACCACTGCTTTAACTGGAATTTCAGGATGACGCTTTAAAAAGCCATAGCTAACACTAGCCCCCATCGAATGACCAATTAAAACTGGATCTTTAATTTTGAGTCTTTGGATAAAATCTGCCAAATCATCAATTAATGTGTCCATTGAGGTAAGCTGTTCATCCCTACTCGAAGCCCCATGGTCCCGTTGATCATAGGTCCAAACTTCAAATCCCTGTCTAACAAAGAAATCAATTTGCAAGTGCCAAATTTGCTGATAACCACCAAAACCATGGATAAAAATCAGCGGTTGTCCTTTACCATAATGATAGTAATTAAGTTCTTTTTGATCTCGCGTTTGAATATGCATTTACTTTTCCTCCATTAAACCCAGAAAAATCGTAATGATTAACAAATCCGCTGTCCCACCAAGACTTAAATGACGATTTGAAAAATCCGCTTGAATCTCTTGAAGTCGTTTTCTTCCTGTTGGTGTATTAACCCCTATTTTTTGAAGTTCACTGAATACTTGATCCTTTTCAGCTAAAATCTTCGGGGTGCCAGCCCGTTTAATTAAAGTGGTGTCTTCAGTATGCAAGGCTAAATTAACAAAAGTCGTTAAAATTCGCTCGTCCAATGTACCTTTTGCTTGCCGAAAAACCGAGAGCCCCCTTTCAAAAACGGTTGGGTAGGCCGCCATCGCTTCGCCCCGAATCCCAGCAACCCCATATTTTAAGTATTCTTTTTCTCCGGCTGTGAGGATTGCCTTTTGCTTTAGGTTGTTAAAGTCTTGTTTAACAAGATTTTGCAACATTTGACGAACCGTTGAACGAAGGGCTTCGTCCGTTATCGTTCCCTGCTTAGCCATGGTAGTTGCATAGGCTGCCGTAAGGATGCCAAGGGAAAAGATCGCCCCTTTATGAGTATTAACTCCCCTAGTTGCAGAAAACATGACTTGCTCGGCGGCAACCCCAAAGCGGCGAATTTCTTTAAATAATAATTCGAGCTGATCTCCCTTAAAATTGATCCCAGCCTGAGCGCACTGCTCTAAATAGGTCCGAAGCGCAACACTACTATCCATGAATAGGTAGGAATCCATATCCGGATGGGCAGCATGCTCAACCGGATCAACTAAGCCCGGTTTTGGCCAAGTAACTACTTCATACGTTAAAGCTCGTAAGCCATTAGTAACTAAGCGGTTTACGAGACGTTGCTTTTCTGCTTGCTGACTAGCTAAATTGATTAATTCAGCGACCCTCATTTGGAGCTCGTCAACCGTGTGAGCCCGGGCTCGCCCACATTCCTTCGCTGGTCGGCCACAAATTAAACAGGTCCGTACTGGGTAATCAATCTCAGTTCGGAATAAAGAACGTGGTTGCTCATTTTCTTGAACTAAAACATCAAGGTCAAATAATCGCCGAAAACTCGTAGATTCTTCAAACTCAGTCGTTACTTTTTTGACAGTTAACCCGGATGCAAAAACGAAATAAAAGCGTTCTGGACCAGTAACTGCGTCTAACCATTCAACTTTTACCAAAAAGTTAAGACCCCGTTCCAAAAGCCAGGCTTCAAAATTATTTAACTCAGTAGTAAAGAAAGCCTGAATTATTTCATTATTTTTTATTGGTCCCGGAATATTTAATTTAGCCGCTACTACGGCCGCATCAGGTATTTCCTTTAGTAGTTGATTTTGTATTGCTACCCGTCGATCACGATTCATCAATACTGTCGGAATATCAACCTGCTCGCCATTTGCAAAAATTTGGGCTGCCATATTATTACCTCACTCTTTTTTATAACTTAATTTTACGCATATGTATAAAATGAGGCTAGTCATGGTTCAAACTAGCCTCATTAATTCTATTTTGATCTGGTTTATTGAGAGGGTTATTTTTGCTTAATCCTTAACTTGCTTGATAACATCAATTAAACTACCGTCACGATAAGTTACTAAGGCAACTGTCCGATCAGTAAATTGAAGTGGTTGAGGCTTACCGACAATCTTTTCAGCCCGTTGTTGGAGTTCTTCAATTGATACTAATGGTAATCCAGGAACCTTCTTGAAGGCTTCAACTAAATCTTGCCGCTTTGGGTTAACTGCAATCCCGGCTTCCGTTACCAAGACATCAATTGAGTCCCCTGGGGTAACCACTGTACTTACCGCTGGAACCACCGTAGCAATCCGCCCCCGTGTTAATGGAGCGCAGATAATTGTCATCTTAGAGGTAGCAGCGTCTTGGTGACCACCAATAGCCCCCCGGATAACCCCGTTAGAACCTGTCATAACATTAACATTAAAGTTAGTGTCAATTTCAAGAGCAGAAAGGATGGCGATATCAAGTTGATCAACCATGGCTCCTTTGTTTTCAGGGTCAGCATACCATGAAGCATCGATTTCTTGTTGGTTCTTGTTTTCCTTCATGGAAGTAGCCGCACCCTTGTCAAAGTCTTGCACGTCCATCACTTTTTGAACAAGCCCTTCTTCAAGCAAGTCAACAATTGGCTTAGTAATTCCACCAAGAGCAAAGGAAGCAGTGATGTGGTTATCAATCATTGATTGCCGCAAGAAGCGAGCAACGGCCAAAGCAGAACCACCGGAACCAGTTTGGAAGGAGAAGCCTTGCTTAAAGTATGGTGAATGAATAATTACGTCGTTAACCATCTTGGCAATCTTCAAATCCTTTGGATTCTTTGTAAACCGGGTTGCCCCAGTTCCAATCCGGTCAGGGTCTCCAACTTGGTCAACCTTAACCACGTAGTCAACTTGAGTTTGCTTAATGGAAGCCGGCGTGTTTGGATAATCAACTAGGTTATCAGTTAAGAGAACCACCTTGTTAGCGTAGTTGGCATCCATCAAAGCGTAACCAAGAGATCCAAAGGCAGCATCCCCGGTCATCCCATTGGCGTTCCCTAAGCGGTCAGCATTTGGGACCCCTAAGAAAGCAACGTCAATCTTAATTTCACCATTTTCAATTGACCGGGCCCGATTACCGTGAGACCGGAAAATTACTGGGTTCTTAAGCAAGCCATGCGAAACAGCTTCCCCAAGACTTCCCCGCATCCCAGAAGAAGTAATATTAGTAATGGTTCCTGCCTTAATTGCTTCAACTACCTTATCATTCATTGTGTTGGTTAATGAAGATGGAGCCAAAGTTAAGTCCTTAATTCCTAAATTAATGATGCAATCCATCACCTTGTTAAAGATGAAGTCCCCTTCCCGTAAGTGGTGGTGGAAGGAAATCGTCATCCCATCTTTAACGGTTGACTTAACAACGTCTTCAATTGATTCAACTACCTTGTCATCCCCAGTGGAAACCCGAACTTTAGGGGCTGTCCGTTGAATTTCAGGATGTCCAATTTCTGTGCTTTCAAATGCTTTCCGATCGTTTAAGAATTCTTCGGGAATCTCCCGTCCTGCATTATTCTTCAATGTATTCACCATCCTCATTAATCAAACCTGATGCCTTAGCTAAGCGAATTACCCGTTGAGCACGGAGAACAACTGGCCGGTCAACCATTTGACCGTTCATGGAAATAACCCCTGAACCCTTTTCGTGAGCTTCTTCAATGGCTGCTTCAACATCCAAGGCATTTTCAATTTCCGCCTTGCTTGGTTCGTAAACCTTGTTAACCCAATCAATTTGCCGTGGGTTAACCAAGGACTTACCATCAAACCCAAGTTGGTGAATGTGTTCCGTTTCACGTTGGAAACCTTCAATATCGTTCATGTTAGTGAAGACCGTATCGAAGGCGGCAATTCCAGCGGCTCGAGCAGCATGCAAAATCATGTTCCGAGCAAATTCGAGCTCTGCTCCATCTGGATAACGGTGGGTCTTCATATCCGTTGTGTAGTCTTCAGCTGAAAGGGCTAACCCGATCATTCGGTCTGTACTTTCGGCAATTTCTAAGGCCTTCATTACTCCCCGTGCACTTTCAATGGCAGCCATAACATGAGTCGTCCCAACTGGAATGTTGAATTTCTTTTCGGCTTCTTCGACCACCTTTACTAAATCCAGCATCATTTGAGCGGATTCAACCTTTGGCAACCGGACAACTTGGATCCCAGCTTTAACCATAGCAAAGACATCATTCCGGAAATATGGGGTATCAATCCCGTTAACCCGGACAACAAGCTCAGCATCCCCATAATCTTGCGTTTGCAAAGCTTCGTAAACCAACATCCGTGCTGCATCTTTTTGGTCCATTGAAACCGAATCTTCAAGGTCGAACATAATTGAATCGGCCCCGTAAATTCCGGCATCCTTAACCATCCCAGCGTTGTTACCTGGGACAAACATCATTGTCCGCCGTAAACGTTCTTCCATGATTACAATACCTCCCAGTTTGGTTTATCAACCGTCCCAAGTGCCCGTTGAGCGGCTGCCATCGTACGCGCCTTAATTACACAATCAAGAGCACCTTTGTCAACCGCCTTAACCTTGGCATTTTCAATATCATATGCCGCTAAGGTATCGGTAATTACTTTCTTGATTTGAGGTCCATAAAGGGCTTCAACAGAAGAATCCAGATCAATTTGGATTCCCTCATTTCCTTGACTTAAGGTAATTTGGATATCTGAAGATTCCAAAGTTCCTGCCAAGGCAGTTTGCTTAATTTCCATGCTTACTTACTTCCCTTCTGTTGAAATACGATTCTTCAATTCTGTGAAATGAGCTTTCACAAATTCAGCGGTGGACACTGGAAGAAACTGCTCAATGAGTTCCTGGCGACCTTCAGTGATTGCCTGCCGCACCTTCGTTGCTGAAATAACTTCACCATTAAATGTTTTCCGTGACATAATTTCGACGGTAACTTTGGGGGGTAAAACGGCTTGTAACATTTGATTGTAACTGGCTGTCGTTTTGGAATTTGGTTCTTCACCTAAATAACGACGCGTGATATTGAGAGGAACGGCAATTGATTTTAAGAAAATTGACGCATCCAGTTTTGCTTGATACTGACCAATATCTTGGTCTGACTTTAAGAAATAGGCCGGGAAAGTGGCCGAAGAAACCATGTATTCACCACCCGGTACCACGACAACATTCGTTAGATCCTTAACACCGGCTTTAACTAAGGCAAACCGCTCTTGGAATGTAAAAAGTGATCGTTCTGCTTGCACCACGAATAAATAAACGTGATCACATTCCTGACTAGCCCTTTCCACTAAAGCCCGATGCCCTTTAGTAAAGGGGTTAGCATTCATCACAATTGCTCCAGTTATCCCAGAATCAAACTTCGGCAATTGCTGTAAAAAGTCTTGAATTCCTGGAGTGCCGGTTTCTAGTAAGGCTGCTTGATCAGTTTGTCCTAGTGGCTTAAACCCCACATAACCAAAACTATTAACATACTTTGGCTTGGTAAAGACGAAGAGGTGGAAACGTCCCCGACTTGCTTCTTCACTTACTAAATGGGAAACAACTTCATTAAATAAAGATCCGCCATTTTTGTATTTACTGCAAACTGCGACATACTTTAAAACGTTACCAGCAATTGAACCGCTCGCGGCTATATCACCATCATCGGCAAACCAGACATAGGTTTTCTCAACCGCTCCTACGTCAGACGGTGCAAAACCAGTAATACCGTTTTTCTCCATAAAACTTTGCCACCGTTTCCGATAGCGTGGCATACGAATGTTAAACTCCTTAATTTGCATTACTTTTTCCCTTGAGCAAATTTTTGAACCGATTTGGCAACGATATCAACAACCCCGTCATCAAAGACTCCTGGTACAATCCTATCAGCCGTTGGTTGCTTAACCATTGATGCTAACCCTTCAGCAACGGCTTTTTCTAAAGCTAAATCAACCCGCTTTAAGCCTGTAGCTAGCAAGCCTTTAAAGAGACCAGGGAAAGCTAATATATTGTTAACTTGGTTTGGATACTGGCTTGATCCGGTCGCAATCACTTTTGCGCCAGCTGTTTTAGCTATTTCTGGATCAATTTCTGGTTTTGGATTAGCCAAAGCAAAGATAATTGGATTAGAAGCCATCTTCTTGACTTGATCACCATTAAGTACATCCGCATCTGACAAGCCAATAAAGACATCCTTACCGACAATTGCTTCATCCAAAGAAGCATATCGCGTTTGATCTGCTGATTGAGCAGCTAGGTCTGTTTGGTAATGATTGTAATTCTTAGAGTCAGGGTAAACCGGACCGTCAATGTCAATCAAAGTTAGATTTTTAATTCCAACGCTAAGTAATAACCGGGCAGTTGCAACCCCAGAGGCACCAACCCCATTTAAAACAAACTTTAAGTCAGTTAATGATTTACCTACCAGTTTAGCAGCATTAATTAATCCAGCAAGAACGACAATGGCGGTTCCTTCTTGATCATCATGGTAGACCGGAATATTAACGGCCTTGGCCAGCTTTTCTTCGATTTCGAAGCACCGTGGAGCTGCAATATCTTCCAAATGGAAACCAGCAAAAGATTGACTAACATTTTTAAGCGTTTCAACCAACTCATCTGGCGAGACTTGATTAACAGTTAGTGGTAAAGCGTCGACTCCAGCTAAATCTTTGTAGAGTAGAGCTTTACCTTCAACAACGGGAAGGCCACCACCAGGTCCAATATTCCCCAAACCAAGGACTGCTGAGCCATCAGTAACTAAAGCAACAAGCTTACCACTCATCGTATACTTAGCGCGTAGTTCTGGATACTTTTCAATTAACTTGGAAATCACTGCCACACCAGGGGTATAAGCTTCTCCAAGTTCTTCCTTATTTTTCACTTCTAATTTAGGCGAAATTCCTAACACACCACGATTATTAGCATGTAAAGAAAGTATCGTTTCCTGTTCCATTTTATTACCTCCAAATCTCTCCTTGTTAACTATAGCACTTTTTTGAATAAATTAAAATAATTGACGAATTTTTTAAATTATTCAAAAAATAATTCACTTGTCTAGCTCTGCGAAAATCGATACAATTAAAACTAATAAACCTAAAAATCATACTTATTTCTCTAAAAAGGAGTACATAGAATGAACGCTGAACATTCTTTATTACTTGGAAATCTGGCTCAAGATTATTATTTCAGTAAGATGCCAATTAATAAGATGGTTGAAAAGTATTCGCTAAGTCGCTACCTCATCCTTAAATATTTAGATGAAGCGCTAACAAATGGAATTGTCGAAATTACAATTCATTCAAATTATGAACGTAGCGTTGAACTTGAACAGAAATTAAAAGAAAAGTTTAATATTGATCATCTTTATGTAATCCAAGATCCTGAAAATTTGGCTAAACGTGATGATCGGATCGCTGCATTTGCTGCTACTCAAGTCCAAGCAATCATTCAGCACTGTAAATTCGTTGCCTTAGCTTGGGGAGAAACGGTTTTTGAGGTAATCGATCATTTTGTTAAAGTCGAGCGTGACGACTTACGTTTTGTTCAATTTATGGGTGAAAATATGAAGTACCGTTCTTCAACTGGTTCAATGCGAATGGTTCAACGGGCCGCCTCTAAATACAACGCCCAATACTATACGATCCCCGGACCGTTATATATTATTAATGATGAAGTTAGAGAAGGCTTTATCAAGGAACCTTCTATTAGTCGGGCTTTACGAGTCGCCGAAAGGACCGACTTACTGTTGTGCGGAATTGGCACCATTGAATCAGTTCATTCCATCCCTCTTTGGCATGAACACGAAACAGCTATTTTTCCAAACGTTGATTTAGAAAAAGTTGCTGGTATGATTTTTGGTCGTCCCTATGACATTAATGGGAATTTTTTGAATCAAGCTTCTGACAAAACCCTTTCGCTATCATTGGAAAAAATAAAAAACATTCCACGAAGATTTGGAATTGTCCAGGGAAAAAGTAAGTACAAGGCTACTTTAGGAGCCTTGCGAGGCGGTTTTTTTACCGATCTTGTAATCAATGAAGCAACCGCGATTCGAATTTTAAACGAGTTAAAGTAGTTAAAATAACAAAGGCGTTATCAACCGGACAAAGTTGGTAACGCCTTTTGAGATTCATGATGTTTTGTTTAGTTTAATCCAATTAGCTTTAGCCATAAAATTCCGATAACACTAATTACTAAAATGTAAAAGATCCCTAAAATAAAGTTCAACTTCCACCAAGTTCCCTGCTTAACATAACCGGAAGTAGCTAAAATTGAAGCAGGACCATTTGCGTAGTGAGTAGTTGAAGCCATTACTGCTGAGATCATGGCTAAAAACATTGCTGCTAAATAGTGTGGTGCCCCAGCAGAAATGGCTACCCCAAGGAAAGGAGCAAACATTGCTGTAACATGGGCAGTTGCACTAGCGAAGAAGTAGTGGGTATAAAATAGTACAATTCCTAGGACAATTAGAACTGTTAACCAACCAATTCCATGCATTTCGTGAGCAATAGCATCGGAAAGCCATTTGATTAAACCAAACTGGGTGAGTAGTCCGGCCATGTAAACCAAGACTGACAACCAGATCAACACGTTCCAAGCACCTTTTTCCTTCAAAACGTCTTGAACAGATAAAACCCCCGTAACTAACAAAATGTCAATCGCCATCAAGGCAATAAAGGTTGCATCCATGCCAGTAATACTAGTTAGCATCCAGAGAACCAACGTTAAGATAAAGGCAAATGACATGATCTTTTCGGACAGTTTCATCTTCCCCATCTTTGCTAATTCACTATCAGCCCATTCCTTAGCATTTGGTGTTTCCTTAATCTTTGGTGGGAACATCTTATAAATTAGCCACGGAACTATAATGAAGGATAAAATACTAGGAACTGATGCCGCAATAAACCAGCCAATCCACGTAATGTGGACACCTAATTTATCAGCCATTTGAACCGCTACCAGATTCGGAGCCATCGCCGTCATGAAGAGAGCAGACGTGATTGTATTGGCGTGAAATTCAGTGAATACTAGATAAGAACCAATCTTATCCTGGGTCCCCTTTTCCGGTGTTGATTTAAATGTTTCGGCCAGGGATTGGATTAGTGGGAAAACGATCCCTCCTGCCCGGGCCGTATTACTTGGCGTCGCAGGAGCGGTGATCAAATCAATCCCCGCAATCGCATAGGCTAAGCCAAGAGTTTTTTTACCAAACCAACGAACAAACAGTAAAGCAATCCGTTGTCCGAGACCAGTTTTAATAATTCCTCGAGAAAGTAAGAAGGCCATAGCAATTAGCCAAGCAGCTGAATTGCTAAAAGCCGTTAAGGCAACCTTCATTGGCACGAAGCCCAAACCAACCGTTAAAGCAAAACCAATTAAGGTTACCCCAGCAATTCCTAAAGGTTGGGTAATACAGCCAACGATTGTCGCCACAAATAAGGCTAGCATTTGCCAGGCTTGTGTCGAAACCCCACTTGGACGAATTGGGGTGGTGAACCAGAGAATTAACCCAATTACTACTGGCCATATGAATTTCTTATAGTCTATTTTTTCAAGTTCCATATTTTTCTCCAAATTAAAACTAACTAAATAAATAGAATAAGCGCGTGTAAATATTCACATTAATCCCTAAAAGGACAATGTCTGGTTGACAAAGTTAATCATTTCCCGCGGTAAAGCCAGCTTGTGAATAACCTCATTAATTTACACCGACCATTATAGCCCAAATTAGTTTTAAATTCTTTAAAATATATCGAATATTTTCAATTAATTAAAAAATTAAGTTTAATTAGAACATTCCCTATTTCCATTCATATTTTTCATAATTTTAAAAAGTTAGCCACTTATTTCAATTAATTAAAATAAGTGATACCTTTTGCTTGATAAAAAATGTATTCTAGACGCACTTAAATCATATTTATACCTTCAAAAGAGATACTTAATAAGTTTTAACTCAAAAAAATAACTTGGAACATTTTTATACTCACTTAATGAACCTAACTTGTTCATTAATTCGCTTGATGATAACTTCCTTACGTTTGTTGAATTCCCTCTTCTTAGCATCAAAGAAATTAGCACCAGTGGTATCAATAGTGACAACCAATGGGCCAAAGTCTTTAACCTTGCATACCCAAAGTGCTTCTGGCATCCCCAAGTCTGGCCATTTCTCATCTGTGATTTTTTCAACGTGTTTAGCTGCGTAAACTGCATTACCAGCTGGGTAAACTAGCTGTAAAGCTCCATATTCCTTGCATGCTCTGGCCGTTTTAATGCCCATACTTCCCTTACCGATAATCAGCTTTACCCCGGTTTTGTGAACGAACTCTTCTTCAAACATTTCCATCCGTATACTCGTTGTTGGACCAACCGCAATCATTTGGTGTTCTCCATTGTCCAAAGTCTTAACTATTGGACCAGCATGTAAAATAGCCTTGTTCTTAATATCAACTGGTAACTCCAGTTTTTCCTCAACAACTCGCCGGTGAGCTTCATCACGAGCTGTTACCATTGTTCCACTGAGGTAGACGATATCCCCAATACGGATATTCTTAATATCTTTATCTTTAATTGGCGTCGTTAAATGAAATTCACGCATTATAGTTCAACCCCTTTGTTCAATGGCAATTCGTATTTCAACTGGTTATCAAACTTGATTAATCCTCGCCGATGAGACCAACAACCTGTACTGATGGCTACTCCAATCGTTGATGGGTGCCGTGCAGTATTAATAATGTTAACCCCTAGAACGGACTTTTTGCCTCCAAACCCTTGTGGTCCCAAGCCTAAGTCATTAATTCCATCTTCAAGCAAATGTTCCATCTTAGCAGCCCGTGGATTCTTATTGTAGGAATCAATCCGCCGTAACAAAGCATATTTAGATTGGATAGCAGCCGTTTCAACGGAAGTTGCGATTCCGATCCCAACTAACAATGGTGGACAAGCGTTAACTCCATAAGTTGTCATCCGATCCATGACAAACCGAACAACCCCTTCATAGCCTTCACCTGGCATTAAGACCTTAGCGGCACCTGGTAAGGTACAACCACCACCAGCTAAGTAAACATAAACTTGTAACTTATCAGAATGTGGTACTAATTCCGTAAAGATTGCTGGAATCCCAGTCCCCACGTTTTGATTAGTGTTATATTCATCAAAAGTTTGGACCGCATTGTGTCGCAATGGGATCGTCTTAGTAGCCCGGTAAGTAGCACTAACCAAAACATCCGACAATTCATCCAAAAGGGGAAATTTAGTTCCAACCTTAATAAAAAATTGCATTGTCCCGGTATCCTGACAACTTGGCCGGTTCAAGTCCGCTGCCAATTGTTGGTTTTCCATCATCGTTTCATAAACCAAGTGTTGTAATGGATCAACTTCGAACTTCGACAATTCTTGGAGTTTGCCAGCGACGTCATCTGGTAAACGACGGCTAACCATCTGAATATATTTAACCATTAAGTCCCGGAGCTCAGTGGCTTGCTCGCTAAATTGTGGTTCAACATACTTAAATTTTTCCATCTTTAGATCCCCCTTTACGATTCTTATTATCGATTTTTTCACCCCAGTTGGCATTGCAAAAATTGGGAGGTTTATGACTATGATCACAAAACTAGTTTCCCAGCAAATAAAAAAGCCTCCAATTACTAGTAAAAATAATTCCACTAGTAATCAGCGACTTTACAGAATAATAGAGACAAATTTTAAAATATTGACTTTAAAAAGTTAAATTATTAACCATCTAGTTTTTTGCTATTCAGCGGTAATTTGATAATAAATCACTAAGTTGATGTTTCAGCTTTTGATAGTTATCGGCATTTTGGCGAAAATCACAATTGATGCAGGTCAATTGTGATTGCTGTTTTTCCTTTAAGATTGCTTTGAGATGGACTTTAACCGCTTGAAACTGTGTTGATGAAAGGGCACTTTGAAAAGTAATATCAACATCGGCTTGCTTACTCGTTAATTGATGTCGATATTCTGAAGGTGTGATTCCAAAGTGCTTTTTAAAGGCTACATTAAAAGCTTTAACATCGTTAAACCCATTTTGTAAGGCAACATCTAAAATTCGTAAGTCATCATCCTTTAGACTAACTATCGCATGTTGCAAGCGAAGCCGGGTTAAGTACTCATGAAAACCAACTTGATATTGGACTTTAAACCGCCGCGATAAATAGGCCGTTGAATAACCGCATTTTTGGGCAATCTGGGTTAAGGTAATTTTCTTTTGATAATGGTCCGCCAAAAAGCGAGTCGCTTGCTGCAAGGCTTCATCCTGGCTCGTTGTCGTTAGACTTTGATCCTGATGCCCCTCTTGGTAGCAATTAGAATACATGTAATCGGCCAATTCAAAAGTTAGGGCTGTCCGGCGAAATTGGTTTTGCGGGCCTTCTAAGTAAAGTTGGGCTAATAGACGCCGAATCTGCGGATAAACTAGTCCCCTAGGAAAGAGACTTGAATTCAGAATAAACTGACCATTCTCGACTTTTAAACCATTAGCGAAGTAGATTTGCGGATCCAATTGGGTCCGTAAAACAATACTCGGAACCTGTTGAGCAAAAGTCGCGTGTCCTTGGTTGGAATTTACCAGAATTAGATCGTCTGGTTTTAAGGAGGATTTTTGTCCATCAACATTCACCATTACTTGTCCACTTAAAACCCAAATTAATTCTAGAGCAGGATGCCAATTATAGTGGTAGCTACCGACCAAATATGCTTTCTGATCAACCGCCGTCAATGGATTAAATTTGCTTTTCAAGTCATCACTTTCTTTCCGCTATTTAATCATGATTATAACATTTAAGAAAAACTACATAATAAAAAACGTAAACCACCTGGATAAATTCCAAAGTTGATTTACGTTTTCTGGTTTCATTAGTGTCTAGAATGTCTACGGCATGTCTCGCACAATCTAGCTATGCAAAAATTCTCTTCAAAATAAATTGCCGGTATTTTTGCTAAAGCTAACTTATCATCACAGAATTTTCGGCAAAGCCGCTTAATAACGCGCTACCCACTTCAAATCAGCGACGGCCTGCTTGGCGTCGGTAATGGATGGATCGGCGAGGCCTTGATCGATAGCCGATTGAGCAACCACTTCAGCAACCTTCGTGGTAAAGTCTTGTAACTTAGCCACTGGTGGTAAGACCGCTGCGCCTGGTTGGTCTGGATCAACAATCCCACCTAAAGCGTGAGCAGCAGCGGCAAGCATCTTTTCGTTAACGGTCTTAGCCTTAGCAGCGATGGCCCCAAAGCCAACCCCTGGGTAAACCAAAGCATTGTTAGCTTGGCCAATTTGGTAGTGAACGCCATCAAGATCAACGTCAGCTACTGGAATCCCGGCAGCGGTTAAGGCCTTCCCGTTCGTCCACTTCAAAATATCAGCTGGCATGGCTTCAATTAACTTCGTTGGGTTAGAAATTGGGAAGATAATTGGCCTTTCCGTGTGGGCAGCCATTTCCTTAACAACCGCTTCGGTAAAGGCACCCGGTTGCTTAGAAGTCCCAATCATCACCGTTGGTTGAACGGCTTTAACGATCCTCAACAAGTCCGTTAATTCATCGGCATTAGCAAATTTACTCCGTTGATGCGTAAATTGCTTTTGTTCCGGCGTCAAGCCTTCAGTGTCATCAAAGAGCAACCCTTGGACATCAACCAAGTAGAAGTGCTTCTTGGCTTCAGCCGGTTCCACCCCTTGCCGAACCATTTCATCATACAACATCTTGGCAATTCCCATCCCGGCAGTTCCGGCCCCAAAGGTCAAGAACTTTTGGTCAGCTAACTTTTGTTTGGAGATATTCAATGCTCCCAGGACCCCAGCTAAGCAGATGATCCCCGTTCCTTGGATATCATCGTTAAAGATTGCCATGTCATCCTTATACTTGTTTAAAATGTTAGCAGCGTTACTCCGTCCAAAGTCTTCAAAATGTAGTAAAGCATCGGGGAAGAGGTCTTTGGCAGCCTTCACAAAATTATCAACCAAATCATAGTACTTGTCCCCAGTAACCCGCTTGTGCTTGAGTCCAAGGTATTCCGGATCATTCAAAAGAGCTTCGTTATTCGTACCAGCATCAATGCCAACTGGCAAAACTTGGGCCGGATTAATTCCCGCAGCGGCAGTGTAAACCATTAACTTTCCAACCGCAATGTCAACCCCATTGACTCCCCAATCACCAATGCCGAGGATTCCTTCCCCGTCAGTAACCACAATCAACTTAATATCCCGCCCATCAGCAGCATTAGCGAGACGTTCCTTAACATCCGTTGGATCGTCAATGGAAAGGAAAGCCGCTTGTTGCGGTTGGATGAAAAGTTTGCTGTAGTTTTCGATTGAATCAGCAATGACTGGATCATAGACAATTGGCATAAATTCCACAATGTGTTGGCCCATCAAGTAGAAGAACAGCGTCCGGTTGGTGTTGAAGACTTCCATCAAGAATTCTCGTTGTTCAATTCCCTTGGCCTTGGTCTTAAATTGGTCGTAGGTTTCTTCAGCTTGTTGTTCCAACGTCCGCACTTTTGGTGGCAAAGCCCCGATCAAACCGAGTTCTTTCCGTTCATCCAAGGTAAAAGCCGTTCCTTTATTTACATATGGATTATTTAAAATTTCAATTGCTTTTGACATCAGAAATCCCCCTTTTCAAATCTCACAAGTTTAAAAATACCTTTAGTCTAGTGCCAAAATATAATGATAGTCAAACATTAAGGGGAGTATAATTAGAATTAATATGAGGATTCAAAAATCGATTAGAAAGGCATTTTACAATGAATATCAAAGACATTAAATATTATTGCTCGCTAGTAGAAGAAAAAAATTTTTCTAAAGTTGCCGAACTTTTTAATGTTAGCCAACCCACCATTACCATGGCCATTAAACGGTTAGAAAAAGAATTTAACGCTCCCTTCTTTATTCGTGACCAATCTCACCGGGAGCTACGGATTACTACGGCCGGCGAACAGTTTTATATGCACGCCCAAGCAATTTTAACTGAAATCGAAGTTGCCCGAAAAGAAATTATTTCATCTCAAGAAGGAAAAATTCGCTTTGGCTTACCCCCAATTATCGGTAATTACTATTTTCCGCCGCTCTCACCAGGGTTAATGAAAAAGGGAATTATGCAACAGTTGGAAACCTATGAATACGGGTCCGCCCACTTACTTAAAATGGTGCAACGAGGCGACCTTGATATGGCCCTTCTCGGTTCAATCAAACCGATCAACTATCCCCGCCTCCGGTCACAAATTTTAGCCACTTTCCCAATTAATATTATCGTTTCCAAACATCATCCCCTTGCCGCTAAAAAAGCCATTGGGGTTACCTTTGCGGATCTTAAAAACGAAGCCTTCCTTGCCCTCGCTAAGGAAGCTGAATTCATCCATCAACAAGCCTTCCGCACCCTAACCCAGCAAAACCATTTCCGCCCCCAAATTAGTTATCAAACCAATGATGTCCATATTCTCAAGTCAATGGTCGCTGATAACCTCGGGATCGCCTATTTGACAGACTTAGCCGTCCTTGACTCTGATGATGTCGTCCGGGTTCCTTTAACCGACCCTGACGCCCCGGTTTTTATGGTTTCTTCCGTTAGCCGGACAACCACCCCAATGAATTCAACTAAACAAGCCTTATGGGATGAACTCTTGAAGGCGGCAAAGTAAGCGGTTGGGAGAAAATCTTCGCATCGGCCTGTCGGCAAAACCGGAAGTCAATTTAATTAGCTAGTAAAAAAGCCACCAATCAAGGTTTAACGTCCGAATCATCGTTATCCGGCTACGGTCTAACCTTTTAGATTGGTGGCTTAAGTATTTACTGCTTAACCTTTATTTATCAAGAACCAACCTTCGCTAGTCAGCCCTTATTCATTAATTTCAATTGTGTTGATCGTTACATCTACTTCTGGCCGATCTTGGTTATTTCGTTTTACTTTGCTAATTGCAACTGCAACCTCCAAGCCGTTCGTAACTTGGCCAAAAACGGTGTGATGGAAATCCAACCAAGGTGTTCCCCCTTGCTTGTAAGCTTCAATTATCTCAGCAGGGTAACCGGCGGCTTGCATTTGGCCGACCAAGTTAGTGGTTAAATTCCGGTTAGTAACTATGAAAAATTGGCTTCCGTTGGTATTAGGACCAGCATTGGCCATTGAAACAGCCCCTTTGATGTTAAAAAGTTCTTTCGAAAATTCATCTTCAAAAGGATGGCCATAGATACTTTCACCACCAGCCCCGGTTGCCGTTGGATCCCCCGTTTGGACCATAAAATCCGGAATTACCCGATGGAAAGTAACATTGTTGTAGTAACCCTTCTTGGCTAATTCCACGAAGTTCTTTACCGTCTTAGGGGCTTGGGTTGGAAAGAGTTGGATTTCAATTTCCCCCATTGAAGTTTTAATGATTGCTTTAGGACCCTTAACTTGGTCCAAAGTTAATTGCGGATATGCCATCTTAATTGCTCCTCTGCTTGTTAGTTTGTCTTTTTATTTTAGCATGGTCCACTAACTAATCAAAAGTCAATACACAGGCCCCATCCAGGTTACCTTGCTTTACCCGTCTTAGTGCCGTTAAAGCTTCTTCAAAGGGGTAAGTCGTGACTTGTGCTTTGATGCCAAGCCGAGCTGCTAAAGTTAAAAATTCTTCTCCATCTCGCCGGGTGTTGCTTTCCACGCTAGTAACAACCTTTTCGTGGAAAAGATGTTGCTGGTAGTTAAGCACCGGCACATCAGATAAGTGAATCCCGGCTAAAGCTAAAGTCCCGCCAGGTGCTAGGTTGGCTAAAGCATTGGGAACCATTTGCCCTGCCGGCGCAAAGAGAATCGAAGAATCTAATGGGACTGGTGACTGATCATAAGCCCCCTGCGCCGAAGTACAGCCCAACGCTAAGGCAAATTTTTGGGCATCCTTTCCCCGGGTAAAGACGTGGACTTCAATTCCTTGCTTAATGGCTAACTGGGCCGCTAAATGAGCGGATCCCCCAAAGCCATAAAGGCCAAGGGTTCCACCAGCCGGAATATTAGCCCGGCAATAGGATCGGTAGCCGATAATGCCGGCGCAAAGTAATGGGGCGGCCGTGACGGCATCAAATTGATCCGGTAACCGGTAGGCAAAGCCTTCCGGGACGGTCGTGTATTCAGCGTAACCGCCATCGTAATCCCAACCCGTGTAAACCGAATGGGGACAAAGATTCTCTTTTCCGGACCGGCAGAAGCGACAAACCCCACAAGCATGGCGAAACCACGGGATTCCGATCCGGTCCCCTAACCGAAACCGGTGCGCACCTTCACCAATTTTGACGACCTGACCAACAATTTCATGACCTGGAGTAACATGTTCACGGTGAACCGGTAAGTCCCCTTCCGTCACGTGTAAGTCAGTATGGCACACTCCACAAGCTAAAACTTTAACTAAAATTTCTCCCATTTTTGGTGCCGGAGTTGGTTTAGTAACTAAGGACAATGGCGCTGGATTATTTTCGACTGGTCCCGGCGTTGTTACCTGCCAAGCCCGCATAGTTGCTGGAATTGTTTCACTCATCTTGTCCGCTTCCTTTCATCACTTCTCATTATAAACAGAAATAAACCAGTGAACCAACAAACTTCGGAATCACTGGTTTTTTCGCGTTAAAGTCTAATCAAATGGCAAGAAGCGTTAAATAAAACTGGCAAGGTATCGTGGATGGTCAAAGTCACGGACGTCGCCACCCCCTTGGGTAAGCATGCCTGGCAATTCACGAACGGTGGCCACAATTTTCTCGATGGTAAAACCATAGGCCTTGGTCAATTCAGTTCCATCCCCACTGAGGCCGAAGCGATCAACCCCTAATATCTTCCCTTTTAACCCAACGTATTTATCCCAGGCTTGACTTGCTCCCATTTCAATTGCCACCCGGTTTTCAATTTGTGATGGTAAGATCTGCTCTCGATAGGCCAACGGCTGTTCATCAAAACGGTTTTGGCAGGGCATCGAAACCACTCGGACATCGATGTTATCTTTCATTAACTCCCGTTTCGCCGCTAAAGCTAAATGCACCTCAGAACCAGCCGCAAGCAAAATCCCGTCTGGTATTTGTTTTTTTGCCTCCGCTAAGATGTACCCGCCCCGCTCAATGGGGGCCTCAATGGTTTCATTCAAAACTGGCAAAGCCTGCCGGGAGGTCACCAAAAGCGATGGCCGATGCTTCGTCTTTGCCATCATCCGCCAAGCTGCAGCGGTTTCATTGGCATCTGCTGGGCGGATCACATCCAAGTTTGGCATAGCGCGGAAACTAGCCAGCTGTTCCACTGGCTCATGGGTGGGACCGTCTTCACCAACCGCAATTGAATCATGACTCCCAATAAAAATTGTTGGCAATTTCATTAAAGCGGCTAACCGCACCGCCGCCCGGAAATAGTCACTAAAAACTAAAAAGGTGCTTCCGAAGGCGCGACCACCACCATGAAGATTGATTCCATTAAGGGCCGTTGCCATGCCAAATTCCCGGACCCCAAAGCTAACGTTTTTTCCTTGCGGAGTGGCTGCGGTAAAATGGCCCCCTGTGGTAAGTTTAGTTTTATTCGAACTTGCCAAATCAGCTGCCCCACCCCAGAATTGGGGATTAGCACTGGCAACTTGTTGTAAGTTTTCAGCACTAGCTTGGCGGGTCGCTACCCATTCACCAGGTTGGTAGTTACTTTGCACCCCATTAATGGCTAACGTAGCTTGGGTTAACTCACGCGCTGCTTGGGGGAAGCGACGTTGATACTTCGCAAACAAGTGTTGCCACTTTTCGTAGCTAGCTTGTTTTTTCGCCACGGCTTCCGCAAAAGTTTGGCGAACAGTTGCCGGAATTTCAAAAGGTTGCCCCGGCCAATCAAGAAACTTTGCTAACGCCTCACGATCGGTCGTGTTTAGCGGTGCCCCATGGACCCGGTGATCACCTGCCAGGGGTGATCCATAACCCAGGGTGGTTTGAACGGCAATTAAAGTTGGTTTAGCCGTTGTTTGCGCTTTTTTAATCGCTTGTTCAATCCCCAGGAGATTAGTATCGCCAGCCTCAACTTCTAAGTAATCCCAACCCGCAGCACAAAAGCGTTGGGCTTGATTTTCGCAACTAGCATCACTTAACGGCCCATCTAAGGAAATATGATTGGCATCGTGCAAAACAATTAGTTTTCCGAGTTGGTAATTACCAGCCAAATTAATTGCTTCTTGACTCACCCCTTCCATCAGGTCACCATCCCCAACCAAGGCATAGGTGTGATGATCAATCAAAGAATATCCAGGCCGATTATAAAGTGCTGCTAGGTGGCGTTCAGCCATTGCCATGCCAACGGCCATCCCAATTCCTTGCCCCAAAGGTCCAGTGGAAGCATCTACCCCGGGCGTCCAACCAGTTTCGGGATGACCCGGAGTTTTGGAACCTAATTGCCGGAAAGCCTTTAAATCATCCAGCGATAATTGAAATTCGTTAAGGTGTAACAAAGCATATAGTAAAGCCGACCCGTACCCAGCCGATAAAACAAAGCGGTCCCGGTTAAACCAGGCGGGATCAGCCGGATTAAACTGCATCACCTTTTCAAAAAGGGTGTAAGCGATTGGCGCCGCTCCTAGGGTAATCCCCGGATGACCACTCTTAGCCCGGCTAATCATATCCACCCCTAACATCCGTAAAGCATTGACGGCAATTTGATCTTGGTTAACCATCTTTAGGCCTCCTTTCGCTTTGCTGGGAGTACTTGGTATCCTAATTGGGCAATATCAGCTGCAAAACCACGAACGGTGTCCAAAGCAACATCAGCCGCACTAAGATCTCGCCGTGCATACCACTTCTTTAAAATCGCTGGCGGAACGGTAATAATATCCAGACCCAATTGTTGGGCCTGACGAATATTATCCACTTCCCGTGTTGAAGCCCATAGTAATTGGACATTGGGATAACGAAAGGCCATCGTTGAGCTGCAAACGACAAAGTCCGTTGGATCTTCTCCAATATCGGCTACTCGCCCCACAAAAAGTGAAATAATCGCTGGGGTTTTCGCATCTAGCGCGTTTAGGGCCCAGCGAACTTGTTCCTTCGTTGTTACTGCGGTGATATTAAGTTTGACCCCGGCTGCGGATAACGAGCGAATTAGATTCAAATGGGGCGTCCCATCTAAACTCAAAATTGGCACCTTGACATAGACGTTTGGGCCTAACTGGCTAAGAAATTTAGCTTCTGCGGCCATCCCCGCCTCATCTGCCGCAAAGACTTCAAATGAGACCGGCATGGTAGGAAACTCCGTTAAGACCGTTTGGGCAAAACTTAAATAATCCGTTACCCCCGCCCGTTTCATCAAGGTCGGGTTAGTCGTAAAACCTGTAACTTCAGGTAATTTTGCCATTTCTCGCATCGCGGTTAAGTCCGCCCCATCAGCGTAAATTTGAATTTGATTTTGTTTCACAAAAATTACTCCTTTTTCATTATTTTTAATTCTTTATTTTAACTATACCAATTTGTAATGGTTTAATAATCATGGTTAATATCATGCTTGAATAAAGTCACGCGGTCAATTATCTTTTGGGCTTTTTCACTTTAAAATCTGACTATACCAATGCGAAAACAAAACCATCTATTCTAGATAATAATTCAATAACCTAACTAGTTTATAGTTTTACTATTATCTATACGAATTAGAGATAAAGTGATTAAAACTTGTGCAACCGCTAGCACAAAAAAGTTATTGATTTATTTTTTATATGTTTTTATTTTCATATCATCTTAGTAGACCAATTTTAAAGATAGCTTTAGATTAATCGGAATAGTTGATCGCTTGGCTTGCATTTTCGTTCTCAATCTGCCATAATCACCCCTAACAAAATAAAGAAAGCCCGTGAGCCTTCATTTTGGAGGAATTAAATAATGGAACAGACAAGTAGTCAACGTTTAACGCAAACGAACAATGAGCACTGGGTGATCGCTTCAACAGCGGCTGGTTTCTCATTGGAAAACATGGATATTATGTTTCTCTCGTTTGCCCTAGCCCCAATGATCGCAGACTTGCACATTTCAAGCGCTGCGGCTGGTTGGATTGGTTCAATTACTAACCTGGGAATGTTAGCGGGCGGTGCGGTGTTTGGCCTTGTTGGTGATCGTATCGGTCGTGTTAAGACATTCTCTTACACGATTTTTATTTTTGCCTTCGCCACAGCCGCCATGTTTTTCGCTCACTCTTTGCCACTGGTTTACCTTTTCCGCTTCTTAGCGGGTATCGGAGCCGGCGGTGAGTACGGTGTTGGGATAGCGCTAATTGCTGAAAACTTTGCCGCTAATCGAATTGGGCGCTTAACTTCAGTCGCCGCAATCGGTGGTCAAGTCGGTGCGATCTTTGCCGCCCTCGCCGCTGCCGTGATTATTCCAAAATTTGGTTGGAACGCTCTCTTCTTACTCGGGGTGATTCCAGTAATTTTGACTTACTTTATCCGCCGGCATCTAAGTGAAAGTGCGACCTTCATCAACGCCCATGCTAAAGCTAAGGTGAACCACGAAAAGATTTCGATTAGTCGTCTCTTCGCCAGCCCAAAGTTAGCGATTCAAACTCTCGGGTTAATGGTGATGACAATTGTCCAAATCGCCGGCTACTTTGGGTTAATGAACTGGTTGCCATCCATCGTCCAAAAGCAACAAGGGCTTTCTGTTTCCGGGTCCTCGCTTTGGATGATCGCCACGATTTTGGGAATGAGTTTGGGAATGGTCGTCTTTGGAACGGTGATGGATCAATTTGGTCCCCGTTGGGCCTTCGGTATTTTCTTACCTGGTTCGGCCTTAGTAATGTTCTCAATCTTGTTTGCTAAGACTTCCCTAACCTTAATCTTAGCTGGAGCTTTAATCGGCTTCTTCTCCAACGGGATGTTCGGTGGTTACGGTGCAGTTATTAGTCGCCTTTACCCAACTGCCATTCGGTCAACAGCTAATAGTATGATTATGAACGTTGGTCGGGCCATCGGGGGCTTCTCCTCCGTTGTAATCGGCTTGCTGATGGACCACTACACACTCGCCGTTACCATGGGTTGCCTAGCCGCCCTCTACTTGCTAAGCTTTATTATCATGCTGAGTCTACCGGGCATTCGGCAATTGAAAAACTAACTTAACTTTACCAAAGCAAAACACCGTATTACCAAATTTAAGGTAATACGGTGTTTTTATCATGGAACAGAAAAGCTATCCATTCACCTAACAGTCATGCGTCCCAGCGGGGGCATGCGTGAGCTCGCGGGTAGTTAGGTCAACGACTTCAACATTGTCACATAACGTTTCAAAATCGGACTTGAGGGGCATCGTAAAGTAGTTAGGCTCAAAATCTAGTTTCATGTGTTCGGCGTATTGGGACTTAGTGTAACCCTTATAGTACACATCCCCCAAATTGGAAGCAAAGTGGGCATCAAAATCCTTTGGCAACTCCTTGTCGGCATCTAACAAAATCAGCTTGAAGTTAACACCGAGGGAACAGTCACCAATATCAGAAAAAGGACCAACCCCATCGTCAAAATCTAAGATTAAGCGCTTGAGACTACCAGCATCAAGATACTTAGCTAACCGCTTTTGCGCAGCTGGCGTAACTGTTAATTTCATCTAATCGCTCCCTTCTTTTACTATCTTGATTATACTTTTTGCTTACTAAAAGTAACAAAATATTTGCTCAAAAAAATCAGGGCCAAGCTGAAGCATTCCCTTCTACTTAACCCTGATTTTTATTTTTAAGCGTAAAAACTATTTCTGATCTTCGCGTTTCTTCGCAATTACTAACCCAAGGGTTGCTACTAAGGATGCAAATCCAAGGCTCAGCATAGCCATTGAATTATCATTCCCCGTTTGTGGTAACCGGGCCATTTTAGTAGTTGCTGCTGGATCATTATTAGTAGCCGCAGTTGGCCTTAAAGCACCTTGTGCTGATTGACCACTGCTGTTTGGCTTAACTGGTGCGCCACTCGTTGGCTGACTTGGTGTCGGATTAACCGTTGGCTGATCCGGCTTGTTTGGTGTGGCTTGCTTGATGTAAGTGATCGTCACCACTTGATCAGCTGTTGTCGCATCCACCGTCACAGCTTCAACCGCCCCATCGACTTTTGCGGTGTAACCCTCCAGTGTTGGAACATTGAAGGCTGGCCATTTAGCCGTTGTCCAGTCAGTTGCAGTTTGCTCCCCGGTGACTTGATCCGTTGTGACTTGACGAGTAATCGTCGCCGTTTGGGTAACCGTCTTGGTCGTTCCATCTGGGTTAATCACCGTGATCGTCCGGGTAACTGTCTTGGTTTCTGGCATAGTACTCTTGTGGTGCTTTAAATGAATAATGATTGGTTGATTACCGCTGGCCTTAAAGGTGTAGCTTGTGACCGCTTGGCTTGGGTCAACGAGATCATAACCACTTGGCGTTTGGTAACTTGGGGTAACCGTTTCACCAGTTTTGCCTGACAAGTTGGTAGTTTGAACGACCTTCCCCGTTTCATCATCCACGTATTGAATAGTTGTACTTTGGGTTTGACCAACATAGACAATCTGAGTTTGGGTATCTTCGGTTGCGCCATCGACCATTACGTGCGCGGTTGAACCCTTAACCACCATCGGTGTATAGCCTGGAATTACCGCTAAGTTGGTCAAATTAAACACTGGCCACTCAGCCGTGCTCCACGGCGTGAAGGTTTGTCCCCCGGTAACGTGGTCGGTCGTTACTCGCCGTGTGATCGTCGCCGTTTGGGTAACCGTTTGACTGGTACCATCCGGCTTTATGATCGTAATCGTCCGGGTAACCGTCTTTTCCTCTGGTACCGTGGTCATTTGGTGAGTTAAGTGGACGGTAATCGTCTGCCCATCATCGGACGTTAAGGTGTACTTCCCTGGTAGTTGCCCGACAACTTGATAACCACTTGGCACATCGTCCGGGATTGTAACCGTTTGACCGGCGACGCCTTGAACTGACGTGGTCTTAACTGTGGCTCCAGTGGTGTCATCAACGTACTTAACCGTGACCGTTTGGGGGTTAGCCGTGTAATTGATCGTTACCGTTTGGTCAGTTGTCGACCCGTCAACAGTCACTGCTGGCACCGTAGTTTGACTTGGCGTGTAACCAGAAATTGTTGGTACCTTAAATTCAGTCCAGTTTGCGGAACTCCAGCCACTAGCCGTTTGCTTACCCGTGACCTTATCGGTTGTGATTTGGCGGCCAATCGTCACGGCTTGCGTAATCGTCTTGGTCGTACCGTCTGGGTTATTAACCTTGATCGTCCGGGTAACCGTCTTCTTTTCCGAGGTCGCCACGGTCTGGTGCTTGAGGTAAACGTAGAAGGTCTGAATCGTCTTCGGATCGGTATCAAACTTATCCTGGGTTGGGTAAGTTGACTTTTGATCGTCAAGCAAGTAGCCCTTCGCTTGCAAGTCTGCTAAGGTCTGGGCATAGTTTGGATCGGTAATCGGTCCATTGAAGTTCCCACTCAAGTAACCACTCGTAGCTACTTGGCTTGGTTGCCCCTTGGCATCCAATTGATCTTCATCTAAGAAGTAAACAATTGCGGCCGGATCGGTAGCATACGTGATCGTCACCGTTTCATCTTGGCTATTGCCATCGACCGTGACCGGCGCAACCGTAAGCTGACTTGGCGTGTAACCCTTGAAGGTTGGCACTTCAAACTTCGCCCAGAGCGCTGTCGTCCACGGCGTGAAGGTTTGGTTGCCATTAACCGCATCGGTCGTAACTTGACGACTAATCGTAGCCTTTTGAGTGATCGTGGTGGTCGTCCCATCCGGATTTTGTAACTTGATGGTCCGAGTAACCGTCTTCGTCTCTGGTACCGTACTCTTGTGGTGGGTCAAGTGAATGGTTAACCCTTGTTGACTAGCACTGGTAAAGGTGTAGTTACTTGGGAAGGTACCAACCAAATCATAACCAGCTGGCACTTCGTTTGGCACCGAAACCGTTGTAGCCGTGTCCCCATGGAGGTTCGTCACGTGGACGGTCTTACCGGTTTCATCGTCGACGTAGGTTACCGTGGCGGTTTGGGGGTTAGCGCTGTAAGTGATGTTGATCTGTTCATCTGGCGTATCGCCCGTGACCGTCTTGGCCGCTACTTGACTGACCGTTGGCACGTAGCCATCAATCGTTGGGGTGGTAAATTTGTCCCAGGTTGCTGGTTGCCATGCGCCTGGGGTTTGCTTACCGGTAACTTCATCGGTATCAATCGTTCGCGTACTCGTGGCCGTTTGGGTCGTGGTTGTCTGCTTACCATCTGGCGTCGTGACCGTAATCGTCCGGGTAACCGTCTTTTGGTCCGGTGTCGTCGTGTGATGGTGCTTCAAGTGAACCACGATTGGTTGATTACCACTAGCCTTAAAGGTGTAACTAGCTTCCTTCCCGCTGACATATTCATAGTTAGCCGGAATATTGTATTCTGGCGTAACGGTTTGGTCCGTCTTCCCGCGTAAGGTGGTTAGCTCACCCACTTGTTGGCCACCATTATCGTCGTCGACATATTGGATCGTGGTCGATTGCGGGTTAGCCGTGTAGGTAATCGTAACTTGGCTGTCCTTAGTATCAGGAGTAATTGATCCTGCATCAACCGTCTTAACACTAGCCGTGTAACCTGGAATAACCGGGGCGTCATACTTTGACCAGTTTGCCACACTCCAATCACCATACTTCGTCGTCTTAGTAACTTCATCGGTATCAGTTGACCGCTTAATCGTCCCGGTTTGGGTAATTATTTAGCTCTTGCCGTCCGGTGTTGTAACCGTGATTGTCCGTGTTGCTTGGTGGGTTTCACTCCCTTGATCGTGCTTGTGAACTAAGTGTACGGTGATTGTGTCCGGCCCACCCGGTGTAAAGGTATGGCTATCAGGAACGGTACTTCCGTCAGCTAATTGGTAACCAGCTGGAATTTCGTTTGTAACTGGGACCGTCTGATCGGTCTTCCCACTT
Source organism: Limosilactobacillus alvi (assembly GCF_016900115.1). Classification (GTDB taxonomy): domain Bacteria; phylum Bacillota; class Bacilli; order Lactobacillales; family Lactobacillaceae; genus Limosilactobacillus; species Limosilactobacillus alvi. The sequence continues at coordinate 48,669 of NZ_JACJJQ010000004.1, forward strand.
AATGGTGTCGTATGGACAATTTTACCGTGATCGTCATCATCAACATAGTTAATCGTAGCCTTTTGCGAGTTAGCCGTGTAGGTGATATCAACGGTTTGATCCGTATCGCTACCCGTAACCGTTGCCTCACCAACGCTAGCTTGACTTGGCGTGTAGCCAGGTATGTTAGCTGGCGTATATGCATTCCATGTTCCGGTTGTCCAGTTACTGTAAGTTACTTTACCAGTTACTTCATCGACCGTCGCCGTTCGGGTTAAGTGGACCGTTTGTGTCTTAGTCGTCTTTGTACCATCCGGTTTCGTGACGTTAATCGTCCGGGTAATCGTCTTATTCAAGTCACTTTCACTAACTCCACTTGGGAAGTTCTTCCCTGGGTTATCTGGTAACTTGTCGCTTGGCGTCTTGGGATCATCTGGTTGGACTGTAACTTGACCGTGTTGAACCTTTACCGTAACCGTTGGAATTCCATCGGCAGTGGCCGTGGTCGTTGTTGGAATCGTTTGTCCTAGCACTTCGACCCAACCGGCTGGGATTTGTGGCGTCACATTCACGGTACTATCCGTCTTCCCGTTTAATGGCGTATTACCAATTTCGCTGCCGTCTGGATCAACGTAGCTAATCTTCCCAGTTTGGTCATTTGGCGTGTAGGTGATATCAACGGTTTGATCCGTATCGCTATCCTTAACCGTTGCTTCATCAACGCTAGCTTGACTTGGCGTGTAGCCTGGTACTTTTGGTACTGAAACTTCATCCCAAGTACCCGTATTCCATTCGCCATTAGTCGTCTTGTTGGTTACCAAGTCCGTATCCGTTGACCGGGTTAAGTTAACCTGCTGACTCGTCGTAGTTGTCTTCCCTGTCTTCGGATCAGTAATGTTGACCGTCCGGGTGATTGTCTTCGTTTCCGTACCAGTCTTATGCTGGTGCTTCAAGTGAACCACGATTGGTTGGTTACCGCTAGCCTTAAAGGTGTAACTAGCTTCCTTCCCACTGACATATTCATAATTAGCCGGAATATTGTATTCAGGTGTAACGGTTTGGTTGGTTACCCCATTTAGGTCAGTTGTGGTAACTATCTTGCCATTATCGTCATCATCCACGTATTGGACTTGAATAGTTTGCTTATCCGGAGTGTAGGTAACCGTTACTATTGTATTCTGCTGCTCCGGACGCGTTACTTCAGCTACCGTAGCAGTATCTGGAGTGTAACCCGCTACCGTTGGACTAGTAACTGCCGGATAAGTGTTAGTTGTCGTCCAATCAGTATTGTTAACGACTTCGCCAGTGACCTTGTCGGCCGTCAATTCTCGGGTCCAGTGAGCATTTTGAGTTTGAGTACTTAGACCTAGGCTCGTCCCATCACTAGCTACATAGTTAATTGTCCGCGTGAAATCAGCGCTAACAATACCGTTCTCATCCGTCCAAACTGGGGCGTCATCCCGATCATCGTTTTCATTGATCTTAGTCTTGCCATCAACCTGCTGGTTCGTTGTTACCTTTTCCGTTCCGTGGTGCAAGGTAACGATGTAAGTCTTCCCATCGTTTTCTACGGTGTATTGTGTTTGGTTAGCAGAGGTGAATTCGTCATCGCTATCTTGCCTAAGGACGTAGCCTTCGTTGAAAAGTTTAGCTATTTCATCCTTAGTAGAGTAGTTAATATCTGTTCCAAAATTACCACTCAAGGTATCCGTCTTCAACGTAGCTTTACTTGGATCCTTAGCATCAGCGTCGACATACCTTACCGTAATCGTCTCCGCATTTGGTGCGTAGATAACCTCCGTATCGGTTGTGGCATTCGTTGGCGTAATGATTCCGGTCGTATTATTACCAGTTCCACTCGTTGTGACTCCATCCCCACTGACTACGTGGTAACCCGGAATCGTTGGTAAAGTTTCGTTTTTGGCAACCTTAGTTGGATCAGCCGAATCATTCTTGTAGTTTTGTGGATCCACAAGATGCTTACCATTAGCGTCAACCGGAATAATCCGGCCGACAGCAGTGTAGGTCACCGTTTGGCTAACCGCCTTTGGGTTCCCATTTTCATCTAGATTATCAGCATCAGCGCTTGCTGTGATCGCTGGGACAGTTGCTTTATCAGCCACGTAGCCAGTTACCGGTGTTACCGGTACGCTAGCAAAGTCATGACTTCCAGTCCATGGACCAACATTCTGAACTTTGCCCGTTACAGCATCAACTGTCAATTGGCGCGTAAAGGCCCCTGAAACTGTTTCAGACTTTTCTGCCGGTGTTTGATCTCCAGCGCCTTGGTAGGTAATCGTCCGTTTTGCATCGTAGGTAAGCTGGTATTGTTGCTTATTCGTTGGATCTGTATAGATGGTATCAGTTGGGGTAACAGTGATCGTCTTAGTTCCATGCTTCAAGTGAATATCAACATATTGAACCCCTCTATCCGCATCACCTGTGTTATCTGTTTTATCGTAGTTCTTCGGGATATCCCCGGTTGAAACTAGGACGTAACCCTTACCTTTATAGTATTTAATTAAAGCATCAACATTTGCCTTAACATCATCAGGAACAGTTTCATCCGTCTTTCCTGAGAAGTTAGTCTGATCACCAGACTGACCGGCACCAAGGTCGGTCTTACTATCTGGATCAGTTGTGTCATCAAAGACCCGGATTTGGAGCTTTTGTGAGTCAGCTTGGTAAGTGATGTTAATAGTTTGATTCGAATCACTTTCACTGACTTGATCATTGGCACTAATCGTTGCACTATCAGCTACTTTACCATCAATAACCGGCGTGTAACCAGCATGGGTTGGCCCGGTGTAGTTTGGCCAAGTTCCGTGAGTCGTATTAGTTCCCTTTACCACCCATGGAGTATACGTGACTTTTCCCGTCACAGCATCAACCGTAGCTGTCCGGGTAAACTTCACTTCTTGTTCAGTCGTCGTAGTTGCCCCATCCGGATTCGTGACCTTAATCGTCCGCGTCACCGTGTGGTTCAAGTCAGTTTCTGTTACCCCAGCTGGGTACTTTTGGTTCGTCCCATCAATCGTATCAGCAGTTGTCTTTGGATCGTTTGGCGTAACCGTGACCTTCTTGTGGGTAACCACAATCGTTACCGTTTGACCTTTACTATCATCATGGTCATAGTTTTCTGGAATGGTCCCTTTATCAATGACGTCGTAACCCTTGTCCTTCAATTGTTGGATAAGCTTATCCCGGTTGATAGCAACGTCCGTTGATACGTTTTCATCGGAGACCCCAGAGAAGCTAGTTTCGTCTCCGTAATCAGAAACATCGACGTCCGTATTCGTGGTATCGTCGTGAACCACAATGGTTAAATCTTGTTTGTTAGGCGTGTAGGTCACCGTTTCAGGGTGCTCACTCGTCACCTTATCTAAAGTTACGGTGTAAGTTTGATCACCTTTAGCAGTCGCAGCACTTGCTGGGTCAGCCGTGTAACCTGCCTTCTTTGGTAAGGTCGTTTGACCCGGAAGCGTAACCGTGTACTGGTTGCTACCACCGTTAGTAACGGTTGAAATCCTAGTGACCGTATAACTCTTGCCATTACTGTCCATAGCGGTGTAATCACTTGCATCCTTTGTTACGTCATCGATCGTTGCTGTGACCGTAACTGTTACTGTGGTTGGTTTTTCTACTTGAATTGGGTTGCCATCGGCATCCTTAGTCTTTGTGACATAGTTAATCGTCCGGGTAACAGTTTGACTTTGTTGGTGAGTATTGTGAATTAAATGAATATCAATGTATTGGACATCATTGTCATCGGTATTGTACGTCCCCGTTGTCGTAGGCTTTGGGTACTTCGGATCAAGAATATATCCTTTGCCTTCATAGTACTTTTCGAGCGCACTAACCGAGGTAGATTCATCAAAACTGGTATTTGTCTTTCCAGTGTAGTCAACTTTTTGTCCGGAATCTCCTGCCCCGATGTTCTTAGTTGCATCTACCGTGTCATCGAAGACTCGGATTTGGAGCTTTTGATCATTAGGCGTGTAATTTACCGTTTCACTTAAACTTACTGAAGTTGTACTAAAAGTTTGGTTAGTGACGGTCTCTGCTTTTTGAGCAGTCGCCACTTGATCACTATTAGCAGTGTAACCAGCTTTACTTGGAACGGTAGTATTCCCGGCAACATCAAGGGAGTAAGTGTTATTTTTACCCTTCGTTACTGAAACGGTATTTCCTTGAGCGTCCTTAGCAGTATAACTCAAAACATCCCCCGTAACCTTATCAATAACAGCATTAACCGTCACCGTATTAGTATAAGGATCACTAACTGAATTATGCGTCCCATCTGCTTCGGTCGTTTGGTAATTAATCGTCCGGGTTATCGTCTGGGTTTGGGTTTCAGTATCATGGATTAACCGGATGGTGATAATCTGCGGAGTACTATCCGTAGTTCCGGTATTAATTGTAGTATCGTACTTAGTTGGTACGATTGGTTGAATTTCCTTTCCGGAACTATCAACTTGTAGCTTATAACCAAGACTTTGATAGTACTTAATCAAGTTTTGAACGCTATCATTAACCGTTGTTGGCACATCTTGATCGTAGCTCCCCATAAAGTCAGTCTTCTGCTTAGTTGCACTAGTATCTAACGGACTTTGATCGTTTGGATCAATAGTTTCATCAAAGACTTGGATCTTGATTTCTTCTGGGTCCAAAGCATAGTAAATCGTATTTTGGATATTAGATTCAATATGAGTTGATCCGTCACTATTGAAGTGCAATTTTACTGGAACGCTCTCTTCAGCATTAGCTACTTCATCCGCAGACTTAGCGTTCCAGTGATACCCTGTCTCTGTCGGGATTTTATCTGCTGAGATTCCAGGGAAATGCAGCGTTGCTACCCCATCAGAATCAATTGTCACAATATCAGTATTATCAGTAGATATGACTTTTCCTGTTACCTTATCAATTGTGGCAGTCACACCATATGAGGTATATTGCAAGTCTGCAAAAGTACTCTCATCGGTCTTCTTAAAGTACCAATCCCTAGTAACATAGTCAGTTGCCTGATAAGTTCCGTGTTCCAGGTACAGATAAAAAGTATTACTACTATCACTATCTTGGTAAGTAACCCCGTTTTTATACGGTTGCTTCTCATACTTGGAAAGTACATAGCCTAAGCCCTCATAGTACTTTACGATGGCATCAACCGAATCACCATTAGCGGACATAAAGTTAATTTCACTACCAAAGTCCCCATGGCTAGTAACGGTTTCTAAAGTAGTGTAATTATTTGTCACATCCACAAAATTAATGTTAGCGTTTTCGGTCTTTGGACTATAGGTAACAGTACCCTCAATCGACTCACTTCCATCTGCTGTGAAGGTGATCTTTTCAGTAGTCGCTGCTTTAGCCTTCGTAACATCATCAGAATTAGCCATATATCCCGTAACGTCTGGAACACTGGTTACACCAGGAATTGTGAGAGAAATGGTTCCATCATCATTCACAGTAACATCATAGGTCTTAGTTGAATCACTACTATCAGTTGCCGTATAAGTTGCCTTTCCAGTAACCTTATCAGTCTTCTTTACTATATTAATGGTACTGGTCGTATCATCTGCAAGCTTAGTTCCATCAGCTTTTTGATAATGGGTCGTCCGCGTAATTGTTTCAGTCTGCGTTTCCGTCTTGTGGCCAAGAACGTAAGTTACAGTAAGACCATCCTCACTAACACTCATCGGACTATCGGTACTTACCTTACCCATCGAAACTGACTCTGGCATCGTATAATTTTGATCCAACAGTTTTTGTAACGTTGCCCGGTCGCTCTCGTTTAGGCTAGCTAAATCAACTGGAAAGTCTCTCTCACTCGGAGTATCGACCCCGTCGTTGTAAGTTTTGGTCCCAGTTAAAGCGATTGTCTGAACCTTACCATTGGCATCTGTATATTGAACCTGAGTTTTTAGGGTACTTTGCCCGGCAACTTTCAAAGTCCCCTTTCCGGAAATACCAGTGGTACTGTTATTGGTATCGAAATACCGAGCATTAAAAGTAAAGGTCTTATTCGCTTGGTTTTGAACATCAACCACCTTTACCGGGATCGATACTAACCCCATATTTTGCCCAGCTGGTAAACCAGTCCCGAATAAGGCCAAGCCCTTCACTTTTGACCAATCCGTGATTTGACTAGCATCTACGTAATTATCAGTCTCATTACTTGCCAAATCAGGGTCCTGCAAAGTATATTTCACCGTTACACCATTTGGCAAGCCGGTTACTGCACCAGTCATGATAATGCCATCAGGGATTTTGCCCTTATATACAAAGCTACCCATAGCACCTACTTTTTGATCATTAGTAATGTTCATCCCCAAGGTAGCCGTTCCATCGCCATGGTCATTTAAGGTATCATCAGCGACCACAAAACCATTTTCAACTACCCCGGCACTTGGCTTAATCATACTTAAAGACGTAATTGTCCACGTACGAGCTCCTTCGTAACCCCAGTGACTATCAAGTTGGGTGGCACTATCTTGCCCAAGGTATTGATTATCACTAGTAGCTACTGTCATCCCATCAAATTGGACTCCTGGACTATAAATATATCCTTTAACCGTATAAGTCCCGGCAGGTGTATCTTGACCAGCTGAGGCCACAATCGCAGTATTAGCACCCCACTTTGGGTTAAGAATAAAACCAGTTCCGGTAAAGTCTAATTTAACAACTTGTTGCCCATTTACCATTGACGTTGTAATTTTTGGGGTATAGTTTGCGTCACCATCCGTCCATTTTGCTTGATAATTTTTATAGAAGAATCCCTTTGGCAAAACATAGTAAATCACTGGATCCGTAATATCGGCTTGGGCTCCACGATTTGTATATTGACCAATTCTAAATTCATTAATGGACTGATACGAATAAGCATAAACCCCTTCTTTAGTCGTTGGGGTAGTGTCAATAATCTGTTGAGCTAGAGATAAACTACCTTCACCACCATCCATCGTTTTAATTTCACCGCTAATTGAAGTTTCATCCCCAGCCTTAGCGGTACTATTAACTTGACCCGGCAAACTAAACTTATAAGTTTCACCTGGATTTAACGTTGGTAGCGTAAAGATAATCTTACTGATATTTTTAGCCGGCAAACTACTAATCGGTGTCGTTGCGTAGTCATAGGTTGCTTCAGAACCATCCGCGTAAGTAATGGTGTACTTCAGGTTATCTGGGAGCTTTGCGTCATCGCCGAAAGTTTCCCGACTTACAATTAAAGTATTGGCAGGTACGTCAAACTGACTCGGAATCGTAATCGTAAAAGTTGGATTATCGACTTCCGCTACCCCTTGATTATTAATTCCAAACGATCCCAGCGTTTTATGTTTATCGTTGTGTAGTTGGATTGTATGTTCAGTCGTCCCGTTGTCAACATACCCTCCAGAGATCACTAAATCACCAGCTTGAGCCTTTTCGCTCGTCGCAAACGTTTCACTTACAGGTTGACTAGTAGCCGTACTGTAGCTTTCTTGATTTGAACCAAATTTCGCATTGAAGGAAGTATTTGCACTAGCCGTAACCGTCCCGGTTTGACCGACATAATGTCCCACAAAGTCAAAAGCTAATGGATTCCTCGTAAAGTATTTAGTGACAAAGGTAGTCGATGGATTATTAAAGGTAACTTTAATCGTCTGCCCATCAGTTGTATAGGAGTAATTACCACTCCCCCAAAGGCTATCCATTTTAGCCTTCGTCAGCGAATCATTTAAGACAAAGCCAGCTGGCATTGGAATATCGACCGTAATTGGGTTTGTCCCCGCAAGGGAGAGGAAACGACTATCATTGCTTCCCGGTAAGCCTTTAATTTGGGCTTGATATTCATAGTCAACATTATTAACAATTGAAGTTTTTGACGAAGCCGTTACCCGTTTAACCTCAACTGTAGGATGGATTGTATTGTCAACCGTCACGGTCTGGGTGATTTCACCAAGTGAATTACCATCGGCATCTACTCCTGATAAGCTCAGAGTTAAGTCTTGCTTACCATAATAAAAACCACTTTGATTCGGTGTATTCGATCCCGATTGAAAAAGGTAGGTTAAGTTTACAGAATAGTCACTTAATTGAGCGGATTCGTTGAAAGTAATGGTAATTATCGTTCCATTGAATGGGTTACTAGTAGTGGCATTGTTAGTAATCGTAATCTCCGCATCCCCAGTATCACCTTCTATTGTGACAACTGGCTTACCAGATTATCTCCGGTTATCTTTAGGGTATAAACATCACCTTTTTCGCCGATAATGTCTAATGTACCACTAGTTGCATTAGTACTCCCCTCACTGGAAAAATTAATTGGTGAAGTAAAGGTCCAATTACCACTAGCAACTTGTTTCTTACTAGTGGCTATCTGAGCAGCATTGCCACTTAATAGGTCACTCGTATTGACCGTTATCCGATCACTACTGCTTGCTGAAGAGGCCGCACTTTGGCTCGCACTGCTAGAAGTTGCGGAACTATTGGCAGATGAGTTAGCCGTGCTGGTGGCACTTGAGGCCGCACTACTCCCTTCACTTTTGCGCTTGACTTGGCACTAGCAGCAGGCGTGGCACTACTGGACGCCGCACTTTGGCTCACACTGCTAGAAGTTGCGGAACTATTGGCGGATGAGGTGGCCGAACTGGTGGCACTTGAGGCCGTACTACCCCCTTCACTTGTGCTTGACTTGGCACTAGCAACGGGCGTAGCACTACTGGACGCCGCACTTTGGCTCGCACTGCTAGAAGTTGCGGAACTATTGGCGGATGAGGTGGCCGTGCTGGTGGCACTTGAGGCCGCACTACCCCCTTCACTTGCACTACTGGTTGAAGTTATCGATTGATCAGTTGATGTTGCTGCATGTACTGGATCAGTTGCGACCGAAGTACCGATAAAAATCCCAGTCGCGAGCATCGCTGTTACCCAGAGCTTCTTTGCTTTATAAAGCTTATAGTGTTCTTTCCGTTCAGTCATTTTATTCTCTCCATTTATTTACTAAATAAGTAATTCTTAATTTTATATCAACTCCAAAAATAATTCACATTATCATGGATCTTTTGCTAAACAATAATCGCCCGCTAGTAATTTCATTGATTCAATTAAATGTCGATAAACCATACTGATTAATTCTACAACTTTTTCAAAGTTTTTTATACTAATTACTTCCAAAGTGTTCTTTTTATTTTCTTATCGATCTACATGATTTTATTTATTTTTTATATTCAGATCACCGAAATCACTTCACAAACAATCATCAAGCTTAGAATTTATTTTTCATTTAATTAACCGCTTGGCTATTCACCACTAATCTTCACAACCTCAACCTTGTTTATCATGATCAAGGCTACCAGTTAACTTCAATTTTCTTGGTACAACACGCTTTCGCTTTACTAAGGGCGTTGATAAAGAGACCCACTTCCAATTTTCCGAATTGAACTAGTAATGTTCAAATTGCAAAAATGACACCGCACAGATCCACCAGATCTGTGCAGTGTCATTTTCTTATTTTATAAAAAAGTCTTAGTTAACCACGTACTTCGGTGCTTCCCCATTAATCTTAGCAATAGCGTTACTAGTAACGATCTTGGCCATATCATTCCGGGCTTCGACCGTGGCGTTCCCAATGTGCGGGGTCAAAATAACGTTGTCTAAACTCTTAAATTCGTCCGCAAATTTTGGCTCTGCTTCGTAAACATCAAGGGCCGCCCCAGCAATTTCCTGGTTATTCAAAGCTTCTAAGAGGTCAGTTTCACTAATCACTGGTCCCCGAGCAGCGTTAATCAAGATGGCGTTTTGCTTCATCAGCTTAAACTGTGGCGCCGTCAGCATTTGCTTGGTTTCAGGGGTCAATGGGTAATGTAAGCTAACTACATCACTAACCTTCAACAGTTCATCCAAAGAAACGTAAGTAGCGTGGTAATGAGCTTCCGTTGCTGGATCCGCTTGGTGCCGTTGCGTGTAAACAACCTTCATGTCAAAAGCGGCCATCCGTTGCGCAACGTTTTTTCCAATATCGCCTAAACCAACAATCCCTAAAGTTTTACCAGCTAATTGATGACCTAAGAAAAAGAGCGGTGCCCAACCATCAAAACCCTTGGTCCGGTTAAGTTTATCCCCTTCAACGATTCGGTGGGAAAGAGCAAGCATTAACCCACAGGCCACTTCCGCTGTTGAAGTTGAGGAAACCAATGGCGTATTGGTAACATCAATCCCGCGTTGCCGCGCAGCTTTAACATCAATATTGTTAAAGCCGGCCCCAAAGTTAGCAATTAGCTTCAAGTTCTTCGCTGCGGCAATTACATCCGCATCAACCGGCGTGGACAACGGGGTAATCAAGACTTCAATGTCATTTACATGAGCCAATAATTCTTCCTTAGTAATTAAGCCTTTCCCATCATACACATCGTAAGATAAGCCGGCCCTTTCAAGCATGTCAGTAGCAAGTTTCGGTAATTTAGCTGACAGATATACTTGCGTCATATGCTTCGCTTCCTTTTTCTAAAATCCAAACCAACATAACAATCCTCTTCTATTATATTGGAACCGCTAACATTTGTTAATTAATTATTTAAAAAATACCTTTGGGAAGATGGGCACTTATTTTTATCACAATTATGATGGTTTACCATAATTAACGTGGATAAGGAATTTTAGTAAAAAAAGAGGGTGGGAAGAAATACAAGTTTCTTCCCACCCTTTCTTTTTCATCTCTAAATATTACACACAAACCCAAGCTATCGAAAGTTTCTCTGGTCGCTAATCCGGATTCCGCAGAAGATTCATTAGTAATTGAATAAATTCATCAACAGCAGCGCTAATTTGCTCTTCTTGCCATAAAATACAGTACGGTTGAACCATCATGTGACCATCTGCCTCAGTTACTGCAACCCGGTTAATCAAGGATCCGGTTGGCTGCCAGTGACCAACCTCATTTACCAAAAGGTAACCCTGATTTGCTACTACCAACATCTGGGCCTCCGCAAGACTGTCGACAAACTTAAATTCACCATCAACACCTAACTTTTCCCGATAAAAACGAGCCTCTTCAGCCGCCTGCCCCTTGGAACAAACTACAATACATGGCTTATTAGCAACGTCATTTAAGGTTACCGAAATTTGGTTAGCAACTTGATTTTCACTACTGATTTCAATATAGTAACGCGCGTTTGAAAGTAATTCTTGATGAAACTCTGCCGGCAGATCGTGCCGATCGCCAACAAAGGCAATATCAAGTTCTTTATTTTGTAGCTTTCTTAGCATTTCTACATGATCTTCGGCCGTAATACTAAGCTGAATTTGGGGGAACAGTTGGCTAAAACTGCCAACCACCCGGCCTAATTCAACCCCATCATAATTTTTGGGATAACCAATCGTTAGCTCGCCAACTTCATGTTTACCAACATTAATCGTGGCCTTCTTCAGTTGGTCAGCCGCGGCTAATAGCGCTGGGCCATGTCGATACAAATAATTACCTGCACTAGTTAACGAAAAACTCCGGTTATGGCGCTTCAATAATTTGACTCCGAGCTCTTGCTCTAACGCCCGAATCTGTTGAGAAATCGCAGATTGGGAGATAAAAGCAGCGTCCGCCGCCTTAGTAAAACTTTGGTTATCCACAACTTTAATAAAATAGTCTAGTTGACGCAATAACATCTTTTATGCCCCCATCTTCGTTGGCTAGTCCTTCCATTAACCACAGTATAATGTTTATTTTTCGCCAGCGCTAATAATATGATAACTATGCGACAATAATCGCTTTTTTGGACAAATAATAGAATTTATTGCACAAAATTGGTTGATTTAATTTTGCCCTCAAAAGGCTCGTGCTCCGCTTTCAGAAAAAATCCCCAAGATCCGCTGGTCTTTTATTTAAGGATTGGCTTGATCCATCACTTGGCGAGTTGCTTTAGCTAATTTTTCAACCACCTGTTCCCCAGTTGCCATACTTGAATTATTATCGGTATAAACGGCGATGGTGTAGTTATTATCACCAGGGCCATTAATATAGCCGATACTATTAATTATCCATTTTCGTTTGCCATATGACAGCCAACCATTCTTTAGGCCATAGCTACTGCTCCCAGCTGAAATCCCCCACTGTTGGTCGCTTTCGACATTCGCCATCAAATTACGGATATAGGCTTGCTCACTAGCCGATAATTGGTCGGAATGAAAATAAATATTATTCAACAACCGTAACTGGTCACTTGGGGTGGTAACTGTTAGCCCCCAGTAATTGCTAGCTATTGAATGAGTCATTTCAAAATGATCGAATATCTTTTGTAGCCCGCTCTTTCCCCCGATGTAGTTTTCAAATAACTCATTTGTGGCATCATTATTTGAATTTTCAATCATCGCGGTTGCGAGTTCATCTTCGTGACTGCTTAATTGACCGTTTTCTTTTTGCAAGAGCCCCGCTAAAATCGCCACTTTGACCGTACTAGCAGTATAAAATTGATGTTTTGGCGCATTGGTTGCCCGGTAGGTCTGCCCGGTCTTGGCAGAATAGACTGCAACCGCAACGTTAGCGTCAGTTGCTTTAAACTGTTGGCGCCATGTTTTATGAAGTTGATCACCCAAAGTCATCGTTGAAAAAAGATTGGTGACTGCTTTCGTGGGGTGGTAATTTGCCGCCTGGTTAGGATTTTTACTGGTATAAGAAATTAAACTAACCAATAGGAGGGCAACACCAATAAATCCACCAGTTATCCACTGTTGGAAGCGACGTGACTGACGACGGCTTTGACGTGTTTCACGCGCCGTTTTTCTCATTTCAGGGCTCCTTTCTGAAAACTGTCAGCGCCAAATATTTTACCACATGCTTACCTGAATAATTGATTAGAATTTCTAATCTTTTGCAGTTTAAAGCGTTCTCATTAAATTGCTACTCACGTTTTTCTAAAACCGGTATAATAGAAATTAAAGGAGTTGATTTAGATGCACTGGCAAACAATTTGGCAAAAGTTCAAGGCAAGTTTTCGGGTAAATTTTTTTGCTTACTTAAACTTCTTTGCCCAAGAAGATAATTTTATCCACTCTCATCAACAAAATCATCATTCTTCAAGTAAGAAGTTGGACGAATAATTCAGCTGTGGTCATAATTTGTGGATTCTCATCCCAGACCGGATTTTTATAATCCGTTTCCGCAAAATCATCATAATGAGCTAAGATCGCCTGACCAATTTGGGTCAATAAAATTCGTTGGTCTTTGGGATTAATCCAGAGGATCCCAGCAGCAATTAACCTATGAATGGTCTGAGTAACGGTAACCGGCACAAGTGCCTTTTGCCACCGGATTTCATCAGCGATTTGTAATAGTTCTCCTTGACCAACATTGGCTTTCGCAACAAAGGCCAATAACACCATTTTTTGATATGTAATTTCGATACCGTGATGAGGCCGGGGCAAACATTGCTTCATCGCCCGGATACGAGCTTGCCGACTTGAAAACTGAGAAAAGACGATCGTATCCACTTTTCCATACCAAGCTGGATGAAAAGCCAGCCGAATCGTATTTACCATCATCTCCACCGCAAAAGTGAGGTAAATGCTCTCACTATGGTTAGAATGATGTTTTTCGACGAGCCAAACGCCAGGAACTTTTTCCATCGCTTGTATAAGCATAGTTGCCTCGTTTTGCCAGTCGTACGACGTAATTGTCATCTAAATCTCTCCTCACTTAATTATTTCATAAGGTTTAGTTTAACCTTGAAGCGGAGGCCATCGCAATGGATTTAAAACAATTTAAAAACACGGGTGCGGATTTTAAAATCAAAAATGCAGCCACCACTTTTGATCCTGGTCTGGATCGTCAAGGGATCAAAAATGAATTAGCAACCACAATGGATAAAATCAAGCAGGAACAACGGAAACTCTTCGCTGACCGCCGTTACGGAATTATTGTGGTTTTACAAGCCATGGATGCAGCCGGAAAAGACAGTTTGATCAGTCACGTCTTTTCCCAAGTTAATCCAGGGGGCTTACGCGTAGCTAACTTTAAGCGGCCCTCAACGACTGAGTTAAGCCACGATTTTCTCTGGCGAATTACTAATCAATTACCTGAACGGGGGGAAATTGGAATTCTGAACCGGTCTCACTATGAAGACGTGCTAGTTTCCAAGGTTCACCCCCAATTGATTGTCAATGCAAATTTACCAGGAATCGATACCTTGGATGATGTGACCCCTGAGTTATTTGAACAACGGTACCACGATATTAACAATTACGAATCCTACCTCACACACAACGGGTTTGTAATTTTGAAGTTCTTCTTACATATTTCTAAGGAGGAACAAAAGCAACGGTTCTTGGCCCGGATCGAACGACCAGAAAAAAACTGGAAATTTGAAAAAGCTGATATTGCAGAGCGCCGTTACTGGGACGATTACCAAAGGGCTTATCAAGACGCCATTCGGGCAACTTCAAGTAAGGAAAATCCTTGGTACATTATCCCAGCTGATGATAAGTGGACCAGTCGGTTAATCGTTGCCAAAATCATGGTTAAGCGAATTAGGCAACTTAACCTTCAATTTCCAGTCACCGAAGCTGACCAAAAAAAGCTAATGGCTGATGCTTTGAAAATTTTAGAAAGCGAGAAATAAAAGTCGCCGCCAAAAATTTGACGATGATGAGCGCAAGCAAACGCTAAAGCCAACTTTAGTCAGATTTGCGGTTGCCTTCTTAATCTAGCCGAAGCTTTCTTTGCTGAGCATTAAATGAGCCTAGCAGAGCGGCCAGGGAGAAACGCTTGTTTCTTCTTGGCCGCTCTTTCATTTCCGCAGATCATTCGGCAACTATGGTCAAGCATCCCGGACTTAGCAAAGCTTTTTCCAATCCGCCTCGTTTTGCTTAGATCATCAAGAAAATTCTCTGCTCCCCACTTGTTTTTTATTTTTCAAACAATTACAATCAAACCATTATCTAATCAAATTTTAATATTATGGAGAACTAATTATGCCACGTTCTGCTTCTGCAGTAGCCTTCCGGGCCTCGATTCCGGTAATGTTTGGCTACTTAATTTTAGGCCTTGGTTATGGGCTCTACATGCATAACTTGGATTTTGCCTGGTGGTATCCTCCATTAATGGCTGCCACCATTTATGGTGGTTCGGTTGAGTTTGTTATTGCTACCATGCTAACCCAACATTTTAATCCCCTCACCGTTTTAATGATCACTTTTGTAGTGGGGTTTCGCCAGTTCTTTTATAGTATCTCAATGCTCAATCGTTATGAAGGGCATGGACTAGCTCATTTTTTCCAAATCTATACCTTGTCGGATGAAACTTTTGCTGTTAACTATACCGTCCACGTTCCGACCGGGGTTGATCGTCAAAGGGTCTACACCCTAATTTCCCTATTTGATTATTGTTACTGGATCATCGGCGCTTTAAGTGGTAGCTTGCTCGGGACTGCCTTTGCTCTAAAAATTGCCGGTCTAGAATTTGTCATGACCGCCCTTTTTATTGTTCTTTGTCTTGATCAATTCAAACGCGAAAGTAGCCACCTCAGTACGGTTAGTGGGCTCATCATCACTATCCTTTGCCTACTAGTAGTTGGTAAAACCTATTTTTTGCTTGCTACCTTGGTCCTCTTAGTGATCGAGTTTGCGATTGTTAATCATCAAAAAGAAAGGCGGTAATCGCGATGACTTTAGTTCAACGTTTAATCACCATCTTCCTAGCCGCAATCGCTAATCTTTTGACCCGCATCCTTCCCTTCTGGCTCTTTAAACGCGAAGGTCAAACCCCACCTCGTTTTATCCAGGAACTAGGTGAATTCCTTCCTGGCGCAATTATGGCCATGTTGGTTGTCTATTGCTTCAAAGATGTCAATTGGCTAGGCGCAAACCATGGTCTCCCTGAAATTTTGGCGGGGCTGGCCACGGTGATTATCCACTTAAAATGGCGACAAACCTTCATTTCTTTAATTGCTGGGACCGGAATTTACATTCTCCTTTTACATCTAATTTAAAAAGCGAGGTTGGGAAGCAACGCGTGTTACTTCCCAACCTCGCTTTCAGCTCAACCCAATCCTGCCAGCTCACGAATGATCAGAAACCTGGCTAGCTTTGCTTGAAACCACGTTCTTCATAAACCGGTCTTCAGATGGTTTAATAAGGCAAAGAAAAAGCCGGTGAAAATCAGCAAAGTAAATTTTCACCGACTAATTTAGCTTAATCCGGCCGTTAAGCTAATAATTAGCTTAAACGGTTCCGCATCCCGTGCGAGAATGAAACAATAATCAGTGCTACTAACCCCAAAATTGCAATTACGTTACTCATAGTTGACATCATATTGAACACTCCTTTTATTATTTAATTCGTAGGCTCATTCGAACCCTCATCTTTTCTACACCCCTATAGTAACAGGCTTTTGGGGAAAGTACCAATAATAATCCAATAATGTTTTGATGAGGAATTTTACGTTAAAGATGACCAATTCTAAGCAAATTATGAGCAACTCTGCTTTTGGCTATCACCTAACTTTTTGCCCTTTACTCAAATGCCGAATCGTCGGCATTTTTAGTCTTCACAAAATTAATTTTCTTTATCTCGTTTCGAAAACCAGTTAAGATTTCTAAGAAAAGCGGCCATAATCCTCTTAGAATTAAAAGTTTTCCCAGAAAATTTTGTTTTACAAGGTGTTAGCTAATCAAAAAGAAAAAGGTCGATTCTAATGAATCAACCTTCGTCCTTCTTATCCCAACCAGGCCGTCAAGAAGCTTTTCCCTTTTTCTTTTTTAAAACAACCCGCGCTTAGCAACATTCTGCGTGGCATAGATTGGAAGCTTCATGGTTGGCATCCCCTTTAATTGCAAATCAACCGTCCCTAACCGTTCTCCTTGCTTAACGGGAGCCCGGACCTTACGGTGGGCGATACTATCTATATTTTGCCGGAGCGTAATCTTAGCTGGCCAATGTTTTTGGTTTACCATCGTCTTTGGTACCCAAACCACCGTTGGTTTAAGCTTAACGCTTACTTGATGTTGATTCTTTCCGTGGGCCACCTTGATGTGGCTTACAGATTTACTCAACTGGTTAATATTGTTAACCGTAACGGGCTGCGATCGATTTTGTACGATATCAATCATCTTTTGAGTTTGGGTGAATTGATTATTAAACTGCCCATTGGCATGCAAGACGACCGTAATTACCCGGCGGCCACTGAAGGTCCCCGAACCTACAAAACAGTTTCCCGCCTTATCAGTTAACCCGGTCTTCAAACCATCAATTTCGCCATTTTTGGCAGCCACTCCGTTTTGGGGCAACATGGCATTAATGTTCACCATTTGATATTCGCGGCCTTCGGCAATCTTAAAGGTAACAAACTTTTGCTTAGTAAGATTGGTTACATCTGGATAGTGATTTAAGAGATAGGCGGAAATTTTTGCCATATCGGTTGCAGTAAACAGATTTTCTGCATCTTTATTGACGCCTTTAATCCCATATTTTCCTAATTCACCATTAGAAAGTCCAATCATATTGTAAATTTTGGCATCGGTAACCCCAGCTTTTTGCGCCATTTTTTGCATCTTGTGATTAAAAGCTTTGGTGCTCCCAGCGGATGCCAGAGCCAACGCTTCGGCACTCCCGTCTGCGGAAACAATCATCATTGATTCAACCAAAGCCTTCACGGTGTATGATTGGCCTTCATCTAACTCCACATTGGAAAAGCGCCAGTCATTAGAAAGCTTAGCTACTTGGTGGTCAATTTTGATTTTTTGATCCCAACTTAAGCGATGATGAGCAATATCATCCTCGATTACTAGTAGGGTTAAAATCTTCGTAACTGAAGCCACCGGCAATAATTTTTCGGCATTTTGGGCATACAGTACTTGCCCCGTCTTTTGGTCAATCATTACCGCGGCTTTCGCATTAATTGGTTTACTGGCGGCTTGCACCCGGAGTGGTGCCACTACTAGGCCGAACAGCAAAATCAAGCTACAAAAGCTGGCGATTCCGCTTTGCCACTTTGTTTTAAAGAATTTCCAAATCATAAAAACCCCCACAACTCAATTTTAGACAACTCATACATTGTACTAGAATTAAACACTTTGTAGGGGCTTTTTTACAAAGTTTTATTAATTTGTTAATCGGTTTACAACAATTAATCATCAAACTTTTCATTTTGTAAAATCGAGGTCGTTGGTGCCTGCTGTTTAGTTACAAAATGTGCAATTGAGGCATCCTTTACTTCCATCGCGTGTTGTTTTAATTCACTATCATTACCAGATGCATAAACGGAAAATTCTCCTGTCAATCGCACCTCGGTTAATTCTAATTCACCCGCAACAATGAATTCGCTTTTTAAGAGGCTGACCAAATACTTTACGGAGTCGCTAAGATCCTCCATTTTCCCAAAGCTATCCCGGAAGTGCTTCATCTTGGAAGCCTTATCGGCATGCCATTGGAAGTACTCGTTAAATTGATCTACCACATGGGCTAACTTCCGGCGGTATTCTCGCCGAAAGACGGGCACCCCCTTCATATCTTCGGCCACATACTTTTTGAGAGCCACAAACTCAAGATTAAAGCCACTATTTTCACCCAATTGTAAGCCGGCATTTTCTTCTGCGTCTAATTGGGGTGTGATATGAAACTGGATTAATTGTGCGTCCATAATTTACCTCTTTTATCCCTTAGTTTCTTTTCATTATAATCGTAATCATCCCCAGATTAAAGCCACAATTAGGTTTAAAGCCCCCAACCAACTAATCGCTAGTAAGGTTGCACCTAAAACATCACTAGGATAATGCGCCCGTAGGGTTAAGCGACAAAGCGCAACTAAGCTCCACCAAATCACTAACGTCAATGCTAACCAAAGTGTCGAGCCATAAAGTTGCCAAAGCATCAAAGCCATCACCGTTGTCCCCAAAACGTGGCCACTAGGAAAGCTAAAGTCATCATCATGAGCTAGGTGGCCTCTAGGGCGTTCCCGGCGGAGGGTGTTTTTAATGATAATTCCGATCACGTTAGCAAAGCCGAGCCCGGCCAAAACCCAACAAAACTTCCCCCAACCATTTGTCACTAATTGAATAAATGCTAATAAAAAACACCAGCCAACCATTAAAATTGGCTGGTTGATCCAAGCAACAAAGCGCCAGAAGGAATTTTGGTTTTTGCGGACTAACTTTTGGTGAAGTTGTGCATCATACACTTCAAAGGTTGGTGATTTGGCAATCAAAATCATCAAGCAGATTAACCCCCCACCCCCTAAAAGTAAATCCAACCAATCTTTAATCATCGTCATCCTCCATTAATAATTGCAACAGATAATCACTAACTGGCCGATCAAACTCCAGATTAATGGCTAAACGGGTAAGGTTGTCATAGGTCACCTTCTGCAAACTTCCCGTTTGGTAGTGACAGGTTCCTAAATAGTAGTAGTTCTTCTGATCAGTGGCGTTGGATCGCTGCACAAAGAGGTGGAGGCGATCCCGTCCACTTATTAGGCGTTGGACATTCTTCGCCCCTGGTCTGATATCCTTCCCGTTTAGGAAAAAGCGTAACGCCTGGTGACCGAGAAATTCGTTTTGGTAGTCAATTTCCTTGCGGATCCCGCGCCGTTTATGATAGGAAACAAAAAAGATTCCCTCATGGAGGCCACTAGCTTCATTGGTAAAGTAGTAACCACTGACTATTTGAGCATTCAGATTCTTCGGGTTATTAATCAAGCGTACCGCATCTTTCCGGGTATATTTTTTACCCGGAGTAAAGGCTTGATCTGGTAAGTAAGCTTGGGCAAGGGCTAAACCAACGGCTACTAAATCGGTCACCCAGGCTTTGAATTGCGGCTTTTGAAGTTCCCTTCTTACCTGGTCTCCCCAGTAATAACTCCCATTTTGATAAGTTACAATCGGCAACTCCCCATAATCTGTCCGCGTTGGTCGGGCCCGCAAAGCAAAGTAGGTTAAGGCTAATACTTTGCGCACGGAACGTAAAGTAAATTCATCCCGTAAACAATGAGCGTTCGCTAAAATTGCTTGGTATTGTTGATCACTCACCTGGTTGGTTTGTAGGAGTGCTTGCAGTAACAATAATTCCTGTCGGCGCTTGCCATTTAAAAGTTCAGCCGTAATAAAGGTAAGGACCCGATCCTGGTAATCGGAAAGTTCAATTGTCTCACCCATTTTTATCAAAAATTGGGGATAGTTTTTCACGGGCCCGCTGGTTGAAATCACCAATGGATCGGCCACTTGAAAACGTACAAAGTCCATTAACGATGGGATCTGGCCCAGTCGTTGCTTTAAAGCGCGGTATTGGGGGCGCAGCCGGCTTAAAGCCGTTAAATGGACCTGGTTTAAGGCCGCCAAAACCCGCGATTTGGCCACCGGTTCAAAGTTAATTGTTGACTGACCAATTAAAGTTTGGCCGTTAATCGTTGTCCGGGTAGCATCGAGATTGCCACTTGTATCCCCGGTCAAGACTAAGGGCAGGAGGTAGTTATGCTTAAAGTTACCAATAAAATCAAGGACCATTAGATAATCCTTCCCTGGGAACTTACGCAGACCACGGCCGAGTTGTTGCTGATAGACAATTGGTGAGCTAGTATTTCGCAAAAAAACCACCTGATTAACACAGGGGATATCAATTCCTTCATTAAAAATATCAACCGTCACTAAATATTCCACTTGTCCCGCCGTTAATTGGGCCACCAATTGCTGGCGGTGAGCAATTGAATCCTCCCCACTTAGGGCTGCTGCTGGATGCCCATGGCGATTGAGCGCCTGGGCTAGTTCGTTCGCTTCAAGTACACTGGCACAAAAAATTAAGCCGTGGAGTTGTTCCCCGGCATAACCATAGTATGCGGTTTGCTCAAGTAGGTAAGCCACCCGTTCGTCTGACGTTAAGAGTTTGACCGCCTGGACATCCGCTTGATGATGACCCCCGTCACTAAAACGTTCCAAGTACTTCATAACCCGCTGATTATCCTTAGCGACTTTAAAATGATAGTCAGCAATCCCAACGTAGTGGAAGGGGACTAACATCTCCGCTTCCAAGGCCGCTTGCAGACGAATTTCGTAGGCAACTTGATAATTGAAGAGTTCGAAGATACTGGTGTCATCCGTTCGCTCAGGCGTCGCCGTCAACCCCAAACAAAATTGCGGATGAAAATAATCCATTAAGGTTTGGTAAGTTGCTGCCCCGGCGTGATGAACTTCATCAATGATTAGGTAGTCAAAGGCGGTCGGAGCAAAATTTGCGAGGTTCCGGCTCAAGGCTTGGACAGTCGCAAAGAGGTATTTGGCCCCGATTTGATGTTCACGCCCCGTGTAAAGGCCGTAATCACTAGCTGGGCCACCTAAAATGGTCTGGAAACTGGCCTTGGCTTTTTGGAGAATTTGTTCCCGGTGGGCAACAAAAAGGAGGCGGTGGGGCCGGGCTGCTTGGACCGCAAAGGCAGCTAAGTATGTTTTTCCCGTCCCCGTTGCCGAAATCACAAGTGCCCGGGGTTGACCAGCTTGCCGAAGCTTTTCGATTTCAGTTGTGGCCTGTTTTTGCATCGAATTGAGGTGGATCACTGGCTTGGCGACTGAGTTTGGCTTCGGGACACTAAGTGGTTGGTAGTGAGCCGCATAATCTGCTAACCAAGTTGCCGTTAGTGGGATGGCCGATTCCCAAAAGTGTTGAAAAGCCGTGGTAAACTGATTAGTAAAGCTTCCTTGCGTTCGCGAATCAAGTCGGAGGGTTAATTCTTGGTTTCGTCCAAGCATCGCATTTGCCGTTAAGTTGGCGCTTCCGACCAGGAGGGTTGCATAATCACCATGGTCAAACCAATACCCCTTTTGGTGAAAACCATCCCCACTCGCAATTTTGACGGTCACATTCGGTAACTTCATTAATTCTTGAAAAACCTTGGGCTGGTTAAAGTTTAAATAAGTAGCAGTCAGGATCTCGCCCTTAATTCCCTTACCTGATAATTCCCGGATTATGGGTTTCAGATTAGAAACCATAGCATCAGTAATGAAGGCCACTGCAAACCGAAAATGGTGACAAGTTAAAAGTTCATGACGCAAGGTGACCCAAGTTGGGCTCGTTTGATTATCCAACAATGTCGGGCCAAAGTTTAAACTAGCCTGCCCTAATTTTTGGTCAACTAAGCCATTAACAATCGCTGCTTGAAACTCATCACTTTGCCACGCTTCCATGTTAATCCTCCCTTTATATATCTTCATTATTATAAGGGAAAGCCGTTTTCCTGAAAACAACGAGATGACAAACAACCTAAGATTAGTTCAGGATGAATTTTACCATCCTGGACTTTTTTATTACCCTAAAGATAGAGCTAAGGTCGTCCATAGCCTCAGGGACTGCGAGTCCGTATCACAAAATGACCTCCGCTATCTTTGCTTTGATATTTTGATTTTCAGGTTGTGGGACTACGAGTTCGAGTATAGGAAATGA
>NZ_JACJJQ010000050.1 GCF_016900115.1 Limosilactobacillus alvi
AGGCCACCCACGTTGGGCAGCCTAAACTAGACCAATTTAGCCTTAAAAATTCTATCAGTACCAGTTGACGAAGAGCCATATTAAGAAACTCTTGACAACTGCTAGGGAAAATTAATAACTTATGATAGAATAATTATAGGATTGTCAAAAATTTTTAGATTTGTGAAGGTGAAAAAATGAGTCGGATTTTGATTATTGAAGATGAAGAAAACCTTGCTCGGTTTGTTGAACTAGAATTAAAGCATGATGGTTATGAAACCGATGTTGAGTTAGATGGTCGAACAGGGCTAGAAGCAGCTTTAAATCAAGACTTTGATGTCATTTTGTTGGACCTCATGCTTCCTGAATTAAACGGGATTGAAGTTGCTCGGCGGGTCCGTGAAGTCAAGGACACACCGATTATCATTATGACGGCTCGAGATTCAGTTATTGATCGGGTTTCTGGGCTAGATCATGGAGCTGATGATTACATTGTTAAGCCATTTGCAATTGAAGAATTACTTGCCCGGGTACGGGCCTTGCTACGGCGAATCAATATTGAAGGCGGAGCAAATGGTGGTCACCAAACGACAGTTAACTACAAAGATTTAACGATCGAAAAGGAAAATCGAGTAGTTCGGCGGGGCGATGAAGTTATTAACCTTACCAAGCGGGAATATGAACTATTATTAATTTTAATGGAAAATATAAATGTTGTAATGTCACGGAAAGAACTGTTAAGTAAGGTTTGGGGCTACGACGCAAAAGTTGAAACTAACGTAGTTGACGTTTATGTTCGTTATCTTAGAAATAAGATTGACCGCCCTGGTGAAAAGAGCTATATCCAAACAGTTCGGGGAACTGGTTATGTAATTCGCTCGTAAGTGGGGCTTAATATGGAAAAAGAGCAGGCAAAGCCGAGGTTTGTTTCGCTTAAAGTTAAATGGGCGCTTGGAACAGCAATCGGGTCTTTGTTGATTTCGTTAATTGTGGTTACCGCTTTATTTAGTAGTTTTACCCAGGATTTATTAAACCAGGAACGGAAAAGTTTAAATGACAGTTTGGTTACCACTAGCCACCAACTGGGTGCGACAAATCGTGATGACATTACTACTCAACAGATCAATCACTTGCTACAGAAACGAATTAAATCTCAAACGGTAAATCAAGTACGGCAAAGTTATCAAGGACCAATTATTCAAGAGATTATCAATCCTCGAACTGAAGTTGCAATTTATAATCGCCAAAATCATTTGGTTTTTTCTACTGGAACTCTTTACCGGGCACCGGCAAAAGTTAAAACTAGTCAAATTCAGCTAGTTTCTGGTAAAAAACACAAGATTTTACTTGGCCGGGCGCCCATCTATAGCAA
This sequence comes from Limosilactobacillus alvi, assembly GCF_016900115.1. Lineage (GTDB taxonomy): Bacteria > Bacillota > Bacilli > Lactobacillales > Lactobacillaceae > Limosilactobacillus > Limosilactobacillus alvi. The sequence continues at coordinate 1,352 of NZ_JACJJQ010000050.1, forward strand.
ATCAACTAAGAAAGTAGTTGGTTATTTACAGATTGAAAATCATCTTACTAATTATTATCAAAGATATAACCGACTATTACTAATTAGTATTTTGGCGCTTACTTTGGTTGTGATCGCAAGTGGTTTGTTGGGTTATGGTTTGTCCTACTTGATTTTACGACCACTTGATGATATTCAATCGACGATCGTTGCAATTCGGGATGATCCTACCAAGAATCAACGAGTTCCTGAACTAAATCGCAATGATGAGTTAGCAGAGTTAAGTCAGATTTTTAATGCAATGTTAGACCGGATGCAACGTTATATTGACCAGCAATCACAATTTGTGGGAGATGTTTCTCATGAATTACGGACGCCGGTGGCAATTATTCAAGGCCACATGCAAATGTTACAGCGGTGGGGAAAAGATGATCCACAAGTTTTGGAAGAGTCCATCCCCGCTGTGATTGCGGAAACCAAACGGATGAATAGTTTGGTTCAAGAAATGCTAGATCTTTCTAGGGCTGAGCAAGTTGAACTTAATTTCCGGGATGCTACAACCCCGGTTCGCGATGTGGTTCATCAAGTTTACAACAATTTTAAGATGATCCATCCGGACTTTGAATTTATGTTAGATGATGATTTGCGTCATGATGAAGTTGTAAAAATTTACCGGGATCATCTTGAACAGATATTGATTATTTTGTGTGACAATGCCGTAAAATACTCTGGCGAGAGAAAGAAAATTCACCTTTCCTTGTCCCGAAATTTACGAGCAGTTGAAATTGGTGTCCAAGATTTTGGAGAGGGGATATCACCAGAAGAATTATCGAAGGTCTTTGATCGCTTCTATCGGGTAGACAAAGCGCGGAGTCGGAAGAAAGGTGGAAACGGCCTTGGACTTGCGATTGCCAAACGGTTAATTGAAGGTTACCACGGAACGATCACCGTTGAGAGTCAGCTAGGATCAGGATCGTTGTTCCGTTTGACGTTGCCAATTGTTGATGTCAAAAATAATAATGCTGAGAAAAACCAAGAACGTGAAAAATAAAAGCGAGTAAGAAAGGGGAGAAAAATTTTCCAACTTTCTTACTCGCTTTTTTGGTTTAAATAATGATTCCATTACAGTGGTCGATTTCGTGTTGAACAATTTCAGCAGCGAAGTTAGTTAAATTTAAACTTTGGGATTCACCAGTCAGATCAATGTAATGGACGGTGATCTTTTGATATCGAGTAGTTGAACGCTTACCAGTTAAGCTTAAACAGCCCTCTTCAGTTTGATAAGGCTGGCTTTTTTGCGTAATTTCGGGATTTAACATGGCAATATTAATTGGACCAAGGGAAACGGCGATGATCCGTTTATGCATTCCAATCATGTTAGCGGCCATGCCAACACATTCGACTTGATGAGCTTCTAAAGTATCAAGTAAATCTTGAGCTACTTGACGATCATCTATACTGGCAGGTTGACTCTTAACTTTTAGACTTTGGAGATTTTTGTTAATTGGTTTAATCATTTTTTCCTCCAGATGAAACAAAAGGGGCCGAAAAGAAAGTTTCTCTCAGCTCCTTAAAAATTAACATGATCAATTTTGTGATTTGTGATGTTGCTTACCAGCATTTCGTGGTCTTTTATTTTGAGATGGTTTAGTTTGCTTTAAGGCTTCGATGGCGGCCGTTGGCTTTTCTTCGGTAACTGGTTTTGCTTCAATGATTGGTTTAGCAGGCTTCTTAGGCTTATTAGCCATTTCAAGCTTGATTTGTTTCCGCAAACGTGGCCGATAAGCGTTAATTAAGATGGTTTGTAAGATTGCAAAGAGGCCCCCAATGAAGAAGTAGACCCCAAGTCCAGCGGAGGAGGTTAAACAAATTCCTCCAATCATGATGGGGCTCATTAATAACATCGCTCGCATTTGTTTCTTTTGTTCTTCTGCTACCCCAAGCATTGAAACCCAGGATTGAACCAGGTAAGCCAGGAAGGAAAGAACCGCTAAAATGATACTTGGTTTTCCAAGTGGAATACCCATAAAGGTTGCACTGGAGAGTTCGGGGGAATACCTGATTGCATTGTACAAGGCGGTAAAGATTGGTAATTGGATTAACAATGGTAAACAACCAATTCCCCCAGTCATAGAGATGTTGTTATCCTTGTAAAAAGACATCATCTCTTGAGCAATCGCAGCTTGTTCTTCTTGGGTTTTAGCTTTCTTTTGGCGGGCTTGCAAGGCCCGCATTTGTGGTTGAACCATCGCCATCCGTTCTTGCATCAAGGTCGATTTCTTCATTTGACTCATCATAACGGGTAACAAAATCATTCGAACGATGATTACGATCACGACGATTGACCACCCATAACTACCACCCATATATTGAGCAATAAATTCCATAAAGTGTTGCATTGGTTTTGCAAGGTAATCGTAAATCATTCCATAGGGCTTACCGTTTTTGACTCGCACACAACCGGAAAGTAAAACTAATAAGCTAGCTAGGGATAATAGAATCCCACCGCGCTTTAATTTTTTCATTGACTTTTTTCATCCTTTATTTTATTTTGTGTCACTAAAAAATAATGATACTCGATTTTTAGCCAAAATACCACCTAGACAGCTAATTCGTAATTTCAAAACTTGAAAAGTCAGCTAAATTTTGTTCCTTAACTTGAACTTTGGTAACCTTGGCATATGGGCTAGGACCAGCTTTAATGGCAAAGAGAAATTGGCGTAGAACCTTTGCAGGTCCTTGAGCAACAATTTCAACCCGACCATCATCAAGATTTCTGACTGTTCCCATTAAGCCGGCGTCCTTAGCGAGTTGCCAAGTGAAATAGCGAAAACCAACGCCCTGAACCCTTCCAGATACTAAGATCAAGTAATTTAACATCAAAACTCCTCCTTAAAAATGGTATAATATTGGTCTTGAGGTGATAATATGCGCGAACAACTAACATCAATTAAAAATCAACATGTTAAGAATTGGAAAAAACTAGCTACCAAACGGGGACGGGAAAAATTTAATGCTTACTTATTAGATGGTTGGCATTTAGTTGAAGAGGCATTAAAAAGTGATATTCATTTAACTGAACTAATTGGTACAGCTGAAGAACTAGCCACTCATGAAGATATTGTATCACGCTTTGATCAGGTCTATGAGGTAACCCCCATGATCTTAAAACACGTGATGGATACAGTGACTCCCCAAGGAATTGCCGCTGTTGCGGAATTGCCCGACCAACGGTTTAATGGCCAAGTCGATCTGAAAGGGGCTTGGTTAATGTTAGACCGGGTTCAAGATCCCGGAAATGTTGGAACAATGGTGCGAACAGCTGATGCAGCTGGTTTTGCCGGGGTAATTGTGAGCCACAAATCAGCTGACTTGTTTAATCCTAAAGTGGTTCGTTCCATGCAAGGAAGTCAGTTCCACTTAAAGCTGTATACTGGCGATTTGACTAAGTGGATTCAAGACTTTAAGGCACAAAAAATTCCTGTTTATGGGACTCAGTTAAACCCGAAGGCAAAGAGTTTCCGCACCGTTAATTCAGGTCGAAATTTTGCTTTAATAATGGGAAATGAGGGTCATGGGATGGCGGAAGAATTGTTAGCCCAAACGACCGCTAATTTGTATATCCCAATGAAAGGGGAAGCAGAATCCCTTAACGTTGCTATTTCAGCCGGGATTTTGATGTTTGAATTAAATCAACAAGCCCTGAATGAGTAAAAATTAAGACTAACTAAAAATAAGCAATCTGGTTTTATTTTTTTACTTAAATCGTGTAAAATAAACAATAACTAAATAGAAAAGGGGCAGTCTAGTGCATGAAAGCAAGGAATGAATGGCGCAACGATAAGGAATATGTGGCCCTTGTTGCAGATTTACTTCGACAACCAGCAGTGCAAAAGTTAGCGGATTATACGCAACACCACCACTCCGACCGCTTGCAACATTCGATTGCGGTTTCTTATGATAGTTACCGAATCGCCAAGCGGCTTCACTTAGATTACGTTAGTACGGCTCGCGCCGGGTTATTGCACGACCTGTTTTATTATGATTGGCGTACAACTAAATTTGATTTAGGCACTCATGCTTTTATTCACCCTCGGGTAGCATTACGAAATGCCGAAAAGCTAACACGGCTTAATTCAAAGGAAAGGGATATCATTTTAAAGCACATGTTTGGAGCCACTTTGGCAGTTCCAAAGTATGCTGAAAGTCTGATTGTTTCTTTAGTTGATGATTACGAGGCTGAACATGAATTTTTCAGCCCACTAAAAAAGAAACTTCACCAACGGATGAAAAAATATCGCCTAGCGAAGATAAATTAAAAAGGGAGGAGCGGAAAATGTTAAAGACTGTTATGACTACAGAAGATGATTTTAGTCTTTGTCCAAAGTTTACGAAGACTTTTTCAATCTTAGGGAAGAAATGGAACGGGATGATTATCGAAGTCTTGCTTCACGAGAAAACCCAACGTTTTAAGGATTTAGCTGGTCACATTCAAAAGTGCTCAGATCGAGTCCTTTGTGAACGGTTAAGGGAATTGGAACAAGAAGGAATTGTTGAACGCCGGACATACAAGGGGGGAAGCCGGATTGAATATGCCTTGACCCAGCGGGGAAAAGAATTATCACCGGTAATGGCCGCTGTTCATCATTGGTCAGATAAATGGTGTGATGAAGCTCTTGACCAAATGGAAAAGATTAGTTAGAATATTGACCAGTAAATTAAAGACGTTGAAGGAAACTAGTAACTTCTACAGTTGTTCAGGGAAACTTCACCAGTGACTGAAAGTGGAGTGCTGCTTATGGAGTGAATTTCATTTCTGGAGTTGGGATCATCCTCGGTTGATTACCGTTATCAATCATTGAGTGTATAGCATTGCTATAAACTAGGGTGGTACCGCGAAACCTCGTCCCTTGCCGGACGAGGTTTTTTGCTACCCTAAAAGGAGGAAATTATGGGCTTAAGAGAAAAGCTGGAAGAATTACGCCAACAAGGGATCCAAGAAATTAACGAAACCGAAGAACTAAGTAAAGTTAATGACATTCGGGTTAAGATGCTTGGAAAGAAAGGACCACTAACCGCTGTTTTGCGGGGGATGAAAGACCTCAGTAAAGAAGAACGGCCAAAGGTGGGGAAATTTGCTAATGAGATTCGGGATGAATTAACAAAGGCCATTGAAGTCAAGAAGGCTGAATTAACGGCTGCTCAGCTCAACGAAAAATTAGCAAAAGAAGCCATTGATGTCACCTTACCAGGGAAGCCAGTTATTCAAGGCCAACCACATGTGATCCAACAAATTATTGACCAATTAGTAGACTTGTTTGTTGGGATGGGTTATGAAGTCGCCGTTGGAGATGAGGTTGAACAAGAGGAATATAACTTTGAACGTTTGAACCTCCCAAAGGATCATCCGGCCCGGGATATGCAGGATACTTTCTATGTCACTCCATCCGTTTTGATGCGAACGCAAACTTCACCAATGCAGGCTCGGATGATGGAAAAGCATGACTTTTCAAAGGGACCTTTGAAGATGATTTCGCCAGGAAAAGTTTACCGGCGGGATACCGATGACGCCACTCACTCTCATCAATTCCACCAAGTTGAAGGACTGGTTTTGGGGGAACACGTTACGATGGCTGACCTAAAGGGAACTTTGGAAGTTGTTGCTAAGACCCTTTTTGGTGATCAATTAGAAGTTCGGCTACGGCCAAGTTACTTTCCATTCACAGAACCATCAGTGGAAGCTGATATTACTTGTTTCAACTGCCTTGGGAAGGGTTGTGCCATTTGTAAGCACACTGGTTGGATTGAGGTTCTCGGTGCTGGGATGGTTCATCCAAACGTCCTTAAGATGTCCGGAGTTGATCCAGATAAATATGGTGGCTTTGCCTTTGGGCTTGGTCCAGACCGATTTGCGATGATTAAGTACGGGGTTGAAGATATTCGGGATTTCTACCAAAATGACGTCCGTTTCTTAAACCAATTCAACCAGAAAGGATAAAGAAATGAAAGTATCATATCAATGGTTAAATCAATACTTACCGCTGCAAGAAAAGCATATTAAACCAGCAGACTTAGCGGAAAAGCTGGCCCGAACTTCGGTTGATATTAACGATGTTTACTCACCAATGGATGGTTTAAAAAAGCTTGTTGTGGGGGAAATTGTTTCCCTTGAACCCCATCCGGATTCTGATCATTTGAATGTTTGTCAAGTTAAGGTTAGTGATGATGAAACTTTACAAATTGTTTGTGGAGCACCAAATGTTCAAGCGGGGAAAAAGGTAATTGTTGCCTTAGTTGGGGCCCGGATTAAGGATAACGTTAAAATTAAACGGGGAAAGATTCGCGGGATTGAATCAAACGGGATGCTTTGTGCCTTGCAAGAAATCGGCTTTTCGGAAAAAATTGCGCCAAAGGCTTATGAAGCGGGAATTTGGTTTTTACCTGACGATGCTAAACCGGGTGATGATGTTTACCCATACTTAGGAATGGATGACACCATTATCGATACTGATTTAACACCTAACCGGGGAGATATGCTAAGTATCTTCGGAAACGTTAATGATCTCGCTGCAATTTATGACTTACCGAATGGCTTTAAAACTCACCAAGTTGAAGAGGATACTACTGAAAAAATTGAAGGCCAATTAGCAGTTAAAATTGATGATACCGCGATTGCCCCTGCCTATGAAATGCGGCTAATTAAGAATTTACACGTTGCTGAAAGTCCAATGTGGCTTCAAATTAAACTTTGGAATGCAGGAATTCGGCCAATTAATAACGTGGTTGACATTACTAATTACATTTTACTTAAGTATGGCCAACCCCTCCATGCCTTCGACTACAACAAATTACCAGATCATCAATTAACCGTTCGACATGCCAAGGATGGTGAACGATTGGTTACTTTAGACGGGGAGACGCGGGAATTAAAGGCCCATGACATCGTCATTTCTAGTGCTAATCAAGCCGTTGCCCTTGCTGGTACCATGGGTGGTGAATCTACAATGGTTGATGATCAAACCACATCAATTGCCTTAGAAGCAGGGATCTTTGATCCGGTGATGGTCCGGAAACAGGCGCGGCGGTTGGATTTACACTCTGAATCTTCAATGCGTTTTGAACGGGGGATTAATCCGGAAACCGTTAGTCAAGCCTTAGACGAAGCGGCATACTGGTTAAATCAATTAGCTGAGGGGTCTGTTGTGAGTGGCAGAATCGTAGCTGCTAAGCCCGTTGTGCAGGATCGAAAGATTGTGATTTCAGTTAAGCGGGTTAACCATGTCTTAGGAACAGCGTTATCAATGGCCAACATTGAATCAATCTTTGTTCGCCTTGATTTTGAAGTACGTTCCCTTGATCAAGACCAATTAGAGGTCAATGTTCCAGCTCGGCGTTGGGATATTGAATTACCAGCTGACCTGTATGAAGAAATCGCACGGTTATATGGTTACGATCAAATTCCTTCAACCTTACCATCAATGACGCGGACTGCCGGAGGGTTAAATGAACGGCAAACACGTTTACGGGCAAGTCGGCATGTGCTTGAAGGACTTGGCTTAACGCAAGCAATTTCGTATTCATTAACGACAGTTGAACAAGCTAAGCGGTTTGAAGTTGAACCTCAGCCAACTGAACCAATGATGCTAGATTACCCAATGAGTTCTGATCACGTTGCTACCCGGATGAGTATTGTAAGTGGACTATTACTTGATATTGCTTACAATCACGCGCGGAAGGTTGAAGATGTTGCCCTTTATGAACAAGGCCGGGTCTTCTTACCAGATGGAAACGAACGGCCAAAGGAAGAAGAACACGTTGCCGGGGCAGTCACGGGTTCAATGACCGCGCCAAATTGGGCAGTTAAGGGTACTCCAGTTGATTTCTTCGTGATTAAAGGGATTGTTGACACTTACCTTGCTAACATGGCAGTTGCTGGTAAGGTTGAATACGTTGCTGATAAAACACGGCCGGAACTCCATCCTGGTCGGACGGCAAAGATCCTTCTCGATGGTAAGGTAATTGGATTTGTTGGCCAAGTTCACCCAAGTCTTGCTAAGAAATATAAGATTCCGGAAACTTACGTCTTTGAGCTTAATTTGGAAGCTGTGCTTAGCGCCGATAAGCGAGATAAGCACTATGTCCACATTAGTAAGTACCCAGCCGTAACGCGGGACATTGCGCTCTTAGTTGATCAAAAAATTACCAACCAAGAAATTGTAGATGCAATTATGAGGAAGGGGGGCGCCTTCTTAAAGGACGTTCGCCTCTTTGATGTTTACCATGGGATCCACTTACCCGGTAACAAGAAGTCATTAGCCTATACCTTAACTTATCAAGCTAATGATACAACTTTGAAAGAAGAAGAAGTTAATGCGGCGTTCGATAAGGTTGTTAATTACTTACAAGCAACACTTAATGCTGAAATTCGTTAGTAGATAGAATGAGAGGAAAATAATGGACAATGATAAGCGGCCAATTGTAATTGGGGTGACTGGTGGTTCTGGAAGCGGTAAGACCACGGTTTCACAAGCAATTTATGATAACTTGAAGGGCCAATCAATTCAAATTATCAATCAAGATACTTACTACAATGACCAGGCTATGATGACAATGGAAGAACGGAAAGCGGTTAATTATGACCATCCACTTGCCTTTGACACTGACTTGTTGATTCAACAGTTGGATGCATTACGGCATAATCAATCCATTGAAATGCCGGTCTATGACTACAAAGAGTACACGCGGTCAGCTAAGACAGTTCATGTTGAACCCCAAGATGTCATTATTTTGGAAGGAATTTTGATTCTTGATGATGAACGCTTACGGGACTTGATGGATATCAAGGTATATGTTGACGCCGATGATGATATTCGGATTTTGCGGCGAATTCAACGGGATATGAAGGAACGTGGTCGGACGTTGGATTCAATTATTTCCCAATACTTAAAGACGGTTAAGCCAATGTATCACCAATTTATCGAACCGACGAAACGTTATGCTGATATCATTGTTCCCGAAGGTGGTCAAAACCATGTCGCCATCGATATTTTAACCACTAAGGTGCGCGATGTTTTAGCTAAGCGAGGGCATTTGACGATCAAATAAAAATATAAAGTTGCAATCTAGTTACTAACGTGATAATGTTTCACAGTATAATTTAGATGAAAGGATGTTGAGAAAATGGCAGAAGAAAAGAGCTTCCCGATGACGGAAGAGGGAAAGCATAAGCTCGAACAAGAATTAGAAGACCTTCGCTTAAAGCGGCGGCCAGAAGTTATTAACCGGATTAAAATCGCTCGGAGTTATGGGGACCTTTCTGAAAACTCTGAATACGAGTCTGCAAAGGATGAACAAGCCTTCGTTGAAGGGCGGATTAGCCAAATTGAAACCATGCTTCAATATGCGGTCATTATTGATAATGATGCGGTTGACAAGGATGAAGTCTCAATGGGTCGGGAAATTACTTTCCAAGAATTACCTGACGAGGAACCTGAAACTTACACGATTGTTGGGGAATCAGAATCTGATCCGATGAATGGAAAAATTTCAAACGAATCACCAATGGCAAAAGGTCTTTTGGGTCATAAAGTTGGTGAAGAAGTCGAAGTTGAAATTCCGTCAGGGACGATGAAGGTTAAGATTTTATCAGTTAAATAATAAGTTGAGCTTTCTGATAACATGCGGAGATGACAAGGAGAGGTTGGGAAAAAAGCTCCTTGACGGCCTGGTTGGGATAAGAAGGACGAAGGTTGATTCATTAGAATCGGCCTTTCGTTCGCACTTATCCGCTAAGGCCGTGCTTTTTGACCTTAGTTACTGAGTAACATTCGGAGATGACAAAGAGGGTGGGAAGAAACTTGAGTTTCTTCCCACCCTCTTTCCTACGATTAGTCAAGCGAAAAGTTATCGAAAATTAGCGTACACTAAACAAACCTGATCTAAATAAGAATTTAAAAATCAGGAAAAAGTGATATATTAAAGAAGAGGGTTAATCCTC
>NZ_JACJJQ010000051.1 GCF_016900115.1 Limosilactobacillus alvi
TACATAAAATCCCCTAAATCAAAAAAATTGGTACTGCTAGGATTTTACTCCTATCAGTACCAAATATTGTAGACCCCTTTTTCGCTTTAACTAAATTTACTTCAATTGGTCAATTTCATTTTCCAATGCTTCTGCATTTTCGGTTTGATCATTGATTAAAAGCAAACTCTTAGCAATTTCGTAGTTTTCAATTGCTGCTTGATGATCTTCTAACATTACTTTGGATTTAGCGATTACTTGGTAATAGTCACTAAGCAAGAACATTGAAAGGTCTTCCCGGCAAATATTAATTCCTCGGTTAGCAATCTTAATTGCTTCGTTTGGTTGCTTCAACTTAAGGTAAAGGTCAGCAATATTCCGATAAATAATAATCCATTGCCGCTTGCCACCAGTTAATTGTTTTTCGTCAATCAACGTAACCGCTCGTTGTAGGAACTTAAGAGCTCGCTCTTCATTACCGCGCTTTTCATAAGCCATTGCCATTCCAACCGTCGTCAGCGCCCAGTAAATATTAGCACTCATCGTTGAGAATTGCGTTAGGATCAATTCAAAATTAAAGATTGCTTCATCAACTTGATCGGTGGCAACTTGTAATACCCCAAGGAGGTAGTAATAACGTTGCTTATCGAAGTCATTTTGTAACTTCTTTACTTTAATCTTATTTAAGCGTTCAGTTGCATCATCATAATGCTTTTGAACAATTAATAAACTAATCTCATCAAATTGAGAAGTCATTGAAACATCATCGTTTTCAATGATTTTATCAACCGGAATATCTAACCGGGCACAAATCGCCGTTAAGATGTTCATCTTAGGAATTCGGTTTTGCTTTTCCATTAAACTAATTGTAGCTTGGGTACAAATTCCCTCAGAAAGCGCCGTTTGAGACAATCCCCGCTTCCGCCGAATTTGCTTTAAAACGTCACCTTTTAAACGCATATAAATTCCTTCTCCCTATAATTTATTGCTAAAATAATACCTTACTTTTACTTCTTGCCAATACTTTACCACAAAATTAATTTCATTGAAAAAAATTAGCCTTAAAAAATATAACATATTCTTTTTTAATAAGAAAGAGTTATTAATAAAAGTTATTTGTAAAGAAAATGAAATTTAAAATCTCCGCTTAGCACGAAAAAAATAGGTAAACATTCAGTTATCCACCGAATGTTTACCTATTTTCAATCATTTTTAACCTCTAAAAAAGCTCCCACTTTATTTTATTGATTAGTAAATTTAATGGTATCGCTTTTCTCCGACGTGTTCTTCGCCCAGAGAAGTAAAGCTGTAACTAATTTTGTTATTCCGGTTAAACTCATCAATTCCTAATTGAATCAAGCGATCAATTAATTCTGAGTAATCAATTCCAGAAACCTTCCACATTTGTGGGTAAAGACTAATATTGGTAAACCCTGGCAAAGTATTTGGTTCGCCTAAGTATGGCACGTCATTCTTATCAACTAAGAAATCTAAGCGCGCCATCCCCTTTAAATCAAGGGCTTTGTAAGCCTTCAACGCCATCGAAGTGATTTCTTCCCGTAACTTATCCGATGTTGGTACTGGTAAATCAAAGACCACGGCCGACGCATCAACAAATTTATTGTTGTAGTCATAAAACTCATCAGAATCTGGTACCCGAATTCCTCCTAGCTTGGAGGCAATTGGTTCTTCATTTCCTAAGATAGAAATTTCAATCTCCCGTGGATGATCCAAGCCTTGTTCAACTAAGACTTTAAAATCATAAGCAAAAGCATCTTTGAGAGCCACATCATATTCTTCAGCCGAGGTAACCTTGTGGATTCCAACAGATGAACCTTGTTTAGCTGGCTTAACGAAAACCAAGCCGCCAAGTTCTTCTTCGATTCGGGACCAAGGATAATCAGCCCGGTTGTCTGCGGTTAATAAGACGTATGGTGTATTACGAATTCCTGCGTGATCAAGAATCCGCTTTGTTAGGTCCTTATCAAAGGCCATTGCTGAACCGGCAATTCCAGTCCCAATATAAGGCTTCTTTAGTAAGCGGAAAAGGCCCTGCACCGTTCCGTCTTCCCCGAGGTTCCCATGGATTACTGGGTAGAAGAAATCAATTTGACCTGCTGATTCTAACACCTTAATTGGGGCTAAAGGTGAATCCAGGTCCATCTTGGCATACGCTTCTTTTACAACTTGATCCTCAGGTTCACCATCAAAAATTCGACGTGATGATTCGTCATCAATAAGAATGCCGTCCTTGGTAAACATGAAAAGCTTAACGTCGTACTTTTCCTTGTCCATTGCATCATAGATGTTGTGTGCTGAACGTTTGGAAACGTCGTGTTCCGAAGAATTACCCCCGAATAACAAAGCGACGTGAAGTTTGTCTTTTGCCATAACTATCTCCTTTATTCAATTGTCATTTAAACCGTAACTCTTAGAATCTTCATTATAACACGACAGGAAATAATTTAGCTATTATTTTCTTGATTCATAATTGCGTCCGCAATTTCTGGTGGTAAAGTTTCATCCATTAACATAGTCTGCAATAAATGGCGGTGATTAAACACCTGGTGCCAAGTGGCAGTTTTTTCCATGTTTAAAGTATCTAGCTTTTTTCGCCATTCTTGAAGCTCATTAATAAAATAACGTCGGTATAAGGGATGAGTCTTTAAAGTCTGGTTGATAAATCCAGCTCCTTCGTCAGGTTCACTCATTGTAAGTGGCGTCGTTAACTGTTCATAAGCCTTTAAAAAACTTGCCATTAAAAATAATTTATCAGCTCGCTTTAAACGATCATCAGCACAAATTTCATTGCATAAACCCGCATAGGCAGCAAAAATTTGTACCCAGCCTGCCCCTTCTACAAAGCCCCGGGTGTCACGCTCTGCTAACATCGCCACTGCCAATCGGTTAATAAGACGCTTTACAACTTGAAGTTTAATTGGTTTTTTCTGCTTTCGAGCAGCATATAGAAGATATCGAAAATACACTAATCCTAAGCTTCGTCCATAAACCGCTGGACTATTTCGCTCCGTTAAATGGTTATAAAAATATTTTGCTTGCAATAGGTTAACCGTTAACCATTGTAATTGTTCATTTGAAAGCCGATGATGTTCAACCGCCCAATTTATGAACCCAACCAACTGATGACGGATATGAATCTTAGTAGTTTGTAAGGCTCCTGGGAGGGCTTCGACTAATCCCTTCGCAAGGGGTCGATCATGATCAATAAGGTCATTATTAGCCGTCATTTGCAGTTCAACCATAAATAACGGATCAAGCTCGTGATTTTCAAATTTTTCCCGTCGATGGCCCTTCAAATTTTTTGATGGTTGCGCCAATTGTTTTCCAAGATCCCAAAAGATTTCACCAGCTACTAACTGCTCATGCAAGGCTTTAATTTGTTGTTCAACTTCCGCTAATTCGTTCACTAGCCCATCCTCACTTTCCAAGGGTACTAAGTCTAACTAACCAGGAAACGGTTACTTGAGGAGGATTAATAATCCCGGTAAATGCTTCATTAGTTGCTACCACTTTCCCGTTAACTGGTGAATTTAGGGTGATCACCCAATTTTGACTTTCAATTGTTGCAAAAGGCATCCCCTTTGATAAGATTGCTCCCGGATTAGGTAAATCAACGAAATATAAGTCCCCCATTTTCTGAATGGATTGTCTTGTCAATCCAAGAGTAATGGTTTGACCAACTTGTTTCACCCACCACGGATTTTCGAGTTGCTGCATAATTTGCCTCCTTGCTTATCAACTTTAGTTTACGAACTGAAGTAACTAATCGTCAAGCGCTAGTTAATAATGATACAATAAGCTAAATCATTCTATTCGGAGGTTGAGATTTTGAAAACCTTTAGCAAACAAACCTTCTTTTTCTGGTTGCTTTTACTGTTTTTCCTTATTGATTGGCTATTGGTAGCCACTCATAACTCCTTCGTTTTAAATAGCGACCATACGATCCGAGAATTAGTTAATCTTTACCGCACAAGAAACCTGACCTTCTTTTTTTCAAACCTCACCAAACTTTTCAATCCCACACCTTCAATCATCTGGGCACTTGCAATTGGCATCAGTTTAGTTTTAACTCAGAGATTTAAATTCACCATTTTGTATTGCTTGATCGTTCTTTCAGGAACCCTTTTAAATAAAATCATCAAGCATATTGTTCTCCGTCCGCGACCACAAAGCGACGTTTTAATACACTATGCTGGTTACAGCTTTCCGAGTGGTCATTCCAGTGGGGTAGTTTTAATAATTGGTAGTACCTTGCTTTTCTTATGGGCCAGTCACCAATCTAAACAGTTAAAAATTTTCGAAACCAGCTTAATTATTGCCCTAATCCTGCTGATTGGTTTTTCTAGAATCTACGTCGGTGCTCACTACCCAAGTGATGTTCTTGGTGGTTGGTGTTTAGGGGCTGTCGTTATCTTATTTTGGCAAAACATTTTTCAAAAGTTTAAGCAATAAAAAAAGTGATTGAAAGAGAAACAACATCTCTTATCAATCACTTTCTTATTAACCCAAGATTTGCTTTAAGGCATCCACCTTATCTAACTTTTCCCATGGCAAGTCAACATCCGTCCGGCCAAAGTGACCATAGGCTGCTGTTTGCTTGTAAATTGGTCGTTTCAAATCAAGCATTTGGATAATCCCAGCTGGCCGCAAATCAAAAACTTGGTTAACTGCATCGATTAATTCCGTTTCTCCTCGCGTACCAGTTCCATAAGTATCAATTGAAATCGATACGGGCTTAGCTACCCCAATGGCATAAGCAATTTGAATTTCTAACTTTTTAGCGTAACCAGCTGCTACAAGGTTCTTTGCAATGTATCGAGCAGCATAGGAAGCTGACCGGTCAACCTTTGTTGCATCCTTACCAGAAAAGGCACCTCCACCGTGGTGTGCAGCCCCACCGTAAGTATCAACAATAATTTTTCGTCCCGTCAAACCAGCATCACCTTGAGGACCACCGATTACGAAGCGACCAGTTGGATTAATGAAGTATTTAGTTTGATCATCTAATAATTCCGCTGGAATCACCTGCTTGATAATCTTTTCCTTCACATCATGGCGAATTTGTTCAAGTGTGGTAGCTGCATCATGCTGAGTACTTAAAACTACCGTGTCAACCCGTTTAGCTCGATCATTTTCATCGTATTCAACGGTAACTTCAGCTTTAGCATCTGGTCCAAGATAGCTAATTTCACCATCTTTCCGGGCCTTAGCAATTCTTTGCATCAAATGGTGACTCAACATCAATGGTAATGGCATGTATTCTGGCGTTTCGTCAGTTGCGTAACCGAACATTAATCCTTGGTCACCAGCACCGATTTTATCGAGAGGATCCGTTTTACCGTCCCGCGCTTCAAGAGCATCATCCACCCCTTGAGCAATATCAGGTGACTGTTCATCAAGCGAAACAATGACAGCACAATTATCGCCGTCAAAGCCATACTTTCCATTTGAATAGCCAATTTGCTTAATTGTCTTCCGGACAACCTTTTGAATATCAACATAAGCCGTTGTTGAAATTTCACCAAAAACTAAGACTAAACCAGTAGTAACGGAAGTTTCAACCGCAACCCGCGCATCGGGATCTTTTGCTAACAAGGCATCCAAAATAGCATCTGATATTTGATCGGCTATCTTATCAGGATGACCTTCAGAAACTGATTCTGATGTAAATAAATGTTTTTTCATAATAATAATTCCCCCATACTTCAAACTTGAGTGTGCGGTTACAAGGCAGCGAGTGGAGATCCACCCTCCCATCGGGAATTTGCTTTATAACGTTGCTCATCTTAACATATTTTAAAGTTAGTATTCAATGGATATAAAATAAAAGTTATACTAGAGAAAATACTTTTTGGAGGAATTACTTTGGCAAAGTTTAATTTACAAGTCGCCAATTTAGACTTTACTAACTGGCAAAGCAACCTAGCAACAGCCGCAATTATTTTCATTAGTTGGTCATTTGCCCCGTTTAGCTATGCCGTTAGTGTTTCAGGAACCCACTTTAACACCCATATGGGAATGCTTTTTTTGTATGAGCTTTTATTGGCATTTAGCTTGGTACTCCAGTTAAATAACCATTTTCAATCGCGATTAGCTAATCTCTTAATCATAATAAGTGGCTTTTGCATTGTCTTTGGTTTTATCACTGCCCCTTTGGTAATGTTGCTATTACTACTCCTCCCAATTTTCATGTTTTTAATGCAATTTTCGCAATTAAATTTGCAAAACGAGGCTGGTCTTTTAACCTTTGGAGCTTTATTGATGTTAACCATTCCAATCGGCAATGCCTATACTAGTTTGCATTTTATTTCCTGGGAAATTGTTCTCTACTTACTACCAATTATGACTTCAACTTGGTGTTTCTTAACTCCTTTCTTTTTACCTCGTAGTAAAAAACGGAATTGGTTATTATTAGGTACCTTGCTTTTCTTGATACTCTCTCTCTTTACACACCCAATTAATCAATTAACCATTGTTGCGATTATTCTTACCCTTGGCTGGTGGCTTTTTACGCTAGATAAGCGGCTTGCAGAACCATCCTTAATTCTTACCAGTTTAGTTCAAATGTTAATTATTGTTTTAATTTATTGGAATTAAAAGCGACCATTATATAATCCGGATGCACATAATAATGAGAAAGTAATAACGGAATCCATTAGCTTACGATAATTGGGTTGCTAATTAACTTGGTAGTGGCGTTGTTATTAATAAACAGCCACTTCCATCAAGATAATTTTGAATGATTTCTGGTTTTGGCAAAGCTTCTTAGCTACCTGATTAGGATAAAGAGAACAAAGGTAGATTCGTACAAATCTAAGTAGCCGACTTACTTGGTGTTTACAAACTCATGCAAGGGCAAGTAGGATCATACCACCTGTAGGGAAGACCGAATTCACATGGTCACTGTCTTGGCCGTAGTTACTGTGTCATCTTCAGAATAGAATGCAAGCAAGAGGGTGGGAAGAAACTCAAGCTTCTTCCCACCCTCTCTTTCATCTCCGAATATTACTCAGTAACTAAGGTCAAAGCAGTAGCTGAATGGCAGTTGCTTCCCTAACGGTCGCACCAACCGATTCAGCCTTACATGGGCTCACAAACGCCAAACCAGTTGGCTGGTTCGCGCCAAAGCATGGCCTTAGTGGATAAGCGCGCGCGAAAGGCCGACTTTAATGAATCAATCTACGTTCTACTTATCCGAACCAGGCCGTCAAGGGAGGTGCCATCTTCTGCTCATACATCCGTAAAATTTGCTGAAGTTATTTTTTGGGATCTGTTTATTGTTTCTGATTATTTTGAATTAAAAATGCTAGCAATAACCCAATTATTTCTATTCCAATCATTGCTGAGAAGACTAAATGATACCCCCTCAACGAAGCTAATTGGAGACTAACCCCTTCACTTAGTGCAGCTTGACTTACGCTAGTTAAAATCACAGTAGAAACCGCTACACCCGTTGAACCAAGGACTTGCCGAATGGTTGTGATTACCGCAGTCCCATGAGGAACTAAATGATTTGGTAAAGCATTAGCACCAAGGGTTACAGCCGGCATCATCACAAAAGCATTTCCGCCCTCAATAATCATAGCCGCAAAAATCATAATCGCTAAATTAAGTTTAGTAAGGCTAAACGTCCCAATTACCCAGCCAAGAATGATCATAGCCATTCCTAAAAGCATGGTTGGTTTAAAGCCAATTTTATCAGCTAATTTCCCAGTTAGTGGATTTAAGATACTCAAAAATACCGCTCCTGGAACTAGAGCCATCCCGGAAACAAACGGACTAACATGTAAGATTCCTTGATAGTATAGTGGAAAAATAATTGTCGTAACAATTAAAGCGATGTAAGAAATCGAGGTCAGTAAAATTGCTAGATCATAATTAAATGTAAAGAGGACCCGCAACTCTAATAATGGGGTTGTTAACTTAAATTGCCGTCCAATAAAAACTGCCAACATAATTAAGCTTACAATTAAGATTACACCGTTCAATAACCAATTTACGTTCTTTTTCCCGATTTGATCGATCACTTCCATCAAACCAACTAGCCCAAGTAATAAGAAAACAGATAACCAATCTAAATGGGTTTCATGACGCGCCATGACATCCCGAATCAATCCAATTTGGGCGAAGATAATAATGATGGTAATCACGATCATAAAGAAGATAAAAAGAGCCTTCCAATTAAAGAATCTTAGGATAATCCCAGAAACAATTGGACCACAAGCAAGGGCTGAACCCATCACCAACCCTGCAATTCCCATGGTTGTTCCTCGCTCATCTTTTGGAGTAATTTCAAGTAAAACCGATTGGTAAGAAGGAAACAATACTCCAACCGCGAAGGCTTCCATTACTCGCCCAATCATCATAAACCAAAATCCGTTTTCTCCAAGTTGGATTGGAGTAAAGACAATCATTAACGTACCAATGTCGAATAAAGCTAAAGCTAAGACAAACATCCGCTTAAAACTAAGGTTGTTCAATAGCCACGGCGAAATCGGCATACTAACACACATTACTAACATGAAGCCTGTTGTTAACCATTGAACAGTATCAGCAGAAATCCCAAAACTCCGCATTAGTGTAGGATATGCTGTTGATAAGGAAGATTGGCTAATCGACATTGTAAAGGTTCCAATTAATAACGTAAAAATAAACCAAAAACGGCTATAAGCTTTGCCGTTTTGATCAACTGAATTCTTCATTCTCTCGTCTCCTAGTTTAGAATTATTCTCAACAGTGATTATTATAAGTTTTCAAACCAATTATGTAAATGCTATAATAACAAAAAGGAACCGATTATAAGGGGGGGAATACAATGGCACAGGATGAATATCTACATGCACTAAAAATCTTACGGAACCATAAAGTCCGCTTAACACCTCAACGCAAAACCATTCTAAATTATCTAGTTAACCATCACACTCACCCAAGTGTCGAAATGATTTATGATGATTTAAAACAACATAATGACTCAATTAGTATTGCGACTGTTTATAATACCATTCGACTGCTACTTGATTACCATCTTGTAATCGAACTCAAAAACGGTGATGGTTCCACACATTACGATTACTTTGGCCAACCACATTATCACGTTGTCTGTGATAATTGCGGTAAAATCACCGATGTCTTTACTGATGAATTCACTGACTTGAGTACTAGTTTGGATGAAATTACCCGGCAACAAACTCACTACTTAGTGACTCGAAATGACATTGAAGTTCATGGCCTATGTCCAGAATGTCAAGCTAAATTTGGCTTACTAGCTCAAGCTGAAAAATAAGATTTACTTTTTATAACGGAGGAAATATTTTGATTACCAATGAACAACGCGCTCATGAAATTGCAATTGCTTTAATGGCCAAAAAAGCCGATCTTAACAACCCGATTGCCGCTTATCACGATTACATTAATTATCTCTTACCAATTTTAAAAGAATTCGATAAAGACTTTCCAATGGGGATTAAGGAACATTTGGATAATTCAAGTTCCAATCATTAAAATGTTTTCTCGCGATCAATCTAAAAATTTTAAATGAGGATAGAAAAAAGGCTCCTTGACGGCCTGGTGGTGACAAAAAGAACGTAGGCTGATGCGTAAAAATAGTTTTTGGCGTAAATCAGCCAACTTGCTTGATATTACAAATCAAAGATCGTGCCATCTATACGGAAGGCCAGGTCCTCTTGGTACTGCCTTAGCCGTAACTTCTGTAAACTATTTAGGAATTATAGTCAAAATAAAAGGGTTCAAGGTGAAAAGTTTTCATCTTGAACCTTTTTAATAGTTTATTATTTATCATTGAATTTCAATCCGCGTATTAGTTTGATCTTCGGTTGTTAACTTTGGCAAGGTAATGGTCAAGACGCCTGCATCGTACTTAGCACTAATTTGCTTTTGGTTAACGTCCGGTAACCGATATTGCCGGCTAAATTGACCATACCGCCGCTCTGAATGAAGTAAGTTTCCTTAATCATCCTTCACATCAGAATCTGCTTCGCGATGTCCTGTAACCGTTAAAACATTCCGATCATAATTCAAGTGAAGGTCTTTCTTGTCAAAGCCTGGCATATCAATTTTAACTTCATAGCCGTGGTCGTTTTCACTGATGTCAGTCTTCATTGACCCATTGGTAATTGTATCTGAATAGAAATTATCGTCAAACCAATTTAACATACTATCCATCAAGTTATCCCGTCTTTGTAGTCCATTCATCATCATTCAGACTTCCTTTCTTTGTTGATCCTTACACTTACTATTATCGCCAAAGGTCAAAAAAGGTCAAATTATTTGATCTAAATTTTAACCAATCTTGACCTTTTCTCAAATAATACATTGTAATTTTCAAGACTATCTCCTTTAATTAAGTATTTATATAAAAATTAACATTATTAAAATGAAGTTTCTTTTTAAGCTATATATGATAGAAGTAACATAACAGCTAGTAAAAAGCGACGATGGAAAAGAGCTCCTTGACGGCCTGGTTGGAGTATGAAGAACTTATTAGAATCGTTCTTAGAGCGAATCAGCCAACTGGTTTGGCGTTTGTGAGCCCATGCAAAGCGGAATCGGTTGGTGCGACCGCCAGGGAAGCAACTGCCAATCAGCTACTGCTTTGACCTTAGTTACTGAGTAACCTTCGGAGATGAAAAAGGGAGGGTGGGAATTAACTATTAATTTTTGCCCCTCTAACATTAAAATCCGGACTATAATTTTTGCCTTGGGCTATAATGCCCTCTAAGTATACAGATGAAATAGAAAATTCATCTTATGCTTGGAGGGTATTTTTATGTCTAGAAA
>NZ_JACJJQ010000052.1 GCF_016900115.1 Limosilactobacillus alvi
AATCTTTTCCGTGACCAAATGGACCGCTATGGTGAGATCTACACAACTTACGATAAAATTCTAGCGGGGGTTAAGCTAGCACCAAAGGCTACCATTATTACTAACGGGGATGAACAAATCTTCAATACGAAAGATTTACCAAACCCAACAATCTATTATGGTTTTAATCATGAGTCCAAAAGTGATTTCTTAGCACCTGCTAACACGGATGGGTTACTATGTCCAAAGTGCCAACACATTCTCCACTATCATCTCCGGACTTATGCAAACCTTGGTGATTACTTCTGCCCTCACTGCGGTTTCAAACGGCCTAAATTAACTTATAACGTTACTAAACTAACTAAGCTAACCCCAACTAGTTCAAGCTTTGAATTAGATGGCAAACCATATAAAATTGAAATTGGTGGTGTTTATAACATTTATAACGCGCTTGCTGCTTATGCCCTTGGCCGTTTCTTAGGAGTTGAACCAGCGCAAATTAAAAACGCTTTTGAATCTGACGAACGCGTATTTGGTCGGCAAGAAATAATTAATGTTGACGGTAAAGAAGTTACCCTCGTCCTAGTTAAAAATCCAGTCGGCTTAAACCAAGTACTTGATATGATCATGACTGATAGCGAACCATACAGTTTTGGATTCCTTTTAAACGCTAACTACGCTGATGGAATTGACACTAGTTGGATTTGGGACGGTAACTTTGAGGCCTTAAAGGGTCAATCAATCCCTTATTTCATGACCGGTGGAGAGCGCTACAAAGATATCACGACCCGCTTAACTATGGCTGGGATCAAATTAAACGCTACCGAACCTGATCTAACTAAAGTAATTGATCTAATTAAAAAAATGCCAACGAAGCACGTTTACTTATTAGCAACTTACACTGCTGTTTTACAACTACGAAAGGAACTTGCTGATAAAAACTATATTCAAGGAGGGATGGACTAATGGCTAAGTACCATCTTCGTTTAGCTCATTTATATGGGAACCTTTTAAATACCTATGGTGATGAAGGAAATATCATCGCTTTAAAATATTATGCTCAACAAATGGATACTGACATTGAGGTTAAAGTCGTTAGCATTGAAGAAGAATTTAATGCTGATGATTATGACCTCGCCCTCTTTGGTGGTGGTCAAGACTATGAACAAATGGTTGTATCCAAAGACCTACCAAAGAAACAAGCCGAAATCAAGCGTTACATTGAAACTAATAAACCAATGCTAGCCATTTGTGGTGGTTACCAACTCCTCGGTAAATATTATATCGGCGCAAACGGTGAAAAAATATCTGGTGTTGGGGCCCTTGACCACTACACATTAACGCAAAGTGAACACCGAACTGATCGGGCAAACAGCAGTCGATTTATTGGGGACATTGTGATTAAAAACTCCGAAACCGGACAACTTTACCATGGTTTTGAAAACCATAACGGCCGGACATTCCTTGGTGAAAATGAACGTCCTCTTGGGATTGTTCAAGAGGGTCACGGTAATAATGGTGAAGATAAAACTGAAGGTGCTATTTATAAACACACCTATTGTTCATATTTCCATGGGCCAATCTTGACAAGAAATGGCGAACTAGCAAAGACAATGCTTTTAGAGGCCCTAAAAAATAAGTACCCCGATGCCGACTTTAGCCAACAAGCATCCTTAAAGATTACCCCAACGTTCTAAGGAGGATTTCATATGAATCTCTTTTCTACCCTAATGGTCGTAATTTTCTTTATTGAATCTTTTTGGGAAGTCCGTTTATACACTCGCCTAACCCAACAGGTTGCAAGTGTCCGAGACCACAGTGAACAAGATAGGGTTCAAAAAGTGCTACGCCTTGAGCGAAGATGGAACCTTTTTTCATGGGTAATCGTCCTTGCAGTTCTCTTCACTCCCGAAAGTGTTTTTCTTCCTCTTTCCTGTGTTCTCGTTTTATGTGAGACGATCGTAATCATGAAGCTTGATCGAGAAGATCAACGCTTAAAATAAGAATCAAAACTTTGGCATTTAATCCTGATGCGTGATAAATTCTATTTAAAAGTTTGAATTTAAGATTTGAGGTGTCCTTATGGCAAAAATCAATTATAAAGCCGCCCTCGTTGCTGGGATTGCAGCCGGCTTTGTTTCGGGACTTGTTAAGTTAGGTTGGGAAAATTTAATGCCACCCCGAACTCCTGAACGAGATGCTACTAATCCACCGCAAAAATTACTAGAACAACTTGGCGTACCAAAAAGCGTAACCCATTCAACTTATACTTATTCTGGTCATCAACTTCCTTGGGTAAGCTACTTAGTTCACTTTAGTTTTTCAAGTGGCTTTGGCGCCCTTTATAGTGTTGGTGGGCAATTACTTCCTTGGATCAAGGTTGGGCAAGGAATCCCATTTGGACTAGGTGTTTGGGAACTCTTCCACGTTGAACTAATGCCAAAACTAGGGACAGTCCCAAGGGCAAAGGAACAGCCACTAGAAGAACACGTTTCTGAAATTCTTGGTCACGCCGTCTGGATGTGGTCAACTGATTTAATGGCTAACCAAATCTATCAACATTTGAACAATCAAAAGTAAATTTGACTAGCAAAAAAGCGGCCGGGAAGAAACTAATGTTTCTTCCCGGCTTCTTTTGCATTTTCGAATGTTACTCGGTAACTAAGGTCAAAGTAGTAGCTGATCCCTAGCGGTCGCACCCAACCGATTCAGCCTTGCATGGGCTCACAAACGCCAAACCAGTTGGCTGGTTTGCTCCAAATCACAGCCTTAGTAGCATCCCTCCCCTTTTTTTTAATTAGCCTAGCTTTTCTCTTTTTCGTTCAAATACGAAGCAATAATCTGATCTCGTAATTCCAGAAAACGATCATTTTTTGCTGTCGGGTGAACCCGGTTGGTTAAAACAATCAAGCCTTGATCCGTTTGTTGATCTAAAATCATAAAAGTCCCAGTAAAACCAGTATGAGAAATTACCGAATGGCGATCTTTGCCTCGGGACAAAAATAATTTCCAGCCAAAGCTCCGGTTATGCATTCCTTGCATCCGCGTTTGATCATGAAAGAAACTTTGAATCATCGTTGTCGTTAATAATCCACCAAGGTTATTTTCCAACAATTCATGAGCGTATCGCTCTAATCCAGTCAAAGTTCCAAATAAACCGGCACTTCCACATTGCTCCTGCAAAACAAAGGCCTTGGGATCATGCACTGTTCCTCGGATTAATCCCCGTTTTTTAGATAACTCAGTAGGCACAGTTCCTTGGACTGGAGGATGATAGCTTAGCTCGTTAGTTAGGCCAAGCGGTTGGATAACCGTTTCGGTTACCAGCTCTTGAATTGGCTTACCGGTCACCTTTTCGGCAATTAATCCTACTAAGATTAATCCAAGATCGGTATAACAAATGTTTTTTGCTAAATTCTCCCCAAAAGATTCAGTATTCAAAATTGCCTGTAAAAGTTCGGCATGATTAAGCTCGTTTCGATGGGGAATATACCCCTCAATCGCTGCGGTATGAGTTAATAAATCTCGGATAGTTGCATTCTTTCCTTTCAGCTCTGGAAGGAAAGTTTTTACTTGATCATCCCAATTTAGTTTTCCAGCTTGGACTAACTGAGCAATCGCAGGAAGGGTGCCGATCACTTTCGTTAAAGAGGCTAGATCATAAAACATCCCCGGCCTTAGCGGTTCAAGTTCCGGTGTGATTTTTGCCCAACCCGTTTCAACCTTTAGACGTTGATTTCCTTCAAAAATCAGATATGAAAGTGCTGGAACCACTTTGTTGATCCGCATGTTAGTTAGTAATTTTAGCGTTTTTTGATACTTAGTTTGAATTTGCATTTTTCCTCGAATTAAGCCTTTTCAGTCATTTGACCTGAAAATTGGCTATTGTATAGGTCTGCGTAAAAACCGTTTTGCACCATTAATGAATCATGATCCCCAGTCTCAACAACTCGGCCATGGTTCAAAACAATAATTTGTTCTGCCTTTTGAATTGTCGATAGTCGGTGAGCAACCACAAAGCTAGTTCGACTTTCTTGCAACTTTCGCATTGCAGCTTGAATTTGCACTTCGGTCCGGGTATCAACTGAACTCGTAGCTTCATCCAAAATTAAAACTTCTGGATCTGCCAAGAAAGCCCGCGCAATCGTCAATAATTGGCGTTGCCCTTGCGAAATATTTGAAGCCGTTTCATCTAAAACTGTGTCATAGCCATTTGGCAACTCGCGAATAAAGTTATCAGCCCGGGCCATCCGAGCAGCTTGGTAAACTTCTTCATCTGTTGCATCTTCACGGCCATACTTAATGTTTTCAAAGATTGTTCCCGTAAATAACCATGTTTCTTGCAATACCATCGCTAAATGTTGTCGTAATTCATGACGGCTCATACTACGAGTATCCCGGCCATCTAAGAAAATCTTACCGTTATTAACCTCATAAAAGCGCTCTAGCAGATTAATAATGGTGGTCTTACCTGCTCCGGTTGGCCCAACGATAGCCACCATTTCATTTCGTTTAGCCCGGAGATTAAAGTCTTGAATCAGTGGTGTCTTTGGATCATAAGCAAAATCAACGTGTTCAAATTCAATCATCGGTTGCGGTTGATTCTTAACTGGGGTTGTCGTCTTACTTTCATCCATTTCCGCTTCGTCCAAAACCGCAAAAATACGTTCCGCTGAAGCAATCGTTTGCTGGATTGTGCTTGATAAGTTAGCAATCTGGGTTAAAGGACGGGTAAATTGATTGACATACTGAATAAAAGCCTGTACATTTCCCAAAGTAATTTGGCCATGAATAACTTGAATTGTTCCCACTACAACAACTAGTAAGTAGCCCACATTATTAATAAAGTTCATCAAAGGAAAAATTAAAACTGAAAAAAACTGAGCTCGCCACGCCGCCCGGTAGTAATTCTGGTTATGTTCCGCAAATTTAGTAGCTTCATCTTGTTCATGGTTAAATGCTCGGATAATCGTTTGTCCTGCATAAACTTCTTCCACTTGAGCATTAATCTTTCCCAAAGCTGCTTGCTGGCGTTCGAACAGTTTTTGAGCAGTTGGTGCAACAAAGCCAACTACGATTGCCGAAAGCGGAATCGTGACTAGAGCAACGAGCGTTAACCGCCAGCTGATTGAAATCATTAATGCCAAAGCCCCAATAATCGTCAGAAGCGAAGTAATGATTTGAATAATCCCTTGCTGGAGAGCAGTCGCAATGTTATCCATATCATTAACCATCCGGCTCATGATTTCCCCATTACTCGTCGCATCATAGTACTTAACGGGCACCCGAGCGAGCTTTGCTTTGAAATCTCGTCGTAAATTAAAGACCGCCCGTTGTGAGACCCGGGTCATGATGATTTGCTGACCAAAACTAAAGAACCCAGACAGTAAGTAAAGGACTAACACAATCAAAGCAATGCGACCAATTTTAGCAAAATCGATTGGGAAAGTCGTTAAATGCTGACCCATTTTTATCTCGGTATACCCCTTCATGATGCCTTGATAAATCGTAGTTGTCGCTTCTCCAAGAATTTTGGGAGCAATGATCGAGGTGATAACCGAGGCAATGGCCATCCCAATTGCAATCACCATTGCTAACCGCCATGGTCGTAGGTAAGTTAACAGCCGCTTCGTTGTCGGCCAAAAGTGATTAGCTTTTTCAGCTCCTCTCCGTTGCCGATTATGCATTGGTTGTTACCCCCTTTTGAATCTGTGACGCAATTATTTCTCGGTAAGTTTGATTATTGGCTTTTAGAGATTGGTGATCACCTTTCCCTAACAATTCGCCATCTTCAAGCACTAAAATTAGGTCCGCATCGGCAACCGTTGATACCCGTTGAGCAACAATTACCTTAACGGCATCTTTTAGCTTCGAATCAGCTTTCAAGGCTTGGCGTAGTTTTGCATCCGTCTTAAAATCAAGAGCTGAAAACGAGTCATCAAAGATGTAAATGCTTGCTGGTTTAATAATCGTTCGAGCAATCGCCAATCGTTGTCGTTGCCCGCCGGAGAAGTTGGCACCATCTTGTTCGACAATTGCATCCAAGCCCCCAGCTTCTTCAACAAAGTCCCGCGCTTGAGCAACTTCTAAGACATGCCAAATCTCTTCATCGCTTGCGTTTGGATAACCAAATTGCATATTTGAACGAATTGTTCCCGCAAACAGAACCGCCTTTTGCTGAGTGATTGACACTAAGGTGTGCAAGTCATGTTGACTTAAACGTTTAATTGGCATGCCATTAATCTTAATTTGGCCACTCTCAGGGTCAAATAGGCGTTCAATTAGGTTAACCAGGGTTGATTTCCCTGAGCCAGTCCCACCAATAATTGCCAAGGTTTGCCCACTAGTAACCTCAAAATCACAATTATTTAAGGATAATTTTTCAGCTCCTTGATAGCGAAAATTGACGTGATCAAATTGTAGCCTTGGTGCTTTTGACGTTAATCTAAGTTGCTCGCTTGGTTTTGGATCTTTTACCGCAACTTCATAATCAAGAACTTCATTAATTCGCCGAGCCGAAGCTACTCCCCGTGGAACAAACACAAAGACCATTGCTAACATCATAAATGAAAAGAGAATTTGGACAGCATATGTTAAAAAGGAGATCAAATTCCCCACTTGCATCGTCTGGTTTGCAATTAAATGGGCTCCATACCAAATAATTGCTACATTAGTAAGGCTTAAAATTAAAGTCATTGTTGGGAAAAGAAATGCTACCCAGGTAAAGGCTTTAATCCCCGTTTCTGTATAATCTTCATTAACAGTATTAAATCGATTTTGCTCCCGTTCATCCTGGTTGAAAGCCCGGATTACTCTGACTCCGGTTAACCCTTCCCGAAAAACCAGATTAATCCGGTCAGTTTTCTTTTGAATACTCCGAAAAAGTGGTACGGCTTGGCTCATTACAATCACAACAGTTACCGCTAATACTGGCAGACTAATTAAAAAAATCATGGTTAATTTTGATTCCCGATGATAAGCCAAAACAATCGCTGCAATCATCATAATTGGTGATTGTAGCATCATCCGCAAAGTCTGGAACATCACCGTTTGGACTTGAACCACATCATTAGTTGAACGGGTAATTAAGGACGAATCACCTAATTCACTAATTTCCTTATTTGAAAATCGCATTACTTTATCAAAGACTTGTTTCCGCAATTTTCGACCAACGCTCATGGCTTGAGTTGAGGCAAAAAAGGTATTTAAGGCAGCGGCAACAAGCCCAACTAAAGAAACCAATAACATCATGATCCCTTCGTGTTTAATATAAGCAAGGTCATGGTTAATTACCCCTTTATCAATCAAATCAGCTGTAATCGTTGGTAAATATAAATCACAAAAAACTTGTAGCAGTAAAAAAACAACCGCAAAAATCGTTGGTATAACTGCTAAATTTTTTCGAGCAATTTTTATCATGGCTTACTCCGCATTCTTCCCATAATAATGTTCAAAATTCTTTGTCATTTGTAAAACCGCTCGGTTCATCGCAACCTTATCGGCATGGGATATTCCTTCCATCAAGTGTTCCACAAATACTTTGTGATCGGCTGCAATTTCACGCGCCCGTTTTTCACCTTTTTCAGTCAAAGAAACCCGCCAAATTCGCCGATCTTTTGGATCACGTTCACGATTAACGTAACCTTCTTCTTCCAAATTTGTTAAAGCATCCGTTAACGAACCTGGTCTTAGGTGGACAAGTTTAGCCAATTCTTTCTGGGA
Source organism: Limosilactobacillus alvi (assembly GCF_016900115.1). Lineage (GTDB taxonomy): Bacteria > Bacillota > Bacilli > Lactobacillales > Lactobacillaceae > Limosilactobacillus > Limosilactobacillus alvi. The sequence continues at coordinate 7,702 of NZ_JACJJQ010000052.1, forward strand.
AAGACCAGCTCCCCGATAATTAATCATCCCAATTATTCGATCCCGACCACGCATACCGATTGAATTTGTTCCTTGATGCTTGGCGTGAAAAAGCCGGCCAATTTTCATTCGTAAATTCCACCAATTTGTTAATAATTCTGTATCTTTCATCATCTCTCTCCTTTTAGTTAGATTTGTAATGATTCGCTGTCTAACTGTTTTAGTATATCGAGTCATTCATAATTGTCAACAAATTTCCATTCCGAAATGCGAAGTAATTTTTACAACTTTTTTAAATCCTTAAATGTAAATTGACGCTTGAATATTGTTTTGATAACGTTAAGAGGTTAGCAATTTTATTTAACTGAGGTAAGCAGAATGAATGATGAACATGAAACACGGGAAGAATACCGAAGAGAACTAGAAAATCGGATTAATCAACGTGTTGCTGAAAACAATGCCAACCGTGGAGAGGGCAGCAATTTACCACCTAAGCCACCAATTCACCGTCCTAATCGGGGAGATGGTTATAAATGGGCACGACGGGTAATTCTACTTATTACACTCATTGTAATTTGTTTCGCAGGATTCGAATATCACAAATTACAATCAACTGCAAAAGGGATTTTTGCGACTGGAGATGGAAAAGTTGATACTAAAATTAAAAATGGTGATCCCCTTTCTATCTTAGTGATGGGGACTGACGTTGGGGCCTTAAACCGAGGAAATACCGGTGGAAATACTGACACGATGGAAATCATCACCGTCAACCCAAAGCAAGAAAAAATCACGATGACCAGTTTGCCACGGGATACGTTAGTTCGAGTTAATACCGAAGATGGGGCAGATTATGTTAAGATTAACGCTGCTTATTCAATTGGAGGAGCTAAGCAATCAGTGAAACAAGTTAAAGAATTACTTGGTATCCCCATCGATTACTATGCCGTCGTTAATATGGGAGTGATGGAAAAAGTGGTTAACGCCGTTGGTGGGGTAACCGTTGATAATCCATTTGCCTTTACTTATGAAGGTCACCACTTTAAAAAAGGTAAACAACACTTAAACGGTAGTGATGCCCTAAAGTACTCTCGGATGCGTTATGATGATCCTAATAACGACTATGGTCGGCAAAAGCGGGGCCAACAAGTTATCAAGAGTGTAATTAGTACCTTTAAGAAAAAGGGCTCCCTCACCGCAGCCAACAAGATCTTAGACGCAGTTGGCGATAGAATTCAAACTAATGTTCCAACGGACTCAATTGGGGCACTATATTCAAACTACCGGGTGGCGATGAACAACGTTTCGACTTATCACTTCCAAGGTAAGAACGCAACCATTGATGGGGCATCATTCCAAATTGCTTCACCAAAAGAAATTAACCGCGTTTCAAAGTTAATCCGTACTGCGCTAGGGCTTAAAGCAAAGCATGTTACGAACGCAGAAACAAGAATGTACAATGAGCAAACAGATTACGACGGTTACAATAACGTCAACTTTGTACTACCAAATAATGCTACTTATAACGTTCCGGGTAGTGGCACGAGCAAAACGAGTTCCGAATCAACCAGTTCATTTGGGACAAGTGGTAGTTCAAACTTCATTTCAAATTCAACCACTACTAGCGGTTTGGGATTCTAGCAAAAAACGGCCGAAGAGAAATTTCGGGTCTACAATATTTGGTACTGATAGGAGTAAAATCCTAGCAGTACCAATTTTTTTGATTTAGGGGATTTTATGTAT
>NZ_JACJJQ010000053.1 GCF_016900115.1 Limosilactobacillus alvi
AGGCCACCCACGTTGGGCAGCCTAAACTAGACCAATTTAGCCTTAAAAATTCTATCAGTACCAGTTGACGAAGAGCCAAAAAAGCAGAGACTGGGAAGAAACTCGTGTTTTTCCCAGTCTCTTGCATCTTCAATCCCAATGTTACTCAAAAACTACGGTCAAAAGGTAATTAGCAAATGCGTTAGCTAATTCGCTACTTCTCGGGTTTACTAAAGTGAAGATCATCATCGTTAGTTTCTTGCTGATTTAATTTTGCTGTATGGTCAGATAAGAGAAAACCGCTCCATTTTTCAATGCCTGGATCCTCATACTCAGTATCGAAAAAATGTTGGGCGACCCGGTGGGCAGTTTCATCATCGTAAAATTTAATTGTCTTCTTCATGGTTAACTGTTTGATTGGCTTTGTCTAGGTGATATTCGTCCCGAATTTGATTAATTCGGGTTGCAGTTGCTAAGCAAAGCATGAAAGCAATTGCCCATACTGTTAACATCGTGACGAAGGGGAGTAAGTTCTTGGTAAAATACGAAACGATTAACCCAGGAATTGCTAAAATAAAGGCGGCTCGTCGAATGTAAAGATGCATTACGTAACGTTCAATGAGCTTAAGCCCAAAATTATAAATTTTGGGCTCGGCAGTTTCAATTACCTTTAATTCTTGTTCGAAGATTGGTAATTGTTTGGCAATTTGAAATTTATTGATAATTGATAGCGCCATAGTTTTCCTCCAACGCAGTTATTGATTTTTAGAGTTTATGCTCCTTGGGGCAACTGGATCAACAGTTAAGGTCGTTTGTCCCCGGAAGGTGACAAAACCTGGTTTAGCGCCACTTGGTTTGTGCAGAGCTTTGATTGGCAAATAGTCAACTTGCACGTGGGTGGAATTTTGCCCTTTTGAGAAGTAGGCAGCAATTTGGGCGGCTTCCATGATGGTTTGTTGACTTGGGTTGGCGTCACGAATAACAACGTGGGAACCTGGGATATCCTTAACGTGAAACCAGAGATCATTTTTGTTAGCAATTTTAAAACTAAGCCGATCATTTTGGCGATTATTTTTCCCAACTAAAATTAATGTGCCATCAGTAGCATAATATTCACTTGGTTTTGCCGCCGGGACTTTCCGCTGTTTTTTCCCTTTTCGATGATGCGGTTTGAGATATCCTTGCTCGACTAATTCAATTTTGATTTCTTGTACGTCTTTCGGAGCTGCCACTGCAATTTGACTAACAATTCCCGTTAAGTAATCCAGCTCAGCTTGGGTGAGACGAAGTTGTTCATGATCATATTCAATCGAGGCTTTTAGTTTGTTGTAGCGGGTAAAGTAGCGTTGGGCGTTTCGGGATGGTGAAAGCTCAGGAGAAAGTTCAATTTCTAGTGGATGGTTCTCATCGTAGAAGTTTGGCAAGGTAATCTTAGTTGCCCCTGGCTTAACTTGCCCCAGGTATGTGGTTAAAATTTCACCCCGAATCCGGTAAAAATCAGCTTGATCAGCTGCAGCTAATTCTTTTTGAAGCTTCTTTATCTTCCGTTGATCCTTCTTAATCTCGGTATTTACAATTTTTAAGACTTGACCCGCTAGTTCTTTTGTCCGATCATGTTCGGCTTTATGAGCGTAAAAATGATCTAATAGCGCTGATAAGGATTCAAAATTGTTGATTTGAGTGATTGGCGTTGCCGTTGGCTTAAGGGCCCAAAAGTCCTGCTTGCTATTTGTAAATTCGATCAAGGTTGGTTCTGGATGATCAAAGGCTTTTAGAAATTCAGTATAGGTTTGAGGTAAATTGTCGCTGGCTAAGAGACGGTTAGCCAGCTCCTGGGCCAAGTTAGTTGATAATCCTTGATAGGTTGCTTGAAGTTGATGAGCTAAATCACTAACTTCTGAGTAAGTCTTAACCAAGGTCGGATATTTTGAGTTTGGTAAGTACGGATTTGTCCGTTCTTGTTTAGGAGGCATTCGCCAAGTAGACCCAGGTAAAATGGTCCGAAACCGATTCTGGTCACTTCCAACGTGTTTAAGGGCATCAATAACTTTTCCGGTGTTTTGATTAACCAGGGTTGCATTACTATGGCGAGCCATGATTTCAACGTAGAGAACTAAATCTTCAGTATCTCCCAACTCATCCCGAGTAGTGAAGTGAAAAGTAACTACCCGGTCATTTTCAACTTGTTCAATTTTGGTGAGAATGGCCCCTTCCAAGTATTTCCGCATGGTCATAGTAAAGTTGCTGGGAACTGCTGGATTTTGGTAGGGAATTTTTGTTAATTGAAAGCGGGGATAAGCGGGATTAGCAGAGATTAATAACCGTTGATTCTTCCGGTGGGCCCGGATAACCATGATCATTTCATTTGGATAAGGTTGGTTAACCCGCATTACTCGGCCGCCAGTTAAAGATTGGTTGAGTTCAACAACCATTGCGTGGGTAAAAAATCCGTCAAACGCCATTGGAATACGCCTCCTTTAAAATCACTAATTTACATTATACCGTTTTAAGAGATGCTAAACAAATTAGGCAGAACTGCAAAGAAAATTTTTGAGGGAATTGTTTTATCACGTATTCTATGGTATGTTTACTACTATGTATATGTAGGTTAAAACCTAATTCGGAACAAATACGAAAGAACGATGAGTTGGAGGATTTGCATATGAAAATCGCTGTTGTGACGGACAGCACCGCCTACCTGACAGATGAAGAAGCGCGTGAAAATAATATTCGGGTTGTCCCAATTCCTTTGATTATTGACGGCCAAAGTTATCGGGAAGGGATCGATATTACGACCGAAGACTTCTACCAGAAGTTACAAACAACGAGTTCTTTTCCAAGTACTTCGCAACCCCCAATTGGTCAATTAATGGAACTTTATCAATCCCTTGCCGACGAAGGCTATGATACTGTAATTAGTATCCATTTGACGGCGGCTATCTCGGGCTTGTTAAATACGATTGGTCAATTGGCGGAGGAAATGAAGGAGACAATCAAAATTATTCCCTTTGATTCTCACTTAACGGTTAAAATGATGGGGTATCTAGCAATAGAGGCAGCCCAACTAATCAAAGCTGGTAATGATTTAGACACAATTTTAGAAAAGTTAAAGGCATATCAGGATACCTTTAACAATGTCTTCGTTGTTGATGACTTACAAAATCTGGTTCGGGGAGGTCGACTTTCCAACGCTTCAGCTTTTGTGGGTTCGATCTTAAAGATCAAGCCGCTCTTGACGATGCACACGGCTAACTACTCAATTGAGGCTTTTGAGAAGGTTCGTTCAATGAAAAAAGCTAAGTTACGGTGTGAGCAAATTTTTGCGGAAGATCTTGCCAAGCTGGATTATCCAGTGCAAGCAATGGTAATTCATGCTAATGCTCAAGAAGCGGGTCAAAAGTGGCTTGACCACTTACAAGCAACCTATCCACAAGTTCGGTTTGAACTTTCATACTTTGGCCCGGTAATTGGTACTCACCTTGGTCAAGGTGCACTTGGGTTGACTTGGATGCAAGATACGTCCAAAAAGCCATTGTAATAATTTAATTTAAAAATGGTCGGTTCAGAAATTTCTGTCCGATCATTTTTATTTTTTTAACAGTTATTAAATAATTGAATAATAACGTCAATATAACAAAATATATAATTTTGGAATGATTAATAATTCTATCTTGTGCTTACCTTCACAAAAGTTAAAATGAAGTTAGTAAAGCATTTTACGAATATACTAAGGGAGGGTGCAAAATGAAAACAGCTTATCAAACGGAATCAAAGGGTTATACCTTCTCGACCGCAATGCAAGAAGCCGCTCGGTGCTTGTTGTGTGAAGATGCACCATGTTCAAAGGCTTGTCCAGCGCAGACTGATCCAGCTCGTTTCATCCGGAGTTTACGGTTTAATAACGTTAAGGGAGCAGCAGAAACGATTCGGGAAAACAACGCACTAGGGGCGGTTTGTGCACGGGTTTGTCCAACGGAACGCTACTGTGAATCGGCATGTACCCGGGCAAAAATTGATCATCCAATTAATATCGGGGGCCTGTAACGGTTTATTACTGATATAGAACAAGAGATGGGGATGCAAATCCTAAAAGCTGGTAAGCCAACCGGTCAAAAAGTTGCTATCATTGGTGCTGGTCCAGCGGGACTTCAAGCCGCCACAACTTTACGGCAATATGGGGTTGCCGTTACGATTTTTGAGGAGCACCCCAAGGCTGGGGGCTATTTAACCTATGGAATCCCTGAATACCGGCTTCCCCAAGAAATTGTCGATTATGAAGTTAAGCGAATTATCGACCTTGGGGCTGAAATCAGATGCAACATTAAAGTTGGTAAGGACATCTCCTTTGATCAATTAAAGGCTGATTATGACGCTGTTCTAGTAACTGTTGGAAACAGTAAAGCCAAGACCTTACCGATGTTTGAACATAATATTTGCACTGAATCAGCAATTTCCTTCCTTGCACGGGTTAAGAATGGGGAACTTCAAGAGAACGAATTACCTGATCATATTTTGGTTATTGGTGGTGGGGATGTTGCAATGGACGTTGCCACAACCTTGAAAAAACTAGGCGTTTCATACGTTACGGACGTTGCATATGAAGAATTTAACGAATTTAAGGCTTCTAAAAAAGAATTAGCTGGGACCCGTAAAGCTGGTGTCACTTTGATTGATGGCTATGTTCCAACCAAAGTAGCGACTAACGTTGTTACTTTCAAACACCGGAAACTCGATGCTGAGTTGACAATTAAGGCGGATAAAATTATTTACGCAGTTGGTCAAACAAGTGACTTAACGGGTCTTAAGATTGATTTACAACATAGCGAAAGCCAACTCTGGTCAGCTAAGTATGAAACTAAGGATGCAAAAGTCTTTGCAGCTGGAGATTTAGTTGATGGTGACCAAACGGTTGTTTTTGCCGTCCAAAAAGGAAAAGAAGCCGCCAGAGTAATTATGAATACGCTAGGGGGTGTAAATCATGATTAAAAAAGATTTAAGTGTAGATTTTCTTGGAGTTCATTTTGAAAATCCGTTCTGCCTTTCTTCATCGCCAGTTGGCAATTGTTATGAGATGTGTGCCCGAGCTTATGATGCAGGCTGGGGTGGGGTAGTTTTTAAGACAATTGGCCCTGCAGACTTCAAAGTAGACGAAGTTTCCCCTCGATTTGATGAATTAACTAAGGAAGACACACCATTTGTGGCCTTTAAGAATATGGAACAGATTGCTGAACACCCGCTTGAAGAAAACCTTGCCGATCTGCGAAAATTAAAGACTAATTACCCTAATAAAGTTTTGATTGCTTCAATTATGGGTCGAAATGAAGCTGACTGGGAAGATTTAGCTCGTCAAGTAGAAGACGCTGGAGCAGATATGATTGAAATGAATCTTTCCTGTCCACAGATGACCTCACATTCGATGGGAGCGGATGTTGGGACCAATCCAAAACTTTGTCAGAAATACTGTGAAGCTGTTAAGCGTGGGAGCAAACTACCGATGATGGCGAAGATGACACCAAATATTACTTCCATGATTCCGGTGGTAAAAGCCTGCATGGCTGGAGGAGCCGATGGGATTGCGCTAATTAATACCGTTAAATCAGTTGCTAATATTGACTTAGAAAAGAAGGTCGGGCTCCCAATTGTTAATGGGAAATCGTCGGTTTCTGGTTTATCCGGGAAAGTAGTCAAGCCCATTGCGCTTCGTTTCCTTCAAGAAATTCGGTCTGCCGCTGGTTTGGAACAAATTCCGGTTTCTGGAATTGGGGGAATTGAAACCTGGTCCGATGCTGCAGAATTTATCCTTTTAGGGGCGACAACTTTACAAGTCACCACTGCGGTCATGCAATATGGGTACCGGGTTGTTGAAGATATGAAAAACGGCCTCATGCACTACATGGATGAGCAAGGGGTTGACCACTTATCCGAGTTAGTTGGCCAGGCCACTAAAAACATCATTCCTGCCGAACAACTTGATCGAAATTATAAGGTTTATCCAAAAATTGATTGGGACAAATGTATCGGTTGTGGTCGGTGTTTTATCTCCTGTCAAGATGGTGCGCACCAAGCCTTAACTTGGGATGATGAAAAACGCCTCCCAACTTTTAATAAGGATAAGTGTGTTGGTTGTCAGCTCTGTGCTTTAGTTTGTCCAGTTCACGCAATTACCCTTGGAGTAGTTGAGACGAAGCCAGGGCGTAAGGGTGATCCAAGCAAGGTAGACGTTGCTTCCCAACGATTACCAAGCGGAACTTTCCGTCATTTAGCGTAACGAAAAATGAGGCTAAGAGTCGCAATTAATGCGATGAACTTAGCCTCATTTTTTTAAAGTTTAGTTGGTGTTGCAGTCTGTGTGTTGACTTGCAGAAGCAACAGTATCAAGCTTGCTTCCATCATTTGGGGTGAAGTAGAAAGAAGGCCCATCAATGGATGGATCATAATCGATTTGGGCATCAAGTCCTTCGAAGAACCAGTAATCGGAAGATTGGACATAGAAGTGAATTCCATCGATTTCAGTATCAATAACCGGGTTGTTTGGGTGGTCACACCGCGCTAATCCAGCCGAAAAACCAGAGTGGGCGTTCGTTGACCCGTAAACCTTACCAAAGAATTTTACCCCTTGACCTGTTTTTAAGTGCATATCTTCCTTAAACCATTGAATAATCCGGGGACTTAAATTAAGTTTTGAAAGTGGTGCATTTTCTGCCATAGTGTTATCTCTCCTCGTAATCGCTTCCAATTTGTAAGCTTAGGATATCACAGTTTTTTAAATTGAAAAAGTCTTTCGCTCAGGCTTCTCCTTCCCACTCGGCCAAAAAACGATCAATAAACTGATGCATAAAGGCCTCGCGTTGTTGGGCAATTTTTTTGGCACTTGGGGTATTTAACATTGTTGCTAGTTTAAAAAGCTTTTCGTAGAAATGATTAATAATGGTTTCGTGATCGAGATTTCGATACTCAGCCTTATTAATCTGTATGCGGGGGGCAATCTTTGGATCATAGATGATTTGATGATGTTTACCGCCATAATAAACTGCTCGGATGATTCCGGTTGCGCCCAAGGCGTCTAGCCAATCTGCGTCTTGGGCAATTTGACCTGCCAAGGATAATTGAGGACGTTGGCCTCCAAGAGTACTAGCAAAGGACATTTGAGTGATGGTTGCCATAATCTCTGCTTGTTCAGCTGGTTGGTAGGCTTGATCCTGTAAAAAGGTTTTTACGTCCGCTTTTGCTTTTTCCACATCATCGATTAACTTGTCATCGATGATGTCGTGTAAGTAACTAATAGTGACTGGGAGGAAAGGATCAATTCCTTCCTCCTTAGCAAGGTGAGTAGCAAGTTGGGCGACCCTGCGGAGATGGTCCATTCCGTGACCAGTAACATCATCACCAAGTTTACTTTGGGCAAAGTTGATTACGGCCTTAATTTGTACTTCGTGGTTCAAAAGACTCCTCCAATCGAATTTACTTTTAGACAGATTGCTTGTTTTTGCTTTTAATTTCGTGTTATGTTGTTATAACATGTTTTGAAACTAAATGAAAGCGAGGGTGTTAGATTAATGCACTTAACAAAAGCATCGATGGATGATTTAAATCGGATTGTTGAAGTTTTGGAAGATGGGAAAAACCAACTTGCCGAGCGAGGAGTTGATCAATGGCAGGGGGACTATCCAAATCCAGAACAAGTTAAGGCGGATATTACAAATGGCTTTGCCTACTTAGTTCACGATTCGGATCATGAAACGGTTGGGGTATTCTCAATTCTTCCCGCACCAGATCACGCATATGATGAATTAGATGGTAAGTGGTTACTAAAGACGGATCGGTATCTAACGATTCACCGGGTGGCAATTTACTCTGACCATGCTGGTAATGGCTATGCCTCACGTTTGTTTAGGGATGTGATTGATTTTATTAAGATTCACCGGGAAGATATTGTTTCCTTACGAATCGATACGCATGAGGATAACCACGCAATGCAACACCTCATTGAAAAGTTTGGCTTTCAGCGTGTTGGCACCTTGCACGGGGTTTATCGGCCAGAAGAAACCAGTTATGTTTACGAAATGCTTACCCAAAAAACAAAGTAGGATAAGTTTAGTAAAACTCGGAATTTAAAAAATAGATCAGCAAAATACGAACGAGAGACTGGGAAGTAATACAAGCTTCTTTCCAGTCTCTCGTTCATCTCCGGATGTTACTCAGTAACTACAGTCAGCAGTGGCCAAGCAAGTTAGTTGATTTGCGCAATCTGCTTGCCGTTTGCCTTATTTCTTTTTACCTTTCCTAGGAGGCTGGGAATTAACTATTATTTTCTAGCTTCTAACTAAGAAAATGCGAACTATGATTTTTGATTTAATCAAAAA
>NZ_JACJJQ010000054.1 GCF_016900115.1 Limosilactobacillus alvi
AGGCCACCCACGTTGGGCAGCCTAAACTAGACCAATTTAGCCTTAAAAATTCTATCAGTACCAGTTGACGAAGAGCCCGAAAAAGCGACTGGGAAGAAATTAATCTTTCCCAGTCGCTTTTCTGTATCTCTAAATGTTAATTAGAAACTAAGGTTAATGAGAAGTTTTTTCCCAACCTTTTTTCGTTACTTTACAATTTCACAAAATTCAATTGTTTCACTATTTGGCCCTTCAATGTTAAAGAATTTGATTCCTTTTTCCCAGAAGTCAAGGTGTTGAACTTCGCTTTCCTTCATCTTAAATCCAGCATCCTTAGCAGCTTTATAAGCAGCGTCAGCATCACTGGTATTTAAGGAAATATGATTAATTGCACCAGTTTGGTGAACCGCACCATCACCAGTCCAGATTTCGAGGGTGAGGTGGCCCATGTTCATGAAGACAACTTGATTGCCTTGGTCATCGGTATCGAAGTTACCAATCATTTTGAAACCGAGTTTTTCCCAAAAAGCAATCGTCTTTGGAAGATTATCGGTTGGAATACCAATGTGTTGTACATCGTCAAAGTATCCTGCTAGACTTTTGTTAAATGCCATAATAATTACTTCCTCTCAAAATAAGTTTATACTAGTTTCCTAAGTCGAGCGCCTGGTGAGTAAGTTTGCCAAAAATGTGCTTGTCAGCCCAACCAGTAATTGCACCTTGGAAAAGAAGGGCAAAGATGGTTCCTAAACCAAAGTTTGCTAAGCCCATCTTTGGCATTGCAATCAAGGCGAAAATTGTCGGTGGAATGTAAGACATCCACATTGAAACGGTTGCATTTCCTTTGCAGTACCGGAACCGTAAAATTTGGAACAAATCATCTGCAGGGTGTAAAACTAAGTTAACTCGTTGATAGATTGAAATAGCGGTCCCAATTAAAGCAACCCCAAAGAAATTAATTAAGACGTATAGGATTACCATTGGTAGAGAATATGCATCAGGCATAATTTGATTAAAAATGTTTGAGAACCATTGGATAAAGATTGAGAATGGTAACATGAAAATAAAGTTACCACCAATTCGTTTCCAATCCCATTTTTTCATCAAAATTGCGTTTAAAACAGATGTTAACATCCCCAAAATCATAAAGGCCCAGAATAATGCAAGGGGATTATCCTTTCCAAGGACTGCTAAACCAAGATTGTTTTCAGCAGCGGTCCAATAAGCCGAACCCAAAAAATGTGGGTGAATATGTGAACTTGTCACAAGTGTTAAAACGTTCCCCATCGAATTTATCACAATTGAAAGGGCGAAGTAAGCGATACTCGTGGTCATTGAAATCGACCGTTGTGTCACTTTTGGTGTTTCTTCCATCTTCTCTTTCCTCCTTGGTGAAAAACTTCACTTTACGATCACTGATTTTACAACTGGAAAAATTGTATGTCAACCGCTTGACAGATGTTTCTAAAAAAATAATCTTATGGTCTCCTTACCAATTCATGGTAAAATTAAAATATGATTAAAAAGGAGGGGAAGAAATGAAGTGCACAACGCAAGCCTTAACAATTGCTGGCCATGATTCCGATGGAAGCGCTGGGATGCCAGCCGATTTACACGCTTTTTTTGCAGATAGGGTATATGGTCATGGCATTTTAACGGCAGCAGTTGCTGGTAACTCACAGGGAATTTATGCGAGTCAGATAATGCCTGCTGATTTTATTGCCAAACAATTTGAAGTTTTAGCTACTGACTTCAAAATTCAGGCAGCTAAAACAGGAATGCTGGCTGATGATGACGTAATTAACGTGGTTGCTGATCAATACGAGAAGATCGATTTTGGTCCCTTAGTTGTTGACCCAGTTATTATCACGAAGCATGGAGCGATGTTACTGGCTGAGTCAGCTTTCGAACTTTTCCGGAAGCGAATGGTTCCGCTAGCAACGGTTTTAACGCCTAATTTTTTTGAAGCCCAAAAACTAACTGAACGGGAACTCAAAAATGATGAAGCAATTATTGAAGCGGCAAAGGAATTGCAACAAATGGGAGCGCAAAATGTCGTTATTAAAGGACAACACCAACCAGGCCAAGTGAAGCCAGTTCGAGATTTTGTTCGTTTAGCTGATGGTGAAGAATTTTGGCTTTCTCAAAACTATGTAGCAACTAATCGGGTTAACGGAACTGGTGATACCTATTCTGCGATCATTACTGCCGAGTTAGCAAAGAAAGTCGGGGTTAAGCAAGCAGTGATCAAGGCTAATCAATTTGTCCACACTGCGATTCAAAATGAGCTGACGGTGGGTCATCAGTATGGGCCAATTAATCATTGGGCCGGAATGAAATTAGTTTCAGAAAACAAGGAGTAAGTTAAGAATGATGTTAGCAACGATTTTAGCTTGGATAGTTGGAATTGAGCATCTAGGGATTATGGTCCTTGAAATATGGGCTTCACCAAAGCAACAGGCAAAGGCATTCGGCCTTAGTAATGACTATACTCAACAACCTGAGGCCCGAATTTCCATGGCTAACCAAGGAATTTATAACGGTATGTTAGGTTTACTCATAATCGCAACAACTTGGCTTTTTGGCGGAACAATCCAGCTTCAAGTCTGGGCATTATTATTGTTGTTTATAATTGTCGTTGCTTTTTATGGAGGCTTAACGGTGGGCAAGAAAGTTTGGATTATGCAACTTTTACCAGCAGTGCTCGCCGAAGGAGCAGTCCTAGCGGTTTGGTTAGGGTAGAAAAAGAGATTGTGCAAATAATGCATTTTTCCCTGTCAAGTAGACATTTAAATATACAAATCAGATTAACCAGCTAAGCGCCGATATTCTAGCGGTGCTTGGCTGGTTTATTTTCTTGGTTTTATTTGTTTAGGCATACAAAAAACCATTAGAGTAGATATGGATTTTTGTATCTCCATGTCTACTCTAATGGGAGCATACCAACAAATTTTTGAGAAAACCTCTCTAGTTATGTAAAAAAAGGATCTCAAAGAAAATTCTTTTGAGATCCTTTGAAGAACCACCAGTAATAAATTACCGACGGTTGTAAAATTCAACGACAAGCGCTTCGTCGATATCAGCATTCATGTCTTCACGAGCTGGAAGGCGAGTTAATTTACCTTCTAACTTGTCGACATCGAATTCAACGTATGACGGCCGAGCAACAACAGCGTCAACCGCGTTCTTGATGATTTCCAAGTTCTTGGACTTTTCGCGAACGGCGATGACTTGGCCGACCTTAACTTCATATGATGGAATGTCAACCCGCTTACCATCAACAGTGATGTGACCGTGGTTAACTAATTGCCGTGCTTGACGGCGAGTAGTAGCCAAGCCAAGACGGTAAACCACATTATCCAAACGCCGTTCAAGTAAGATCATGAAGTTGGTACCGTGAGTACCTTCCTTGATCTTACCAGCTCGCTTGAAGAGGTTACTGAATTGGCGTTCAGTCATTCCGTACATGAAACGCAACTTTTGCTTTTCCCGAAGTTGCATCCCATATTCAGAAACGCTACCGCGCCGATCGTTCCCGTGATCACCGGGAGCGTATGGACGACGAGCTAATTCCTTACCAGTACCAGAAAGTGAAACGCCAAGGCGACGAGATAAACGCCAACTTGGACCAGTGTAACGTGACATAAATAAATTCCTCCAAAAAATTTGATTGGAGTAAAATAATCCGATTGTGTGGTTGGCATTCGTGCAGCCTAATTAGATCGTTCACCCTAGCAGCCGAGTTACTAGAAACACCATCTTGGCATTAGTCTGTTGACGAGCTTGCTCCACACTGCTGCATTATTTTACACAACGACTATCATACACTGGATTAAAGATTATCGTCAAGTAAAAATAAAATTTGCTTCAAAAGACCCCAACGTTATTGATCACGTTATGCTATACTAAAACAAGGATATCAATATAGGTGGGATTTTTATGGTGCAAATATTAATAATAATTTTAGTGATTGCCCTGTTAGTAATTGTGGGGCTTTTCGTTTATCAACGACAAACTTTGAAAAAGTTATCTACATATGGTCAGAGTATCCAGGCCATTCCCTTGCAAAAAATTGATCAGCGGCTTAGTAAGGAGAAGGTTCAAACCTTAATGGGTGAATCTTTAAAGACGTTTACAGATTTGCGGCAACAATTTGATAAAAAACTTGTTCCAAACGTAAAAAAAATGCAGCATCAAATCGAACTGCTTAGTCAAGAGGCCAAAACAACGGCGCTTTTTACAATTGCAGGGAGTGTAAGTACTTTAGCGGAAGAAGTAGCTAGTTTGCTTGACGAAACTAAAAAAATTGAAACCGCCTTGGACAAACTTGATGCATCAGTTAAAAATCAAACCGAAGCCCTAACAAAGCTTCGACAAACTTACAATCAATTTAGCCGGCAATTAGATGATGAAGGCTTTTCATACGGTGAAAGTAAGGTTAAGTTAAATCAACAATTGATTGACTTACAAAAGAAGTTTGAGCACTTTGCTGAGGTAGCTAATCAGGGTGATCATCAAGCAGCTCAAGAAATTTTAGATGAACTAAGGACGGAAACCCAAAATTATGAAAAGCTCTTAAAGACGGTTCCCGAACTTTACCGGCCGCTTTATACTACATTCCCGGACCAATTAGCTGAATTATCAAGTGGTTACGAAGAATTAAAAAAGAAAAATTACAACTTTACTGAGGCTAACCTTCCTGACCAAATTAAAGATCTTAGTGGCGAGCAAAAATTTGCCTTAGAAAAATTAACAGAGCTTGAGATTGGTCCAGTGAAAGGAGCCGTGGATCATCTAGCACCAGCGATTGATCACTTGTATGATGTGATGCAAAAAGAATTAGATGCCCGACCTCAGGTAAAAAAGCTGTTTCCAAAAACCAAGACTCATTTAGAACATGCCGAATCACAAAACCGACAATTGCTTAATGAGTTGGACAAATTGAGTATTAGCTATACCCTTAATCATAATGAAATAGCTGATGCTCGAGGATTAAGCGAGCAGTTACGACAACAACGGTCGACTCTTGAAACTGATGAAGCTGGATTGAATGATCATTCAGCAATTGAAAGTCAAGTTTTAACTCATCTTGAAAAAACAGAAAATGAACTAACGGCAATCGAAAAGCAACAACAAGAAATTAATCAAAGTGTTGCAACCTTACGGGAAGATGAAGAGCGAGCTCAACGGGCTTTGCAACGATTTGCTGTTGACTTGAAAACAACTAAACGCCGGGTTGAAAATCTTAATCTCCCGGGAATCCCGCAAGACTATTTAGATTACTTTTTTGTAGTTTCAAACGAAGTAAAGAAGTTATCCCAATTAATGAACCAACCACAAATTGATATGGAAGAAATTACCAAACAGTTATTGGTTGTTCAGTCTGATTTGGGAACTTTACGGGAAAGGACGACTAGTTTACGTGATAGTGCGGAGTTGACGGAACGGTTAATCCAGTATGCGCATCGGTTAAGTGTCGATCACGAAGAAATTGAGAAAGCTATTGAAGAAGCACAAACTCTATTTAGTGAGTATAAGTATGCTGAAAGTTTGGAAACTTTAGGGACGGCGGTTGAAGAAGCTGAACCGGGAAGCTTTAAGCGCCTTGAAGATAGTTATTATCAAGAAGTTGAAGAACCAAAGTAAGCCTAAAATATTGGGTAACAGGAACTTATAGTTTATTCTGTTGCCCTTTTTTTGTATAATAGTTTGCGTTTAGAGTCGAACTAAATTACAACCTACCTGAAGCAAGATGCACTACTAGTTGTGAGCGAAGGTTTAGAATTTAATAAGGAGGAATTGGCCTGTTGATTTATTTTGATAATAGCGCCACAACCAAAATTTTGCCGGATGTGTTAAGTACTTACGATCAAGTTTCGGAAAAAATTTGGGGAAATCCATCTAGTTTACACAAATTAGGGGAGCCAGCTTGGAACTTACTGGAACAATCGCGGCGGCAAATTGCTAACTTGTTTGGCGTTTTACCAAGTGAGATAATTTTTACTTCTGGTGGCTCAGAAGGGGATAACTGGGTCATAAAAGGAACGGCAATCGCAAAACATAAATTTGGGAAGCATATTATTACCTCAAGTGTCGAACATGCGGCGGTTCGTAATGCTATGGCCCAACTAGAAGAGTTGGGATTTGATGTAACATACTTACCAGTTGATGACCAAGGACGAGTAAGCGTTGCTGATCTAAAGGCGGCTTTGCGCCCAGATACGATCTTGGTATCAATTATGGCGGTAAATAATGAAATTGGAACAATTCAACCGATTAAGGAAATTGGGGAAGTTCTAAATGATTATCCTCGGATTCACTTTATGGTTGATGCTGTTCAAGCAATTGGAAAAGGTTTGGATGATCTTGTCTTTTCTGACCGGGTTGACTTTGCAACCTTCTCTGGTCATAAGTTCCATGCTCCACGGGGGACGGGTTTTGTTTATGTCAAACAAGGACGGCAGTTGGCACCTTTAATTAACGGTGGTGGCCAAGAACGAGGACTTCGTTCAGGAACCGAAAATGTTGCTGGGATGGCAGCAATGGCGCGAGCAGTTCGCCGTGTTAAGGAAAAAGAGATAACGAGTGTTGCAAATGAAAAAGCAATTAAGGAACGGATTGCAAAGCATATTCAGACTTTCGATCATGTACACTTATTCTCACGTTTAGATGATGGCTTTGCCGCCCACGTACTTTGCTTTGCAATTGAGGGTGTTCGTGGTGAAACGATTGTTCACGCTTTTGAAGAGCGGGAGATTTATCTTTCAACGACTAGTGCTTGCTCCTCCAAAAAGCAAGCGGAAGCAAGTACGCTTGCGGCAATGAAGGTCCCAACGAAGCTAGCGGAATGTGCTGTTCGAATTAGTTTAGGTGATCAAAATACCCTCGCCGAAGCAGATCAGTTCAACCAAGTTTTTGATAAAGTGTATGCTGGCTTTAAAAAAATTATAGATTAATAAGAAAGAAGGTGTGCTAGTGACACAATTACATTATGATGAAATTATGGTCCGCTATGGAGAACTTTCAACCAAGGGCCACAATAAGAAAAATTTTATTGATCGACTAGGAACCAACGTCCGCAAAGCATTGCATGATTTTACTGATGTGAAAGTTCATGCTAATCAAGACCGGATGCACGTAATTTTAAACGGTGTAGATAGTGAAGCTGTGATGAAGCGATTAAAACAAGTCTTTGGAATTCAAACTTTTTCACCAGTGCTGAAAGTTGATAAGAATTTTGGGGCCGTGTGTGAAGCAGCTAAAACGTTAATTGAAAAACAAGTTAGCCAACCGGTTACCTTTAAGGTTGAAACTAAGCGGAGCGATCATAATTTTGAAATGGGAACATTTGAGATGAACCGCCAATTAGGGGGTTACTTATTGGAACAGTTTCCAGATTTATTAACCGTGGATGTTCATAATCCGGCAATTGAAATTCGGGTTGAAATTCGCGGAAATGGAATTTACTTAATGAGTGAAATTATTAAGGGAGCCGGTGGTTTACCAGTTGGTACAGCAGGCAAGGGGATGATGATGCTCTCTGGTGGCATTGATTCTCCAGTTGCGGCGTACTTAGCTCTTAAACGTGGAGTCTCGCTTGAAATGGTTCACTTCTATAGTCCACCGTATACGAGTGAACAAGCTCTTGCTAAGGCGAAAGAATTAACGGGGAAACTAGCCCGTTATGCTGGAAGTATTCGTTTTATTCAAGTGCCATTTACAGAAATTCAAGAGACAGTGAAGGAAAAAGTACCAGAAGGTTACTTAATGACGGTTCAGCGGCGGTTCATGCTTCGATTAGCAGTTGAATTGGCTAACCGCCGGAAGGGGCTCGCAATTTTCAACGGGGAATCACTTGGTCAGGTAGCGTCCCAAACGATGGAATCAATGCGAGCAATCGAAGCTGTAACGAATTTACCGGTACTGAGACCAGTTCTTTCATATGATAAGACTGAAATTATTAAGATTGCGGAAGATATTGATACCTATAATTTGTCAATCTTACCATACGAAGACTGTTGTACCGTCTTTACCCCACCTTCTCCTAAGACCAAGCCAAATCTTGAAAAAGCCACTAAATATGAAGGGTGGCTTGACGTGGATGGTTTAATGGAACGGGCACTGAAAGGCGTCAAGATTGAAGAAATTCACGCAGATCAAGAATTCCTTAACCAAAACGAAGATGTTTTTGCAGAATTGCTTTAATTTGGATGGGAATTAAAAAGCGGTCGAAGAGAAATTTCGGCTCTTCGTCAACTGGTACTGATAGAATTTTTAAGGCTAAATTGGTCTAGTTTAGGCTGCCCAACGTGGGTGGCCT
>NZ_JACJJQ010000055.1 GCF_016900115.1 Limosilactobacillus alvi
CCCTAACTGAGATTTGATGTCTTCAGTATAGGGGGTTAGCCATATGATTAATAGACGTGTCGTTATTCACCGCTTACCTCCCAGGGACTTCGAGTCCGTATTATAAAATGATCTCCGCTATCTTTGATTTGATATTTTGCTTTTAGGTTGTGGAACTACGAGTTCGAGTATTTAGGAAATGAAGTACAAATCTAGGATAGCGGTTATATCTAGCTCTATTTATAGAAAGGAAGTCTTTTTATGTCTGATATATTTGCCTTGGATGTTTCAATGGGGAAAAGCTACTGTGTCTGGTATCGAGGGAAACACTGTTTAAAGGAGTTTTCTTTAGTACACACGAAAGCGGGGTTTAATGCTCTACGAGATATGATTAAGAAAGCTCAGAAGCCAATTATCTACTTTGAAGCGACTGGAATTTATTCGCGAGTAATTGAACATTTCTGTGAGACCAATGGTCTCCGCTTTTGCCGTCTTAATCCACTAGAACTTCATTTAAAGTCCGAGAGTCTACGACGAGTTAAGACCGATCAGAAAGACGCTCATCGGATTGCGCTCACTGTCCAGGAAAATGCTTTTCGATTAACAGTTCCTTGGAAAAAAGAATATCTTCAGTTACATGAGCTTAGTCGGTTCTATAATCAGCTCAATGCTGATTGGAACTATCGTCTAAATCATCTTCATACTGCACTTGAACAAGTTTTTCCAGAACTTAAGCAATTATTTGTAAATAGAACATCTAAATTAGCGTTGAATATCGTGGAGCTTTTTCCTCATCCAGCACTAGTTAGGCCTTATTCGAGAGTTAAATTAAAGAATATTCTAATGGCATCTACAGATAAACGAATATCTAAGATGAAAGCTTATAAGTATGCCGATCGATTAATCGATCTCGCCCAAAAATCATATCCGGCTGTTTCTGGTGATGCCATTCAGGTTGATGAAGTTCGCTACTATGCTCGCCAATTAATTGCCTTAACCCGTAAAAGGGAAGAGGTTATCAAGCGGATGGAATCTATTGCCCAGCGCTTACCAGAGTATATCCTATACTGCTCTTTTCCGGGAATTGGGAAACAAACTGCGGCTCAGTTAATGGGAGAATTGGGCGACATTAGTCGCTTTGACAATGCCAATCAGCTTAATGCCTTTGTCGGAATTGATATTCGTCGTTACCAATCTGGAACCTATTTAGGTCAAGATCACATTAATAAGCGTGGAAACCCGATTGCCCGTAAGCTCTTATATTTTACTGTAGGTAATATGATCCGCCAACAACACGCTAATTCTAATCATATCGTTGACTATTACTATCGTTTAAAAGAAAAACGACCTCATCCAAAACTGAATAAGGTCGCCATGGTAGCTTGTATGAATAAAACTCTGAAATGTCTCTTATCCATGATTAAGCACCATGAAAAATACCACTATCGGTATACGGACTCAATAGTCCCTGTGAAGGCATAACCACCTCACAATTTTAATATACCACTAATTCTCGATTTTTGAAGAAGAACCGGGTTGGTTTAGTATACTCTTCTTTTCTAAATATTTTTCTTGACTAATCGTAGGAAGGAGGCCGGGAAGAAACGTGCGTTTCTTCCCGGCCTCTTTACTTTTGCTTCGATATTTGATGATTGTCGGACGGGATTAGGCTTAATTGTGGTGCGGGGGAAGCTTTCTCCCAACCGACTTAAAAAATCCCCTCCTCCGCAGTTTTTAATGTTATTTAAAACCAAACTTGATTGCGACAGTTGTCCATAAGCTTTACAATGATAGCTAAATTATTACCAATGAGGATAAATCTTACATGCATAACTTAATTTTTCTAGAGAACCTGGAAGGAAAAGATTTAGCTCCATATGTCCGCCTTAATGAAGCCCAACTTTTCCATGCGTTAGCGCCCCATCCCGGTTTATTTATCGCCGAGAGTCCAAAAGTGATTGAACGCGCCTTACGGGCTGGTTATCGGCCAGCTTCACTGCTCATGGAGGCAAAGACCATGGAGCGGGACTTGGCTGATCTAGACCATGAGATGGCAATCAATCAAACCACTGGTCTAGGGCAAACGCCAATTTATGTTGTTGATAGTAAATTACTCCGTCAGTTGACGGGGGCCGGATATAACCTTTTGCGAGGGGCTTTGGCGGTAATGTATCGGGTCCAACGACCGGATTTAACTAACTTTTTAGCGACGATGCCGAGTGATCATCCCCGGATTGCCATTTTGGAAAGAGTCGTTAATCCCACTAATGTTGGGGCAATCTTTCGGTCAGCGGCTGCCTTAGGGATCGATGGCATAATTGTAACCAGTGATTCGGCGGATCCGCTGTATCGGCGGGCTTCCCGAGTTGCGATGGGAACGGTCTTTCAGGTTCCTTGGACTTATATGGACGCCAAAATCTGGCAGCGTGAAGGGATTGACCTGTTACACCGGTTTGGTTACAAGACCGCCGCAATGGCCCTCCGTCATAATACGATCGATATTGATCATCCGGTGTTGGGGGAAACGGAAAAGCTAGCAATCATTCTCGGTTCGGAAGGTCCCGGATTAAACGAAGCAACGATTGATCAGAGTGACTTTACAATCAAAATCCCGATGGCCCCCGAAGTTGATTCCTTAAACGTTGCGGCTGCTTCCGCCTTAGCCTTTTGGGAGTTGGGTAATCGAAGACTTCACCCGGAATGGTCCGGTGATAAGCACTAACAGCCGCTGAATTGGTAAAAACAAATCCAAGGTTGGTACCAATTCCGTAAGTTTAGCCAGATTGTGGGGGGAGCCTAGAATCGCGTGGTCGGGTAGAAATGTTCGTGATTATAATTTCAAAATTAATCGTTTTAAATAGGGATTAGCAATAAATGGTTATTAGTTCCCTTTTATTTTGCTCGCAACGTTGCTCCTTCGCGCAAGGTTACTGGTAAAACTACCGAAGCTGGGAGGGGTTGTTTTTTTAATCGTGATTCCAAGAGGTCAACGGCAACGTTAGCCATATTAGCAATTGGTTGGACAATGGTGGCCAGGTCGGGGGCTAATAATTGACTGGCTTGGGTGCCATCATAACCAATAATTTGGAGATCGTTTGGGAGGTGGTAACCCCGTTGGTGGGCAATTTGGAGTAATAAGGCGGCATCGGTATCGTTAGAAGCAAAGATCCCATCAACATCCGGATGTTCATCAAAGAGTTGATTAAAAACATTAACGCGGTCGGTGTGATCACCATAAAAATTAGTTAAGTAGGTAGTCGGCGTTAGTTGGTGAGATCGCATAGTAGTTTCGTAAGCTACTTTCCGTTGCGTGTCGTGCTGATTCGATGGTAGGTTATCAGTATGAATAATTTTGGTAGCTCCCCGTTGAATTAAGGTTTCAGTGGCCAATTTTCCGCCAGCGTAGTTATCAGATTGCACAACAGGGATGTCTTGGCGCAGATAACGATCAATGGCAATAATCGGTAAGTTGGCATTTTGATATTCCTCGACGTTGTGATTGTGGGTAGCGATAATTAAGGCATCCACCTGATGATTTAAGAGTTGTTGGAGGTAACGACTTTCTTTTACGGCATCATTTTGGGCGTTACCAACTAGAACCTTGTAGCCCATCTTAAAAAGCCGGTTTTCCAAGGCGGAAGCCAGTTCACCAAAGAAAGGATTAGCGACGTTAGGGACGAGGATCCCGATTAATTGGGTTTTTCCGGTCGTCATCTGTTGAGCAATGGCGTTAGGCCGGTAGTTTAATTCCTTCATTGTCCGTTCAACTAGGTTAATCGTCTTTTGACTCAAGTACCCCCGGCGGTTGATTACCCGGGAAACCGTGGCTTTTGATACCCCAGCAGCGTCAGCAACATCCTCTAGTCGTAGTTTTGCCATGAAAGCGCCTCCTTTCTAAAGAAAATTATAACGAAAAATCCCCCGAGATAAAACTAGCGCGGGGGATGAAAGAATTAATCAATTTCCAATGGCTGCCCATTCACGTCTTGATCATCCTTCTTCAAGATTACGAAGGCATAGATAGCAGCGCAAATCACAATGGCAGAAATAATGAGGAAAGTGGATTGGTAACCAATCTTATCGTGTAAGGTCCCAAGTGGGGTAGAGAAGATGATTTGACCAACTTGCCCAGCAATCTGACCGACTACCATGTACATTGTAGCAGAAAGCCGGGTATCAAAGTGAAGGGTTAAATACCGGAACATAGCTAAAGCAAAGATCGCTGTTTCTGGAGCGTGGAGTAACTTTACAATTGAAATTCCCAGTGGATTAGTTACAATTCCACAGAGGCCGATCCGGACAAACATGACGGTTACCCCAATCAAGAGTGTTCGCCGAACTCCAATTTTCTTCATCATTGCGGGGACAAGGGCCATCATAATTGCTTCTAAGAATACTTCAATGGAGTTTAGGATCCCGTAAGCCGTGTCCCCAGAAGCTTGGGTGGCAAAGAACCGGGTGAAAAATTCGGGGAACATCTGTTGGTCAAAGACGGTATAGAAGGAACCGCTAAAGATAATGAAGATGGTTAATTTCCAAAGCTCTGGGAGCTTAAAGACTTGAAGGATTTCCTTGAAAGAAGGCTTTTGGGCTTCCTTGGCTTCCTCAGCTTGATTTTCAAATTTATCAATCGTTGATTGTTTCGTTCGCGAACCAGTAATCAAAATAATGAAAGTAATGACACTAAAACCACTGGACAACCAGAAAACAATGTAGGGACTGATGGTAAAGAGGTATCCAGCGCAAAGGGCAGCAATCGCATATCCGAATGACCCCCAGGCCCGGGCTTTTCCGTATTCGTAACCAAAGCGTCGGCCCATCCGTTCGGCTAGGGCTTCAAAGGTTGGTGAAGCGGCTAAGAAAGCAAAGGAAAGGTAAAGTGAGCCTAGCAAAGCCCCAACTAAGAAATTTGTGTGTAAAAGTGGGGCGTATATCCAAGTGAAGAAGGGGCCGAGTAACATTTCTAAGACGGTAATCACCAAAAGCAGGTTACGTTTAAGCCCTAGGTGGTCTTGGATGGAACCATAAACAAACATTAGGACCAAGGTAATGGCGGAGTTAAAAGTATAAATGGTCCCAACTTGGGTCCCGGAGAAGCCAAGCCTAGTGGTTAACCAAATTTGAAAGAAAGACCACCAAATTCCCCAAGCCATAAAGAACATTAATAAACTAAGTGAGCCTTGAAGATAAAATGGATTCTTGAAGGCACTAACTTTTTGCTTCATGATTTAAACTCCTTTCGTTAAGCGAGCTGATAAGCTTCAATTTGGGTAGGTAGGGCCTGATTAGCACTAACGGTAGTTTGGATTGGTTGATCAGCGTAGTAACGTTCAGTAAAGGTAGTTTCGCCATCATTAATAAAGATCTCAACTGAGCTCGTATCAATGAAGAGGTGAAGTTTTAATTGATGGCCCGTAAATTTAGCGTATCGAGGGGTTAAATCCCCCTGTTGGATAGTAATATCACCACTCGCTTGGTCAGCGACCAGAGTTAATAGTGGTTTGCCAGCACTTTCCAATTGCCATTTAGTAATGCTAGCCGGGGCAAGATCGATGGTAATTAATTGTTCGCTGTGTTGCTGGTCATCGTAATTAAAGGTGTAACTTGAAGCGAGAGTCATCACTTCGTTAGCAACTTGGCTTTCTCGGAGATTCTTAAGTTCCCGGGCGGGAGTCATCAAAAGTTGTCCTTTTTGATAATGAAGTTCCCGTGGTAAGGTCAAACAACCAGCCCAGCCATCGGCTTTTTCGGGCATTGGGTCATCAAAAGAACTCATCCAACCAATCAAGATCCGGCGCTTATCAGGAGTTAAGAAAGTTTGGGGAGCGTAGAAATTGTGACCCCGATCTAGTTCCCAGAAGGGACCATGGTCAAATGTTGCTTGCTCATAATTGAGTTGGCCGGCTTGGTAGCAAACTGATGAAACATTTAAGAAGTTATGGGCAACGGCTTTAATTCCCATTGGTGAGTAAAGTAAGATATCAGTATCATTAACTCGGAAAAAGTCTGGGCATTCCCACATAAAGCCTTCACTGTCGGCAACTTTAGCCTTTGCGATTGGTCCCTGGTTTTCCCAGAGGATCAGGTTAGTTGATCGGTAAAGGAGGGCCCGACCAAGGCCATCAGTAGCTTGACTACCAAGAATTAGCCAGTAGTAGCCATCTTTTTGCCAAACTTTCGGATCCCGAAAGTGTTGGGTATTATCCGCTGGAGCCGTAATAATCGGGTTATGTTTTGACTTGGTGAAGTGAATGCCATCATCACTGTAGGCTAAGTTTTGATTTTCCCAGAAGTGATCTTGGTCGCCATCATCAAAGTAATGGTGACCAGTGTAAATAAGGTAAAGGCGCCCATCTTTGACAATTGCTGAACCTGAGAAGCAACCCCCAGTATCTTCGGGATCGCCAGGTACTAACGCCACGGGGAGTTGTTCCCAGTGAACGAGGTCACGGCTCCGAACATGGCCCCAATGCATCGGCCCCCATTCAGCGGAATAAGGATGGAACTGATAAAAAACATGGTAGTAACCTTTGAAGTAACAAAGGCCATTGGGGTCATTGAGCCAACCGCCGGGTGTTGAGATATGAAATTGTTGCCGATAGCGTTGGTTAGTAACTTTGATCGTTTTGGATTCATCAACTTTTTGCATGATTATTGCTCCCTTTTATGATTTGTTGAAGCGCTTACAACGACAGCATAAAGGGAAAATTGGTTTCGGTCAATCGATGGACAGAAAATGATTCGTTACATACAATTGGACTGGTACAGTTAATCACCGATTGTTAAGGCGATACAACCGTTTGCCCAAAAAATTGGTAAATTGAAAACTAAAATGAAAATGAAATAAAGCGGATGGGAACGGCA
Source organism: Limosilactobacillus alvi (assembly GCF_016900115.1). Taxonomy (GTDB): domain Bacteria; phylum Bacillota; class Bacilli; order Lactobacillales; family Lactobacillaceae; genus Limosilactobacillus; species Limosilactobacillus alvi. The sequence continues at coordinate 6,844 of NZ_JACJJQ010000055.1, forward strand.
TTTTTCCCACCCGCTTTTGATTAATTTGATGATGTTATCAACATTAGCCACCAACTAAATTTTCACTCGGGAGCAGATGATGGGGAGTTTAGCTAGCCAGGCTTCATTAGTGGTTTCGACAATCTTGTATTGCTGTATGACCTTAACCATGACGGAGGTTGTCCGGTATCCAATTTTTCGTAAATACATTAACGCCCCGGTTTTAGCTGTCCTTACAAAGACTGGCCAAAGTTGGCTATCGATTATTGTTTCCATTGGGGCGATTCTGGGGATGACGACGGTTATTCTGGTACTATTATATGGTCAGTCACGGATCGGTTACTCGATGTCCCGGGATGGACTCCGCTTTTTGGCGTGAGTGAAGACTTTTACCAAGACTTTGCGGTACGCACGAAAGAAAAATTACAACCTTATTTCGAAAAAGCGCGACATCAAGGCGTTAATGTGCGGGCTGAGGTAATCATTGGGAGTATTAAGACGGTGCTTGCCAAGGACTTTCCCGATCAGCATGATGTTGATCTGATTGTACTGGGTAACACAGGCATCAATATCGTAGAAAAGATGTTGCAAGGTTCACATACTAATTACCTTGTGCGCCATGCTAAAGCTGATGTACTTGTAGTTAAATAAAAGCTCGTGACCAGCGTTGTTGAATAATACTCGGAGATGAAATAGAGGGCAGAAAGAAACCTATGGTTCTTCCTGCCCTCTTTCTTTTTGAATGAGGTGCCACTGGCGCCAATAAGGGAAAACAATTAGTCCTAAACTAATGAGAACTAAAACGAACATATTATCAAAAACATCAATGTTTCCTTGACCAATAAAACTGATGATTAAGGTGAGGCCCCAAAAGATAACTTCATAGCCTAAAACCTTAATTAATAAATCAATTCCCAAGCCGACACCTCCTATGTAATCTTAATAATAAATATTGCTTACACTATGAGTGTACAATATATTGCTGGCCTTTTTCGTCACCAATTGATAATAATTCGATTACATTCATTTTACAGTCGATTAGATTGAGTATTAATTAAGGGTTATTAGTCAATTAGGTGGGATCTAATTATAAAAGCGCCGTGTTTAAATTCTAGTAAAAGAAATTTTAAGGTTTGAGTAAGGATGAAGCTTTAGTGATAAAATAATAATTAAACAATTACTTAGCGTTAAAAGGAGGAGATAACAGTTAAATGAAATATAGTTAATTATAATCAAATGCTATATAATACTCGCAGAAAGAAGAATGTGGGGCGAGTATTGTGTCTAAAATATTAAAGCCAAAAGATATGGCTGAAAAATTGGGGGGGGTTACAGTGCTAACTCTCCAACGTTGGGATAATAAAGGAATTCTAAAAGCTCATCGAACACCAACCAATTGAAGATATTATACAGAAGAACAATACTTGCAATATATTGGGATGTCCGAAAATGTACAGGATCGCAAAACAGTAGCC
>NZ_JACJJQ010000056.1 GCF_016900115.1 Limosilactobacillus alvi
ATTAATGATGGTGTATTCCGTACGTCTAACTTGGACCTTTTTGAGAAAACTAAACGTAAACACCATCAATCTCATCCACGAGCCAAAAAGTGCTTAGGACCTAACATTGCTCAACGTCCACAGGTTGCGGACCAACGGTCCGAAATTGATCATTGGGAACTAGACACTATTCAAGGTCATAAAGATGGCAAGGATAGCGTTGTTCTAGTAATGACTGATCGTTTTTCACGGGTTAATATTACGAGAAAAATTACCAGTAAAACTGCATATGCAGTGAATCATTTTTTTGTTGAGTTGCGTCAGAAGCTTGGCAAGAGTGCTTACTATCGCATTTTTAAAACAATTACTTCTGATAATGGTTCTGAATTTAGTGAGTTAACGCGAGTTCATGACCATGTTTTTTACACTGACCCATATTCTCCTTGGGAACGCGGATCCAATGAAATCAATAATCGTTTTCTCCGGAAGAAGATTACTAAGGGCCAAGCTATTAATGATTATAGTAGTGCCCAGATTATAGCGACCAATAACTGGATGAATCACTATCCACGAGCCATATTTAATGGACGTTCTGCAATGGATGTTTACTGTAAAGCATTCTATCAAGAGATGTCACGTTCTTATCAACCAATAATTAATTGGTCAGTGCTATTTATTTCAGCCTAGTGGCTAACTTATTCTTGAAATTTAGAAATCGTTTTTTTGATGATAGATTTATACGAAGTATATGATACACTAAGAGTGTGATAAGTATATTTATTTCAGCTTAGTGGCTAACTTATTCTTGAAATTTAGAAATCGTTTTTTTGATGATAGATTTATACGAAGTATATGATACATTAAGAGTGTGATAAGTATATATATTTTATGAGCTTAGGAGGAACGGATATGGTTTCGAAAAACAATCATCAATTCTACCAACAAAAGCATGCCGAAAGGAAGCAACGTTGGGGAATACGGAAGTTATCTGTAGGAGTAGCATCAGTATTGTTGGGGACAACTTTTATGCTATATGGCAACCATGCGGTATCAGCCGATACGGTGCCAACTACTACACCTACTGATGCTACTGTCCAAACAGATAGCAATGTAGCAGACCATCAAGGTTCTGAAGCAACATTGCGGACTACAGCTGATAAAGAAAAAACGGTAGCAACCACAACTAATGCTGAAGAAAAAGTAGTGGCAACAAATACCCAAGATACTACGCAAGATAAAGACAAGCAGACAAATGCGAATGAAACTACGCAAAATACTACCAATGTCGACAAAAAAGATACTGAAGTAACGCCGACTAACGACGCAACAACACTAGCTACACAAAAGACGGCCGCCAAGTTTAAAGTACTGGCTGCACGACTAGAAATGAATGAAGAAGCCTCGACTAGCTTACCGATGTCAAACAAAGACATTAAGCTGGATTCCCAGCCCATGTTAACGGATATAATTAATAAGCCCAAGGATAACTGGGTATACAATAACATGAGGTGGTATAATGCTGATTCTTCAACAGCAAAAGTAAAGGAAATCTTGCAAAACCACACTACCAACGATGAGAGCGGGAGATACTACTTTGCCGGTGTTGCTAACTATAATGAATCTACCCATGTTATCTATTTGTTGGCCCGCTCAAATAATTTGAATGATAATGATTTATATGTAACAATTTTGCATACTGGAAAGAATACTATACAAGAAGAAGTGGTAGCACCTGGTGAATCAAAGAAGGTTGAGTATAGTAACGGGACAGGTGGAACTACTCATGCTCCAATTTTTACTAATTATGATGGGACTAGTGTTTCAATTGGTCTTGATGGGGTCGAAAAAGGCGATAATAATATATATGGCATGGTGGTTGGTTTTGCATATGGTCAGGATACCGGAAAGTCTGGAAACTCAGCTTCAATGGGAAATGGCTTTATGATGACTCCAATGCCAACGAAAGTGACAACTACGATTCATTATATTGATCAAGCAACGGGAGACGAACTTGCAGTGCCAAAATCTTTTGAAGGTGTTGCTTATCAGAAATACACAATTACCGGAGAGGCACCAACTATTGATGGATATACATTGAAACAATCGCCAAAGACCACAGGATATATCTCCCCATATAAAGTGGGTGAATCGTATGATTTTAGACTTGATAAACATGTAGTTATAAAGCAAACAGTAATTGACTCTCAAGGGTTTATTCGAGTTACTGCGTATTATGATGGTGAAGCGATTGATAATACGACACGTTACTTGGGGAACATACCAGATGTTAACGATCACTTCTCGTTTGGTTCGCATGGAAAATGGTACACATATATAAATCAAATTACATCAACTAATAATGGTATTGTTTACTATTATGCAAAGAATGGTAGTGAAGATAAGTCTGAAGTTAGAGTTCATTATATCGATGTAACTGGGAATAAAAGTTCTCTTTTTGTGCCGGGAGATGGGAAAGAAGTAGCAACAGATAAGATTAGTGGTAAATTGGGAGAAAATTATAATTATAGTGTCAAATTACCAACGGACTATAATTTGGCGACCAATCAAGTAAATACTGTAAATGGAACATATACTATTGATCATCACGATGAATATGTGTATATAGTCAAAAATACTTCTGCAACTAAAGATGATGCCAACAAGGCAATTGATGATGCTTTAGCTAAAAAGATTGACGAAATCAACAAGTCTAACTTAACTGACGAAGAGAAAGCTAAGTTAACTACTGACGCCAACGCTGCTGCAAATAACGCTAAGGCTAACATTAATAAAGCAACAACTAACGATGCAGTAAACACTGCTAAGGAAAATGGTGTTGGCACGATTAACAACGTTAAGGTTCCTGATACTTCTGCAACTAAAGATGATGCTAAGGATGCTGCTAAGGATGCCATTGATCAAGCTGCTAAGACTAAGGATGCTGCAATCGATGCTTCAAACTTAACTGATGAAGAAAAGGCTGATTTGAAGAAGCAAGTTGCTGATGAAGTTACCCAAGCTAAGGCTGCAATTGATGCTGCCACTAAAGACGCTGATGTTAATACAGCGCAAACCAATGGTGAAAAAGCTATTGATGCTGTTGAAATCCCTGCTTCAGTTTCTAAGACTGATGCCATTAACGCAATCAATGCTGCATTAGCAGATAAGAAGGCTGAAATTAACGGTACTAACTTAACTGATGAAGAAAAAACCGCAGTAATTAACAAAGCACAAAAGCTTGCTGATGACGCCATTGCTGACATTAATAAAGCTACAACTAATGATGCAGTAAACACTGCTAAGGAAAATGGTGTTCAAGCTATTAAGAACATGACAATTCCTACAGTTTCAGATGTTAAGAAGAACGCTAAGAATGCCATCGATCAAGCTGCTAAGGCTAAGAACGATGCAATTGATGCTTCAAACTTAACTGATGAAGAAAAGGCTGATTTGAAGAAGACAGTTGCTGCTGAAGGTCAAAAAGCTAAGGATAATATTGATGCTGCCACTAAAGACGCTGATGTTAAGACAGCGCAAACCGATGGTGAAAAGGCTATTAACAACATTAATGTTCCTGCTACTTCTGCAACTAAAGATGCTGCTAAGAATGTCATCGATGATGCTTTAGCTAAAAAGATTAAAGAAATCAGCAATGCTAACTTAACTGATGACCAAAAACAAAGCCTTATTGATCAAGCTCAGAACGCAGCTAACCAGGCTAAGGAAAACGTTCGGAGTGCTTCCACTGATGAAGACGTTCAAACTGCTAAGAACAATGGAATTGCAGCTATTAACGGAATTACTGTTAAGAGTAATTCAGTCGATGACCAAGATAATTCTGCAACTAATGAAGGGAACGGTAACCAAGCTGGTCATATTCAAAGTGATAACTCCAGTGACGTTACAAAGCATAGTTCTATTCAACAGTCTGGTAATGAAAAAACTCAATTACCACAAACTGGTAACGAAACACAACGTGGTGCAGGCTTAGTTGGCTTAGCCATTGCAGGCTTAGTTGGTTTGTTGGGCAGTGCCGGATTCCGTAAAAAGCGGGATTAAGCAACTACTCAAACCGTCGTAGCAAATTCATAACATAAATAAGGAGAGTGAGAAAAAACGCCCCAAATCGGCTAGCAAGCTGGTTTGGGGCGTTTGTCTTCGAACCTCCGCAAGGATGGCTAGGTTGTAAGCAGTCAATAACGATACGTATTGAAAATAAATGAAAGGGCGTGAGCCGCGGCTTTTTGCGGTTCACGCCCTTTCTCTAGTTATGACATACTTGTTGCACTTCTTCTGCCCACGGTAAAAAAGCCTCAATGTCGCTCCTTTTCTGGTTGGGTAGTCGATCAAACAGGTATTTGAAATACTTATATACATTTAGTTTATTAATTTTTGCTGTTGCCACTAACGTGTAATAAATCGCATTGGCTTCAACTCCACGAATACTTTTCGCAAACAAGCAGTTCTTGCGAACCAAGGTTGTAAAACGGATCTCTCCTTCTAGCGAGTTATTGCTTAGGGGAATTTGTCCATTTTCAAGAATTCGATAGACTCTTGTCCGAAGCCTTAAGGCATTCTTGATGGCTGCACACAGCCGGCCCTGTGGTGAAGTGATACTTCCCAAGTATTGGTAAAACCTATCAAGCAACGGTTTCACATGAGTAATTCTTTGCTGCCGCTTTTCCTTTTCAGTTTGATATACTAATTCGTTTTCCATAAGGTAGATTGCAAGAAATAACTTGAACGAATTTAGTAATGTAGATTAAGCAAGAAGATCTCGATTGGTGTATGCCAATTAAGAAATTTAAGTGGCCGTGAATTCAGATACCAATTGATTTGAACCAGTTGGTAATCACTTAGTTCTTCAATGGCTTGTCCCTTGGGAATAAACCGTCGCAAAACTCGATTACGGTTCTCATTACTACCGCGTTCATGTGGTGAATAAGCATGGGCAAAATAAACCGGAGTACCAGTTCGTTGCTCAATTGCCTGGTTCTTTACCATGATCTACGGTAAGCGTCTTGAGCTTGGCTTAAAGTTGACTAGCTAGTTCAAGTACGGCTTGAGTCATGGACTGACTGTCGCGACTATGGAGCCGTTTAACAATTGTCAGGCGACTCTTACGCTCCACAAAAGTAGCCACAGCTTGACCTTTACGCTTGCCAGAAAGCACGGTGTCAGCTTCAAAGTGGCCAAATTCCTGGCGAGTTTCGATTTTATGAGGACGCTCCTCAATGGAGCGGCCGTGACTGAATGTACCACGCTTTTCTTTAGCGCGATGGCAACGTATTCCATGATCAGGCAAATCAGATAATTGCACATCAAGCCATTTTTGATCAATCTAGTTATAAACCGTCTTGTAGGCAATCCCAACCACATGGGCAACTTGTTCAGGGGACCACTTTAGGACTTGAATCTTTTCCTCGATCAAGTGTTTAAGGTTTTTAGTGAGCGAAGACTTCCGCCCCCCGTTGACTAACCTTGCGTTCAAAGTCAGTTTGCGCTAGTTCAGCTTGATACTCACCGTTGAGCCGGTGAAGTTCGTTAAAGACTGTGGTTTTACTAAAGCCTAAGTAATTAGCGATGTATCGTAAGGAACGTCCTTCATTATGAAGCGTTTCAATGACAACGCGGTTCTGGAATGATAAAATAGTGGTGCCCATTAAGGTCCTTCTTTCTAATGGAATGTTGTGGTAACACCATTAAAGACCTTGATGGGTTTTTCTGTCCACTTAAATGTTCAACTTAAATTTTACAATCTGCCACATTTAAAAAAGTGGTTTGGCAATAAAAAGCTTCGAGAAATTAGAGCCGTAGATTGTGAAAAGTTTCGAGTGTACCTACTTGGTAAAAGTGGGTATTCACAAGGCTTTGCCAGTTTAGTATATTGTTTGTTTCGCAATACTTTAGATTATGCGGTGAGAATGGATTTTCTAGTTAAGAATCCATCGCGAAAGACAAAAGCGATTAATAAGGGAAAAACGACCGTTGCCTTTTGGACCAAGACTGAGTTTGAAAAGGTTTTGTCAGTAATCTATACCCAAGATTATTATCAACATATGTATTTTGTAATTTTGTATCTTTACTTTACCTGCGGAATGCGGGTTAGTGAGGGATTAGCTTTACTTATGATGATGTTGATTTTAAGCGGCATCGTTTGAAGATTCATAAGACACTTGAAATGAAGAACAAGCATGACTATGTAATCAAACCTTATACTAAGACCATTAATGGAATCCGAACTATTTCATTAGACAATGATACAATTCGTGTCTTAAAAAATTGGCGAAAAGACCAAGAGAAGCACGGGGTTCACAACTTTATTATGTCGTATGATGATACGCCGATGAGTAGAACAACGATTCCATTAATAGTGAAGCGTTTCGCTAAACTAGCTGGGGTAAAACCGATTCAGGCAAAGGGATTGCGTCATAGTCACGTTAGTTACCTTATCAACGAGTTTAATACTGATGTGTTAACAGTATCACGTCGGCTTGGTCATTCTAGTCCTGAGATTACATTAAAGTATTATGCTCATCTTTGGCCACGGAATAATGAAACAATCGCGGATGAAATGGAAGGTAATATTAAGTTTCAACCAGCGAAAGAAAATCGACTACGATTCACAGGCAATCAAAATATTCACTCTACGAAATAAGGTTCCCTACCAAAACCCTACCAAAATGAATAATAATGCTTTGAAACAGCGTCATTATAGGGCTTGGTGCAGGCATCATCATTTGAGTACGAGTGATGTTATAGTACAACATGAAGAGGGAAGCCTAAGATAACGGCATTTGTAGAGGGGCAAATTTGGTAGAAAAGGCAGTTTATTGCAAGTTGTCTACCAAAAGTCTACCAAAAACATCAATAGATAATACCGCAAAAGGTACTACGTAATTTGAGCTTGCGTAGTACCTTTTTTGTTATTGCATTGGCACGCCATTGTTTTAAAATTACATATTTTAGCTATAAGTAATAATATAATTATCTTTACAGGTTCTGTATATTATCCTTACTTAATTGTGAAGATAGGTATGTTCTTTATTTCCCAACAATGCGTCCAGAAAAGGAAACTAAGGACAGCAAGAAGGGTAAGAAGAACAAGAAAAAGTAGTCTGAAAGCCTGATGTGACGGCTTTTCGACGACTCTGTGAATTTAGACAAATTTAGTTGCTAGCTTGTAAAAAGTTAGTAATCTTGGTGTGTGTACACCAAAAATACACCAAATTTAACTAAAATAAGTTGGTAAAAAGCTTTTGTTTAAAAGTTATGGTTGAAATCCTAAGGCAATCTGTAATATTCGATGAGGGATCAAATAACCCTTGTTTTAGATTACTTTATTGGTTGAACGATAAAATCTGTTACTCCATTAAAAAAGACCTGCTAGGGTACGACAAGGCGAATTACAAGGGCTGCGCTAATAGATGCGAAAATGAAAGAGCATAAGATAACGGCATTTTGGCAATCTTAAGCCTAAGCCAACTCAGCAAAAGTAACACGTTTGTTTGCCACGGTGAAAGCATTCAATGTAAAAACTGGCTGTTTTTTTATTGAATAGTTAACGTTTATAGGATATGAACAATGTCAATAGTATTATTAAATTCCTATTATTTTGTATAATGGTGGATTATAGAATGAAGTTAGCCACCTAATTTGTGGTAAATGCAAAAACGCCATTCGGCGTGACATCAGGTATCATATTAAGTGAATCAAACCTATATGAAAGGATGTCCGTCAAATGACGCACTTAAATGATACCATGCCCACTAACCTTTTGGCCACTCATCGCAAATATGCACACCTTACTAAAGAAGAGCGAGTGATGATTGCGACTTTAAAGT
>NZ_JACJJQ010000057.1 GCF_016900115.1 Limosilactobacillus alvi
TCATTTCCTATACTCGAACTCGTAGTCCCACAACCTGAAAATCAAAATATCAAAGCAAAGATAGCGGAGGTCATTTTGTGATACGGACTCGCAGTCCCTGAGGCTATGGACGACCTTAGCTCTATCTTTAGGGTAATAAAAAAGTCCAGGATGGTAAAATTCGTCCTGAACTAATCTTAGGTTGTTTAGATTTAGATTAAGTTATACTTGATCTGGTTTGAACAGGTTAATCAGTGACGATTAGGTTTTCGTTGCCCAAGATATACCAAAATTACTCCTACTAAGGTGAGTAGACTAATCATAATTCCGAGATTAAAGAGTGGTGGCCAATAGGTCATTGTTAATTGATGAGTTCCTTTAGTGGCTGGAATGGCCATTAGGGTTCCAGCAATCTTGATTGGGGTTATCTTTTGTCCATCAAGTTTAACGTGCCAACCCTTAGCGTATGGTATCGTTGTCATGATTAGTTGGTGTGATCTTTTAAGATGGATTGTTCCCTTAATTTGGTTTTGATACCAGTTTGTGATCTTAAGAGGTTCAGATTGAAGTTGCTTAGCACTAGCTTCAAAGGCTTTAGAATTTAGCCGATACAGACTTACATTTTGCAACCATAGACTCGCTTTTTTTAGACTAATTGTGATCTTAACGGTTTTTCCTTTTTCGTGATCAGCGACGGTTGTTACAATTGTATTCTGATAAGTTGCATATTGATTTAGTGGATTCCCATTAATGGTAATATTTGCCGTGTCTTTAAGTGCTGCGCCTAAAGTTAGGTAGTAGGGGTCATTGGTTTGCGGCTTAATGGTTAAAATTAATTGTGCCGGCGCGAGAAGTTGTTGCCGCTTTACCGTTACGCCAGTGATCTGTTCACTCGTAGAGAGATTGACAAATTCAACGTGATCGAAGTTTTGTACTGTGAATAGATTTTGGTCGGTTTTCTTACCAGCAAGGGTTTGATAAAGTTGGGATTGGTAAGCGAGGGGATCTAAGGTCAAAAGTTTTAATTTCTTAGCTTGGTCACTTGCGCCAAAAGCAATTGGTAGGGCCCACTTATTTTGCTTAACTGTAATTTGCTTGGTTTGGAAAACCGTTTTTTGCCGCCGCCAGTCTGGTCGCGAAGCCGTTAGTGGCAAGACTTGATTATTTTGATTGTCTTTACCCTGGTGGCGAGCAAGCCAAAAGTATTTAAAGCCAAGTAGTGAGTCCGTGACCGGAGTTCCGTTTGAGTAAGTAATAAAACCGTCGCCACCTGGCTGACCAATTGCTTGGACAAATTTTGAGACGTCTGGTTCCATAGTTGAACTAAAATTATCACCCGTGAAGAAATCACCTTGGAAGGAATCATCTTTTGTGCGCATAAAGTCCTTGGCAACCCGATAAAAGCCAGCGTCATGCTTTTTAGTTTGTTCACTAACTTGATCAAGTAGTAAGGTGTAGTCAGCAAATTGAGCTTGACTAACGTAAGAAATGTTATTCAAAGAACTAACTGCATTATAACCAACATCAAAAATTGCCAGACAAACAAAGGCAAAATTGAAAAATGGTAAGCGAAAGGGTTCTAGATATAAAAAGATAATTGCGGCGATGGCAAAGCCCAAGCCAAGATAAATTGTTAACGGCTTAATATAGCTTAAATTCTTTGCTAGATGTAAATTAATAATCGTAATTATGACTGCCGTCACTGCGAAGCTTAACAGAATCCAGGGTCTAATTTTCTGGCCTGGCTTAAGGGTAAGGGCGGCTAGCCAGACAAGCCAGAATGATAGCAGAAATGAAAAACGAGCCGGGTACCAAACAGGAAATTGACCGAGGTGCCAGAGTAAATCAAGTGGTTGTAAGGTAAAAGAAGCTACCAAGAAAACGATGATACCGCCGGCGATTACTTTACTTGGCCATCGGTCTTGAGTTACAAAAAAGTATAAACCAGCCCCACAGAGAATGATCATTCCCACGTAAATATTAGCTTGTCCACTCGGCATTTGGTTAAAATTAAAAGCGCCAGGAACTAACTTTGCCAACTCTTTGATTGGTTGATATTCAAACTTCCATTTAATATGGGTCTCAGTATAAGTACCTTTACTGCCTAGCAAAGCACTTACCGTTGGCAGGAGAATAATAGCACTCAGACCAACACTTGCTAGCGAAGTTAAAAGGTAAGTAGCAATGATTTTTCCAATTCTCGATTTTTTTAGCTGAACACGAGAAAGTTGCCAAATGAAAAAAAGAATGGTAAATAGGCAAACCATCCAGGCCATGTAATAATTATCGATTATTAGTAAGGTAAGCCAACTGAGATAAGGTAACCAGCTTTCTTGACGAGTGATTTTAATTAATCCATAGATAACTAGCGGCAATAAGGTTAAGACATCAAGCCAGAGTAAATTTAACTGGTTAGCAATCATCCAACCCATCAAAGCATAAGAAGTACTAAAGGCAATTAGACGGATCCCAGTTTGAATTCTTTCCCGCTTTAATAGCCAACCAAAACTTAAACCAGCTAGGCCATACTTTAGTAAGAGTAACAAAAGAATACCACTGGTTAACCATTGCTTTGGAAAGGCAAGTAAAATTAAATTGAGGGGACTCAGTAGGTAATAGGCATTTGTTCCCCACATTTCACCTCCTAGTCCCTTACTAAATGAATATAGCAAGCCACTTGGGTGATGTAAGAGGCTCGTCCGGAGGTATGCAAAGAAATCAACGTACTGTTGGCCAAGGTCAACTGTTAAAATTGAACTCGAGCCAAAGGGGGCCATTTTGCGACTCGCAAAGTAGGCTCCCATAATAATAATTGGAATACTAAAACAAAGTAATAAATCCCATTGGCGGTGGAAAAAAGACTTTTTCAAAATAATCGTCCTTCCAGAAAAAGATTGTCGATTATCAAGTCATTTTACTGACTTTGATTTTCTCCTTCAATTAAGTTTTAAGCTGATCACAATTATAAACCGAAAATGTGACTAAGTCTCGAAATTAAAATTTCTTAAAATCACTACCTCTGAAACAAAATAAAGTGTAAGATTGAGTGGTTAGTGAGGAATTTTGAATGCGGACAAGTAGTCAATAATTTGGTAGAATAACAGCATTCGAATTGCGAGGAGAATCGATTGTGAATTTATTCAAACGTTTTAAAGGCATCTTTAATCGAGAAAATGAAAGACGGCAAACTTCTCAATCTGCCATTCCTTTTCGTTTAAATCTATTACTCTGGATTGTTGCCTTATTATTATTAACTCTAGGGATCCGGCTATTTTATTTACAAGTTTTAAATGGTACCTCCTATAAGGCTTTGGTGAAACAGTCGGATACCACTACCGAAACGAATAATGTGCAGCGAGGGATGATATATGATTCGACTGGAAAAGTTTTAGTTGGTAATCAGGCTCACCAAGCAATCACGTATACAAAGGGATCAACGGTTACTGATGCTGATATGTACAAAGTTGCTAATCGGCTAGGTAATTACATCAAGGTAAATACAGAGCGATTGACGGACCGTAACCAGATTGATTATTACTTAGCAGATGCTAGTCATTTAAAAAAGGTTGAAAAAGTAGCCCACATCAAAAATGGAGCAACGAGTTCTTATGATGACGCGGTTAAGTATTTAAACCACCATCCGAAATTTTTCCACCTTGATGAAGCTGAAAAAAATAAAGCAATGATCTATGGGGCAATGAGTGGGGCTTATTCCTTATCCACCATTAATATTAAAGCTACTGGTGTAACGGCAAAAGAGCTTTCTGAGGTTGGAGAACACCTTAGTGAATTGCCAGGGGTTAAAATTGGGACTGCTTGGACCAGAAATTACCCGCAAGGAAAAGATATTCAATCTTTAGTTGGGACTGTTACGACTACTGGGCTTCCGAGTGATACCCAAAATGAACTATTGGCACAAGGTTATTCCCGAAATGATAACGTTGGGGCTTCGTACCTAGAAAAGCTTTTCCAAGCAACATTAGCAGGTTCAAAGTCACAAACTGAAGTTTCAACGACGGGAAATAAAACTACTACGAAGCTTAAATATGCTGGTAAGAAGGGGGACAATTTAGTCCTCACCATTAACGGCGAATTCCAAAAGAAAGTTCAAAGTATTTTGGAAAGTAACTATAGTTCGGCCGGAAATGCCTATTCTTCAGGGGTTTATGCAGTCGTTATGAATCCAAATACTGGAGCAATTTATGCCATGGCCGGAATAGATCGGAACCCGAAGACGGGGAAAGAAACGGTGGATCAGATTGGGGCGATTAATCACCCAATCGTATTGGGATCAGTTGTTAAGCCAGCAACCTTGATGGCTGGTTTGATGACTGGAGTGATTACACCGTCAAACAATGTTTTAACGGATAAACCAATTAAGGTTGCTGGTACTTCAGTGAAGGCATCTTGGTTTAATAAGTCTGGGAGTGCCAATATGGCCTTAACAGCTCCGGAAGCCCTTGAAGTTTCATCAAACTCGTACATGATGCAAGTTTTGATGAAAATCGGAGGTATGAAATATTCCTATGACACCCAAATCACTTTAAAACCAAGTATTTTTACAAAAATGCGTTATTACTATAATATGTTTGGCCTTGGGGTTAAAACGGGGATTGATTTACCAGGTGAAACGGTTGGATATAAAGGGGCTTCGGACCAGTCTCACATTGGGAGTGCGCTTGACTTGTCCTACGGGAACTACGATGCTTACACGGTTATACAGCTGGCCCAGTACATGTCAACGATTGCTAACGGTGGTTACAAATTACGACCATATGTAGTTAAGCAAATCCGGGAAACAAACTCAGATGGTTCTCTGGGGAAGGTTCAATCTGAAACGGAACCGCAAGTTCAATCCGTAATCGATGCACCAAAGTCATACTTTAATCTGATTCACCAAGGTTTATACTTAGTTACGCACGGGACAAATACCTATGTTACAGCTGGAAAGTTAAAGGATGTTACGCCTTCGATTTCTGGAAAGACCGGGACGGCGGAAACAGTTTCAGAAGGGCATGAAACTACAACCCTTAGTTTTGCTGGCTATGCGCCATCGAATAATCCACAAGTTGTGGTGGCTTTATCAATTCCGGGTTCAACTAACGATGATGGTGGGGCAAACATTACTATGGCGCGTGAAATCTTTGCGGCATATTGGAAGTATGTTGCAGGAAAGCCAAGTAGCAATTAAAATTGAAAACTGATTATTAAAAGCAACTGGGAAAACATTCTTGTTCTTCCAGGCTTTTTCATCTGTGGAGAAGAAAAATGAAATATAAGATTATGACCGTTTTTGGGACGCGGCCAGAAGCCATAAAAATGGCACCGTTAGTTTTAAAATTAAAAAATGATGCTCGTTTTGAAACCACAACGGTAGTAACGGCCCAACACCGGGAAATGCTTGATCAGGTCTTGAAGATTTTTAAAATTAAGCCAGATTATGATTTAGACATCATGCAACCAAATCAGACACTTGGTCAAATTACGTCACGAGTTCTATTAAACTTAGAAAAAATTATCGCAACTGAAAAACCGGATTTAGTACTAGTCCATGGGGATACCACGACGAGCTTTGCGGCTGGCTTGGCCAGTTTCTACCAACAAGTTCCGGTGGGGCACGTTGAAGCTGGTCTCCGCACTTGGCAAAAATATTCACCTTTTCCTGAAGAATTAAATAGACAAATGACTGATGATTTAAGTGAACTGTATTTTGCGCCAACAAGTCTTAGTCGTCAAAATCTGTTGAAAGAAAATCATCCTAAGGATCGGATTTATATTACCGGGAATACAGCTATCGATGCCTTACAATCAACTGTGACCAAAGAATATCATCACCCAGTATTAGAACAAATAACAAGTGATCACCGGATGATTTTAGTCACGATGCACCGCCGAGAAAACCAAGGAGAACCAATGCGGCAGGTCTTCCAAGCGATGAAAGCTGTTGTTGATCAAGCTGATGACGTTGAAATGGTTTATCCAGTTCACTTATCACCGCGGGTACAAGCAGTGGCAAATGATGTTCTTGGTAATGATCCCAAGATTCATTTAATCAAGCCCCTTAATGTTGTTGACTTCCATAACCTAGCTCAACGGTCATACTTCATCATGACAGATTCTGGTGGAGTCCAAGAAGAAGCGCCAAGCTTAGGGAAGCCAGTCTTGGTATTGCGGGACACAACTGAACGGCCAGAAGGGGTAACTGCGGGAACGTTACGCTTAGTTGGAACTGAACAGAGGACGGTTACCGAGGCGATGCTTGATTTATTAAATAATCCTGACCACTATCAAGCAATGACCAATGCGAAGAATCCATATGGAGATGGCCATGCTAGTAAACGGATTTTGGATGCGATTTGGGCTTACTTTGGTCAAGGGCCGCGGCCAGCTGATTTTAAATAAATTTGGGAGAACTTAGTACCATGAATCAAAAATGGATTGCTCTCTTTCATCTCCGAATGTTACTCAGTAACTAAGGTCAAAGCAGTAGCTGAATGGTAGTTGCTTCCCTGACGGTCGCACCAACCGATTCAGCCTTGCATGGGCTCACAAACGCCAAACCAGTTGGCTGGTTCGCTCCAAAGCACGGCCTTAGCGGATAAGTGCGAACGAAAGGCCGATTCTAATGAATCAACCTTCGTTCTTCTTATCCCAACCAGGCCGTTAAGGAGCTTTTTTCCCAACCTCTTAATCGTCGAATGTTTTTCTACCGGAAATTTCTGATGAATGTCCAATTTGGCTTAATATTCATCTTAAGCTTAGAAATCATTATCTTCTTAGTTTTACCGGATTTAACGACGACTTGACTGAGTCTAATCATGGTGGTGATTGGCACGGTGAGCCTTTTATTTGGTTAGATGGTGATGCTAATGAGCTAAAAGTTGATTTTACTGGGCCAATTGAGGCCTTTTTTCCACTGGTTAGGTTGTAATTTCAATCAAAGGTCTAAAATAACAAATTAAAATTACTCCTTTAAAGCGATACCCTAAGATTATCTTTCAACAGTCGTCCACTTAGTAATAGCCAATTGGCTAGCTTTGATGCTCCAGACTTTGTGGTGATTAATTTGGGGTCTACAATATTTGGTACTGATAGGAGTAAAATCCTAGCAGTACCAATTTTTTTGATTTAGGGGATTTTATGTA
>NZ_JACJJQ010000058.1 GCF_016900115.1 Limosilactobacillus alvi
TCATTTCCTATACTCGAACTCGTAGTCCCACAACCTGAAAATCAAAATATCAAAGCAAAGATAGCGGAGGTCATTTTGTGATACGGACTCGCAGTCCCTGAGGCTATGGACGACCTTAGCTCTATCTTTAGGGTAATAAAAAAGTCCAGGATGGTAAAATTCATCCTGAACTAATCTTAGGTTGTTTCCCACGTCATCCAAACTTCCAGCGGTGACCATAAGATTCCAGTTGTTGCTAGTGAAGGAACCGCTGCTTGGTTAGACGAAGAAGCAGCCTACACCGAAAGTAATGCTACTTTCAGCCAAGTAACCCTTGGTGCGCACAAGCTGGGAACTTTAATCAAAGTTTCTGAAGAATTACTGAACGACTCAGCTTTTGATTTAACTAACTACATTTCTTCTGAGTTTGCCCGTCGTTTGGGCGATGCTGAAGAAGAAGCCTTCTTAACCGGTAATGGTACAGGACGCCCAACTGGGATCCTTAACGATACTAACGGTGCCAAAGATGGCATTACCACCGCTTCGGCAACGGCAATTACCTTTGATGAATTAATCGACCTTTATTACTCACTTAAAGAACCCTACCGTAAAAATGCTGTCTTTTTGATGAACGATGACACAGTTAAGGCTATTCGTAAGTTAAAGGACAAGAACGATCAATACATCTGGCAACCTTCTATCCAAGCCGGAACGCCAGATATGATTCTGAATTGTCCAGTTTACACAAGCCAATATATGCCTAACTTGACCACCGGTAACAAAGCCGTCCTATTTGGTGACTTTTCCTACTACTGGATTGCTGATCGCCAAGGACGGACCTTCAAACGACTCAACGAATTGTACGCCGTAAATGGTCAAGTTGGCTTCTTAGGTTCCCAACGTGTCGATGCCAAGACCATTCTTCCTGAAGCTTTAACAACTTTGAAGATGGGCGCTGGTAAATAGGAGTGAGTAAATGGGAGATGAAGCAAATACCAAAACACCCACCTTAGCAGAAATTAAAACCTACCTCCGGGTTGATGGCACCACTGAGGATGATTTAATTACCCATTTCATTGCAGCCGCAGTTTCCACGATTGAAAATATTCTGCGGCATCCAATTAGCGACTACGATGTGGTCCCCGATGATATTCGCACCGCTATTTTTTATACTGTGGCTTACCTATATGAATACCGGGAAACTGCTGATTTTGATGCCATGATCAAATTTTTACGGGCAATTTTAACACCTTATCGGAAGGAGGCTTTTTGATGGAAAAAGCTGGTGAAGATAACTCAAAGCTTGTAAATATTGGTGAGATGCGCGACCGCATCCGACTCTATAACAAAGTTACCTACGGACGTAATCCCAATACCTACCAACCAATGACTAAGGCTGTTTTATTAGCGGAAGTTTGGGCTTATGTATCAAACCTTCACGGGACAGAGTACTACACCGCCGCAATGGTTAAAGTTGAAAGAGAAGTCTCCATGACCTTCCGCTATATCGAAGGCGTTAAAGAATCAACCGAAATTTGGTTTAATGGCCACTGGTACAACATCAAGTTCATAGATGATGTGAAGTACCGGCACCGCTACCTACAGTGCAAGGTAGCAATGGAAACTTCAACCACTCCACCAGACGATTTAAAAAAGAAGTGACAATATGATCAAAACGAAAATTATTAGTATGTATTGGGCAGTCCTAGGTGGCTTTATCGGCTGGTTTCTCGGAGGTTTGGACGACTTACTGTATGCTCTCCTTACCTTTGTAATTGCCGATTATATAACGGGAATTCTATATGCGATTAGTGAACGTAAGCTTTCCAGTGAAGTGGGCCTACGTGGCGTAAACCGGAAAGTCCTTATTTTCATCTTGGTTGGTCTCGCAAATATCATCGATATGCACTTACTCAAGCACGGCACCCCACTGCGAACCGCCACCATCTGTTTCTACATTTCCAACGAAGGAATTTCCCTTTTAGAAAATGCTGGACGCTTAGGACTCCCCTTTCCCAAACAACTCAAAGATGTCTTAGAACAACTCCAAAACAACAAGGATAAAAAGGATTGATGAAAATGGGAATTTATAAAGGAATTGACGTTTCACCGTGGCAAAAAAATATTAATTTTAATGCCGTTAAAGCAAGTGGGATTGACTTCGTGATTATTAACGCCGGATATGGCCATTCGATTCACCAAAAGGATCCATACTTTGAACAAAACTACGGTCGGGCCAAAGCCGCTGGACTCAATGTTGGGGCATATTGGTACTCATATGCGGACTCCGCTACCGACGCAAAACTAGAAGCCGATACCTGCTTAACCGCCATTGCCGGAAAACAATTTGATTACCCGATTTACTTTGACCTTGAAGAAAAGAGTCAATTTAAGCAAGGAACAGACTTTTGTTCTGAATTGGTTAAAGCATTTTGTTCAGAGATTGAAAGCCATGGCTACTATGCTGGACTCTATATTTCACGATCACCGCTACAAAACTATATTTCTCCTGATGTTGCTAGTCGTTATGCTTTGTGGATTGCCGAATATAATCCCCGTCTCAACTACAGCGGAAACTGCGGGATTTGGCAATACTCTTCTAATGGTTCAATCGCCGGGATTAGCGGTAACGTTGACCTAGACTACTCCTACATCGACTATCCGGCTATCATCAGAAAAAAAGGCCTGAATGGCTATGGCGCCAATACTAAGCCTTTAAAGTCAACAGATGAAATAGTTGCTGAAGTTTTAGCTGGTAAATGGGGTAACGGCACTGACCGCAAGAACCGCCTCTCTGCGGCTGGGTATAACTATTCCTCTATTCAAGCAGCCGTAAATCAAAGGCTGAATCAAAAATCAATTGACACCTTGGCCCGTGAAGTCATTCAAGGTAAATGGGGCAATGACCCCCAACGTAGTCAAAAACTGCGTGCGGCTGGCTATGATCCAACTGCCGTTCAAAGACGCGTCAATCAACTGCTATAAATATAAGGTCCATGGGCTCATTCGCCTGTGGGCCTTATTTTTTTGCCAAAACCGCTGTATTTTTTTGCCTCTAACTGTCCTAACAGTGAGGAGGTAAAACTATGGCCCTTACTAATCAACAAATTCAAAATGAACTACTTTTTCAAAAGGCACAAGAAATCACGAAAGAACTATTAGAACAAGGACTAATCACATCTGAAATTGCCCAACGAATCGAACAAGAAAACCGGCAAACTTTCCCGCCATTACTGGGTTTATTACAGCTTTAATTCGTTGATGTGTCTAAAACTCAGAGCTAACATGCATGACTGATGAAAGGAGGGAAAAAACAATGGAAACTACAAAAATCATGCAAAATTTCATTCCCAGCCGGGAGCTAAAACGGGTTGCTGCTTATTGCCGGGTTTCGACCGGTTCCGACGAGCAGTTAAAAAGTCTTAAGGCTCAACGTGAACACTATCAACACTACATTAGCAACCATCCCGGCTGGGAACTTGCAGGAATCTACTACGATGAAGGAATTTCTGGAACTAAGAAGAATAAACGGCCAGAGTTGCTTCACTTGTTAAGGGACTGTGCAGCCCACCAAATTGACCTAGTTATTACCAAGTCAATTAGCCGGCTTGCCCGTAATGCTGCCGATTGTTTGGACATTGTCCGTCAGCTAAAGGACCTCAATATCCCCATTATCTTTGAGCGGGAAAATCTGAACACCAGCAATATGGACGATGAATTCATCTTAACCGTCCTTAGTAGCATGGCGGAAAGTGAATCAAAATCAATTGCCGCTAACAACCGCTGGTCAATTCAAACTCGGATGGCCAATGGCTATTTTAAAGTTTCGACTCCGCCCTATGGCTATGACCGAAACTTTGAAATTATTCCTAGCCAAGCTAAAGTGGTTAAACAAATTTTTACTGACTTTTTAAATGGTCAAAGCAGCCTAACAATCGCTAAAAACTTGACCGTTCCGGCGCCATCCGTTGGTAAATGGAGCGATAGTACCATTCGAACTATGCTTCGTAATGAATCTTATACCGGCAACCTGCGCTTGCAAAAGACTTATACCGACGATGCCTTCAACCGACACATCAACTACGATGAAGAGACAATGACCTGGTATCAAGGCCACCATGAGCCAATTATCAGCTTTGATGAATTTGAACGGACCCGGGCTTTGCTGACGCAAAGAGCTAAGCAACGCAACACCAAGACACGTAGCCAAAAGTACCGGCAAAAATATCTTTTCTCCGGCAAACTTAACTGCCATTGCGGCGGTACATTTAAACGCCAAAAGAAGGCTAAGCGGGTAACTTGGACTTGCCAAACTCATATTAAGGAAAAGAAGTCTTGCCCGGTTAAGCCAGTTGATGAACGCCAAATTGAAGTCGCCTTTGTGACCATGATAAATAAACTTATCTTCAGTAGGACGAAACTTTTGTAGCCTTATCTTCAATCATTGCGAAACCAACCAGCAAACCACAAGTATAAGCGGATTAAAGAATTAGAATCAGCTATTTTAAGCAATACTGAAAAACGTGATACCTTGATGACGATGCTATCCCAAGACTTGATCGAGCCCAAAGAAATGATGACCAAGACGACCAAACTAATCGACCAGTCCAATCAATACCGGCAAAAGCTGAGTAAACTCCGCTCCACAATTGGTAAAAACGATAGTCTAATTATTGCCACTCGTGAACTTTTAAATTACGTAGATAACCACCCGATTCAAACCGAGTTTAATCCTCGATTATTTGAAGAAACCGTGGAAAAAATCACAATTGAAGATAATTCACATCTAGTTTTCCACTTGTTCTGTGGATTAAATCTACCAGAAAGGATTTGAAGCCGATGAGTACCGTTACTTTTGGCTACCACATCAAAGATGGCAAGATTGAAGTTGACCCAGTTAATGGCCCCCGCGTTCAAAGTATTTTTAAAGACTATCTGAATGGTGATTCCCTGACAGATGTCGCCTTAAAAAATGGTTTTAAATTCCACGGTGCCATCAAACGAATCTTAATTAATCAAACCTACCTTGGGGATAAATACTATCCACCGTTGATAACACCGGAAATTTTTAACCGTCTCCAAACTGAACTTCATCAACGAGCCCTAAACTTAGGACGTACCAACTTACCAACACAGCAGGTAGAGTTTTATCCCCAAACTAAGTTCAAAATGAACCGATCACATCACCGGTACAATATTCCCGCTAAACAAGCCGAATACTTGTACCAGCTAATCGAAAGTGAGGAATCTTAAATGCCCAACAAAAAAATGAAAATCATTCCTGCCCGCCGCCATATCGGTAGCAAGCCGGTCCCCTTTGAGGAAGATATACCCAAATTAAGGGTAGCTGCCTATTGCCGGGTAAGTACCGAATACGAGGAACAAAACTCTAGTTACCAAACCCAAGTTAGCCATTACACCAACTACATCCTAAACCATGACGGTTGGGATCTGGTTAATGTTTATGCCGATGATGGGATTTCTGGGACCAACACCAAAAAGCGGGAGCAATTCAACCAAATGATTGAAGACTGCATGGCCGGCAAAATTGACCTTATCATTACCAAGTCAATTAGCCGTTTTGCCCGGAATACTCTCGATTGTCTTCACTACATTCGGCAACTAAAAGAGAAGAATATCGCCGTCTACTTTGAAAAAGAAAACATCAAAACCACTGACGCCAAGGGGGAAGTTCTTTTAACAATCATGGCTTCCCTAGCTCAGCAAGAAAGCCAATCTTTATCGCAAAACGTTAAACTCGGCTTACAATACCGCTATCAACAAGGGAAAGTCATGGTTAACCATAATTGGTTCCTTGGCTACACCAAAGATGAAGAAGGACACCTAATTGTTGACCCCGAACAAGCCAAAATAGTAAAACGCATCTACTACGAATACTTGGAGGGATATTCTTATAAACAAATCGCTCGGCGATTAACCACTGATGGCATCCCCAACGGTGCTGGTAATACTAAATGGGGCGATTCCAATATCGCTTCAATTCTCAAAAATGAAAAGTATATCGGCGATGCTCTTTTACAGAAGTCATACACCATCGACTTTTTAACCAAAAAGCGAATTCGCAACCAAGGGATTATGCCTCAGTACTATATCAAAGACGACCATGAGGCAATCATTCCTAAAGATCTCTTTCGCCGGGTGCAAGAAGAAAGAAAGCGTTGCCGGGCTGGAATCAAGGTTCCCTGCGGTAAAACAAGGCACTACAATAACCGCACCTGCTTTTCCTTAAAAGTATTCTGCGGCCGCTGTGGAGATATTTATCACCGTGTTGCCTATAACTACTCCGACGAAAACGGGCAAGTCGTAAAATGGCTTTGTATGACTGGCCATGACCATGATCTTGTGACTTGCCATGGACGCGCCATCTCTGAACGACAATTAAAAGAAGTCTGCCTAAGAGCTTTTAATAAAATTATTGAACCTAACAAAACATTCCAGGCCAAGCTCCAAAATAATATCCGTCATGCGATTAACCAAGTAAATGAAGAACAAGCAACAAAATTAGACCGTGAACTGGACCGCCTACAAATTCTCTTAATCAATCAGACACCCCATTCCAAGGATTATGACAAAATTTCGGATGAGTTCAATAGGATTCAGCAACAACGCGATGAACTTCAATTAACCCTTGATCGTCAAAATGAGGTCGTTCAGAAAAATATTAACCTACAAAATTTCATTGATATCAATAGTAAGCAACTCAATGAGTTTGATGAACACCTCGTTCGACAACTAATCAAAAAAATCACCATTCAGGAAACCTACTGTGAAGTAGAATTCCAAAATGGGGGTCTACAATATTTGGTACTGATAGGAGTAAAATCCTAGCAGTACCAATTTTTTTGATTTAGGGGATTTTATGTA
>NZ_JACJJQ010000059.1 GCF_016900115.1 Limosilactobacillus alvi
GGTAATTTAAGTTATATACGGAAGTTCTCCCATACGTAAGTCTATTTGTATCTTTCATGTCAACAATTATATCACATATTTATCTATCCATGTGACCTAAAGGACAGAAAATTAGGGCAATTCATCACGTCCTTAAAAGAACGTGTTTCCTTGCCCATTTTCAAAAAAATCATCTTCCGAGATTTCACTCGCAAGATGATTAAAAGCTATTATATTTTATGCCCGACGCATTGCTTCATCATAATCCTTGGTGCCAACAAAGATTTCGTGAGTGTAAGGGTTAATCCCGAGTTGCTTTGAGCGTTTCAAAATAATTGCTAAGACGACAACGTTAATTACTAAAGCAAGGATTGCAATCAAGCCCATCGCAACTGGATCAACTGAACTTGGGTGAACAGCTGGGTTCATAAAACCATCTTTATATAAGACCGGGAGAACTGCAAATTTTCCTTGGTCTTGGAAAAGTGGAAAGACTTGAGCAAACATACACCAAATTGAAAGCGTGTAGGCACGGTTTTGAATCCAGCCCCCTTTGTTCCAAAAGGCAGCCGCAAACGTTGGGGCCAATAGTAAGGCAACCCCACAATACCAAGAATGTGTTGGCAAATTTGCATAGGTATATTCAAAGTTCCAAACATCATAGGCTAAGATAAACAGCCAGGTCATGTCTGGCCATAACATATCTTGCTGATTCTTCGAGGAATAAATTGCCCACCAACCTGTCATACAGAAAATATTTAAGATCCCAGCTAGGCCGTTAGCAATGTTCCACCAACCACCATAGAGCCAGACGCCTTCTGATGATAACCACCATTGCGATTGGCCTTGCACTAAATGCGATAGGCCATTAAAAGCCGATTGAAAATCACTTCCAACCGCAATCAAGATATTGATTGCCACAATTACAAAGGGAAAACATTTAAACCAATGCTGTTTTGCAAACCACCAATCGTATTTCAGCATCATAAAGCCAATACATCCAGCAGTTGCTGCATACAACTTAGCATAGTGGAACCAACCATTCATATGGACATAAGTCTGATTATGCAGGGCCCAGCTCTGTCCATGAGCAGCCCCAACATAAATCGCAATGAAATAAATAGTTAAGATTGCTGGTAAAACTATAAAGAAGAAAATCCCGCCGGCTTTTGAGCGCCGGGCAACTTCATTTGCGAGGATTAGTGCAACAAAAACCATTAACCAACCACAGAACTGCCATAAAGCACTATGACCATAGACTTGAAATAACATCTTTCGCCACTCCTCTCCAATAAATATATTTTTATTACATCTATATTATAGATCACAATATATGTAATGAGAGGAGTTAAAATTCGTTAACTAGTTTATAAAGTGACAACTTTAATTTTTTATCGTTTTGGAAACTTTGATAAGGATCAATTTTTTCTTAGAGTAAACTCCATATAATAGTTGAAAATTAACACTAATTCTTATGAATGGAGGTTACAACATGAAAATCCAACGTTTTTACCAACAACATCAAAAAACTATTCTTGGAATCATGACCGGCTTATTAAGTATTGCCTACCTATTTAAATGGCAGCAAAATTTCTTGCTATTTAATACCCTTTTAGCCCTTGTCGCAATAATTGGGGAAATTCCCCTCTTCCTTCGAGCGACCAGTGCCCTTAAATTTAAATTAGTCTCAATTGAGCTCTTAGTTACAATTGCGGTAATTGGTGCTTTCTTCATCCAAGAGTTTAGCGAGGCGGGAATCGTCGTTTGGTTGTTTTCTTTAGGGAACCTGCTTGAGGAGCTTTCCTTACAGAAAACCCGTCAATCCGTTAAAGAACTTGTTCAACTCGCTCCAAAAGCGGCTTACCGGATTGTGAGCCCCGAGGACCGAAAAGGTGAACTAGTGGCAATTGACGACCTCGACGAAGATGATTATGTCTTGGTTAGGACGGGGGATCAAATTCCAGTCGATGGTGAAGTGGTTAGGGGGAGTGGCTACGTTGACGAAGCCCCGATCACTGGCGAGGCCAAACCCCAAGCTAAAAAAATTGGAAATTCAACTTATGCGGGGACTAACTTAACCGATGGGACCTTAGTAGTTCAAGCTAGTCGGGTGGGTGAAGATACTACTTTTGGTCAACTAATCGAATTAATTGAAGAGGCCCAAGATAGCCAAACCCAAGCCCAACGAAAAATTGACCAATTTGCTAAGTACTATACCCCGATTGTCTTAGTGATTGCCCTCATTGTCTTCATTACTAGTCGACAAATTGAATTAGCCATTACCGTCTTAGTGCTTGGTTGCCCAGGGGCCTTAGTGATTGGGGTTCCCGTTTCAACCGTTGCTGGAATCGGAACTGCCGCCAAAAGTGGTATTTTGGTCAAAGGAGCCACGGTTTTCGAAACCTTCCGCAAGGTTAACTGGCTTGCCTTTGACAAAACCGGTACGATTACTAGTGGTCATCCAGCGGTTACGAAAGTCGTTAACTTAGCCGGCGACGAAAAACTTAATACTCAGTATCTTGTTAGTGTTGAAACAGAGGCTACCCATCCCCTCGCCAAAGCCATCGTCCACCACTTTGCTTCCGCTACCCCCTTTCCAACCGAACAATTTACCACCGTCAAAGGAGCTGGCATTAAAGCTATGATTGCTGGCCACCACGTGCTGGTTGGAAACGAAGAACTAATTCAAGCGGCTGGCATCACTAATTTACCAACGCTTACGCCAACTACCACCCATGTTTTAATGGCGGTTGATAATCAATTGACCCTCGCCCTCGAAATCATGGATCCACTAAAGGAAACAACTCCAGCCGCCATTAAACAACTCCAGTCCCACTACCACCTCGCCCTCTTGACTGGTGACCATCAAGCAGTGGCGGAAGCAACCGTGGCTGGCCTTGATTTTGACGCCATTCATGGGGACCAACTCCCTAAAGATAAGGTTAATTTTATCCAAGCAACCCAGGATAAGGGCCAAAAAGTGGCCTTTATCGGCGACGGGATTAACGATGGTCCAGCATTAGCGACAGCGAAAGTTGGGATCGCCATGGGAAGCGGGAGCGATACGGCAATTGAAACGGCCGACATTGTCCTTCCAACCTCAGATCTTTCTCGCTTACCGATTTTAAATCGAATTGCTAAAGCTACGATGTGGAATATGAATGAAAACATCAGTATTGCTTTGTTAACCGTTTTGTTACTATTCATTGGCCTATTTACAGGTTATATCCACATGGCTTCCGGAATGCTTATCCACGAAGCTAGTATCCTCGTGGTAATTCTAAATAGTTTCCGTTTATTACGTCACTTTTGATCCACGTCAAGGTTTTTTATTAGTTTTAACTTAATAATAGTAAAAAAAGTAAATGGAGGGATCATCATGCAAAAAATCACCATGGCTGTTGACCAATTAACCTGTCCTAGTTGTTTAACTAAGATTCAAACGGCTCTAGATCAACAAACAACCGTTACTTCCAGTAAAGTTCTTTTTAATGCCGGAAAAGTTAAATTAACGGCAACTGACGATGCAAATCCCAATGAATTCAAAAAGATCGTCGAACAACTCGGTTACCCAGTTACTAATCTCAAAGTAAAGGAGCTCGCTTAAAATGATTGATATCGAAAAACTTACCCAAGCCGAACTAGATCGGGCTGACCAAGAACACCATACGCCAACTGCCGGGGCAATGATTAGCCATGTCGTTGCTAACTTGTGGCTTCACCAACTTAAAATTGAACAAGCCACCCTCTTTGTTAAAAAATGTGGAGTTAGTCTTTTCTTAACCCAAGCTGGCCCAGAATGGCAAGCAAAGGAAGCTGACTTTATCCACCGCCTTAACCAAACCTTAGCCGATGAAGGTGATTTAGTCCCGACCACTAGCCACCAAATCTTGGAATACACAATGTTAAAAGAATCCTTGGGGAATAAATTTAAGCCGGCCCGAGACCAACTCTTTGACCTAATTCAAGATTTTGATACTCAATTAATGTTTATTACGCGGGCAATTGAATTGGCCCAAAAGGAACACCACTATGCGCAAGCAGCCTTATTAGTTGAATTGTACGGTTGGCAAAAAGCCCAAATCCGGCGGGGACAAACAATTCTCGGCCACAACGTTAATGAAGGTTTAGCTAGCGCTGAAGAAGACGATGATGAAGATTAAACAAACAACAAGGGAAGGATTGCCAATGGCAAAAGAACTTTGTGTCCAGTTAGTGCCCCTCTTTAATCAACTTCCACTAGCCGATCAAGAACAGATTGAAGCTCTGTTAAAGCAAGCCGAGCATCCCCGGGGTGAAATCGTTTTGGATCCACTTTCGAAACCACAATTAATTATCGTGGCAAAAGGAAAATTGCGGATGGAAACCTTGGCTAGTGATGGCACCAAACAAGTGAACCAAATTATTGGCGCTGGTGATTATGCCGGAACCGAATGGCTTTTTGGTGAAACTAACCAGGCAACCTACTTAACAGCTGCTCAAAATAGCCTAGTTTGTCACCTCGAAATGGATGATTTTAAAGCTTTGTTAGCAAAGTTACCTACCTTAGCTTACCGTCTCCTTCGCTTCACAATTAATCAAAACCATGCTCTGCAACGCCAAACTTACTACCTTGGATTAACCCGGGTTGAAGAACGGGTGATGGCTTACTTTAATGATCAAAAAATGGACCAACAAAGTTCCGTCATCACCCTCCCCTTTAAATTAGCTGAATTAGCCGCTTATTTGGGAACCACCCCCGAGACCATTTCTCGAACCATTAAACACCTTAGTGACGAAACCAAAATTGAGCAATTAACCAAAGCTAAATACCGGCTTTTAAAAACGGAAAAATAAGGGCAAGCAAACTTAAAAACGAGTATAATTAGCTTAATGTGTTACCGTTTTCATAAAGAAGGAGTGGAAAAATGGAAACAATTAAGTTCGGTAAATCTGAGGTTGTCGCTAACCCGCTTGGGTTAGGTACTAACGCCGTTGGGGGTTATAACTTATTCCATCAATTAGCTGATGAAGATGGAAAACAGCTGGTAGAAGCAGCGATTGCCTGCGGCATCAACTTGCTTGATACCGCCTATGTATACGGTTTAGGTCATTCTGAGGAATTGGTCGGTCAGGTCATTAAAAATCACCGGCGGGAAGATTTAGTAGTTGCAACGAAGGGTGCTCACGACTTCTCAACTGGTGAAGAAGTTATCAATAACGATCCCGCTTTCCTTCGTCAACAAGTCGAAAATAGCTTAAAGCGACTTCAAACTGATTACTTAGACATTTACTACATTCACTTCCCAGATCATGATACGCCAAAAGCCGAAGCCGTCGGAGCTTTACAACGCTTACGAGAAGAAGGTAAGATCCGGGCGATTGGTGTTTCCAATTTCAGCCTCGCCCAAATCAAAGCAGCGAATGTTGATGGTTACGTTGATGTTGTTGAAGATGAATTTAGCCTATTACATCAAGACCACCTAAATGATGGCATGTTAAATTATCTTCACGATAATCAAATTAGCTTTGTACCTTACTTCCCACTAGCTTCTGGACTCTTAACCGGGAAGTATGACCACCTAGTAACCTTTCCAAATGATGATATTCGAAGCCAAATTGCCGACTTTAAGGAACCCCGGTTCAGCCAAGTCCGTCAAGCAGTTGACCAAATCCGGCCAATTGCAAACGCCCATCAGGCTACGGTTGCCCAAGTCGTTCTCGCTTGGTATCTCACCAACCCACTCATCAGCGCCGTTATTCCTGGAGCTAAGCGGGCAGCACAAGTCGAAGCTAACGCCAAGGCAATGGAACTTCAGTTAAGCAAAACTGAATACCAGACCATTGAACAAGCCTTCCAAGGATTCCAAAACACTACTTCTGGAAAATCTTTGAAGGATCCGGATTAGATATCCTACCAAAAAAGTAATAGTTTCCAGCAAGAGGAGGTTGGGAAAAAAGCTCCTTGACGGCCTGGTTAGGATAAGAAGGGCGAAGGTTGATTCATTAGAATCGACCTTTCGTTCGCACTTATCCGCTAAGGCCGTGCTTTTTGACCTTAGTTACTGAGTAACATTCGGAGATGACAAAGAGGGGCTGGGAAAAAACTCCTAGTCCAAAGTAAAAACCGGATGATGAATTTCTTGAACGGCTATAATGCCCTCTAAGTATACAGATGAAATAGAAAATTCATCTTATGCTTGGAGGGTATTTTTATGTCTAGAAA
>NZ_JACJJQ010000005.1 GCF_016900115.1 Limosilactobacillus alvi
AAACTTTGCCAATCAAGATCTGTCCGATCTTTTAGCACATAGCGCCAATAACGCTTAAGCGCTCTTGATAAAGCAGGGTTAGACTCCTTAACTGCCTTCATCGTTTGAATCCGGATTTGATTTACTGCCCGGTATGCTTGGGCAATGATATGAAATCGGTCGGCGACAATAAGGGCATTTGGAAATAGATCACGGACAATCGTCCGATATGGCTGATACAAGTCGACAATGACAAGCTTGACTTTGGCTCGGGCATGAAAGTCATACCGATAGAAATACTTCCTAAGCGCGTAGCTATTTCTTGACTCAATAATATCCAGTAATTCATGTGTTTGCGGGTTCATCAGTGCCATACTCATTTGAGTTGCGGCGAATTTACCGGAACTAAAGTCATCAAAAGCAATTACTGGTGGTAAAAATTTATAATTCGCCTTAAACTGAGGAGCTAGTTGCGGGAAAAGCCGATTTACTGTTCCTTCGGAAATGTGCAGGTTGGCAGAAATATCTTTAACGGAGCGTTTTTCTGTTAGGGCCAGAAGCGCCTGTTGTTTCACTTTATCAAGAATCTGATGATTCTTATCAATTCCGTGAATCCGTGCAAGGTCAGTAGTTAATTCGGGACACCCTTCCTGTCGCGGACAAATGTATTTCTGCTTTTCAACTACTAGAATTGTGGGCAACCCCGCAATGTCGAGTCCTTTCAAATAAACAGTTTTAAAACCATTCTTTCGCATTAAACGCCCACAATGTGGACAAGCTGAAGGATATGATTGTCGTAAATAAACTTCATTGTGCGTCATTCGTTCAAATTGATGGTGAACTGATTGTGAGCTGGGGACAGCTTGAATCACCTTTATCCGCTCACTATCCTTGAATTTGGGGCTAAATTTAATCAAGTTGTCTGTTAATCCCGTTAGATTTTTGATATACTCATTCATGGAGACGGTCCTTTCTTTTTTGAGAGACGGGGGACAGCCGTCTTCTTTTTTTATACATAAAATCCCCTAAATCAAAAAAATTGGTACTGCTAGGATTTTACTCCTATCAGTACCAAATATTGTAGACCCGAATTTTCCCTAACCTCACCCTTTTTAATGTTCTCACTACACTAATAAAAGCCAGGATGAAGTATCATGTACGAAAACTTCATCCTGGCTTTTTCTAAATTATCGGTCTAACTTACAGTTCTGCACTTTGACGCTGAACTAGGCTTGTTCCGACCACAACCCGTTGAGGGGCAAGATCAGAAACCGTTAGACGTTGATGGAGTAAAGCAACCCCCATTGCGGCCATTTGTTCAGTTGGCACCCGAATTGCGGAAAGTGGTGGATACATATAACGCGCTACACTGGTATCGTTGAAAGTTACAATCGCAATTTCATTTGGAATTGCTAAGTTAGCTTCATGGATTGCTCGCAAGGCCCCAACCGTCATCACATCATTAGCCACAATCACTGCCCGGGGCCGCTGTTTCGGTCCTAAAGCTAATAAGGCTTGCATTTCTTGATAACCACTCGCTTCCGAATAATCACCCGTTCTTAGCGATTCTGGCTTAAACTGTGAGCCCATCGCTGCTTTAAAGGCACTTTCTCGCTCGTCAACAACTGGCTTGCCATCTGTGGTTGTTTCATGCCCAGCAATCATGCCAACGCTCTGGTAGTGAGCTAATAAGGCTTGGGTGGCCTGAGTTATTCCCCCTTCAAAATCAGGAACTACGCAATCATACCCTTGTGATAGGACATCGCTGTCAATTACCACTAGCTCTTTTGAAACGGCTCGCATCCGTTTTAATTGCGCAACACTAAACTTCCCGAGGGCAATAATCCCCGCAGTATCTTTTGGAATCTGGGCTAGATTATTGGCAAACACCGTTTCCGTAACTAAGCCAGCCTCCTGGGCTTCTTTCTCGACATTAATCCGGATATTCAGGTAATACAAATCCGTTAGCTCTTGCATTTCCGGGTACCACTGAACAATCACGACTTTATGCCGGGTAACGTTATCACGGCGGCGGCGTTTAGTATATGACAACTCTTCCGCAATGGTTAAAATCCGCTTCCGGGTTTCTTCGCTCACTGCTAACTGCGGATCATCATTCAAAACGCGCGAAACCGTTGCTAAAGAAACGTCTGCTCGCTTTGCGATATCCCGTAATGTTACTGCCATCTATAACACCTCCCGTGAACACCTAAATCATATTTTTCAATTGTCTTACAAGTTTAGAGAATTTGCAAGAAACGTTCCCAACCGGCTTGACCAGCTTCATCATTCTTGAAGACTCCAGCATCAGCTAAAACATCCCCAAAGACTTGGGCTACTTCTTCGTGTAAAACTTGTTCCACATTATCCTTAGTAATTTCCCGCCGAGATTGAACTTCTTTAGCCCATGGAAGATGAGCATCCGTAATTTCATTAGCTTCCCCAAGCCAGAATTTCTTAACTTCGTTTAATTCGCTCTTCAACCGGGCAGGTAAGATTGCCCGCCCCATAACTTCAATTAAACCAATATTCTCTTTCTTAATGTGCCATTTTTCAGCGTGAGGGTGGAAAATCCCTAGTGGATAATCATCATTAGTATTGTTATCGCGTAAAACAAGGTCCAAGACGTAAGCTGTACCTTCCCGGTGCATAATCGGTGTAACCGTGTGGTGGCGTTCGCCATCAACTCCAAAGGCCTTAATTTGGAGACTCTCGTCATCATAGTGGTTCCACTTATCCATGATGTAAGTTCCTAATTGAATTAATTGAATTGTGTCTTCACTCGTTAAACGAATATCACTCATCGGCCAATCAACGACCCCGGCTTTTACCGCTGGAAAATCTGAGAAGTGAAGCGGTTTTTTAATTTTAGCCTTCATCATTGGAAAGGTGTGCCGGCCACCTTGGTAGTGTTCGTGGGCTAACATTGAACCCCCAACAATTGGCAAATCAGCGTTACTCCCAACAAAGTAGTGTGGGAATTGCCGTTCAATTTCAACCAAGTTGATCAAAGTCTGTTGATCAATCTTCATCGGTTCGTGCTTAGTGTCCAGAAAGATACAGTGTTCATTGAAGTAGGCGTATGGTGAGTATTGCATCCCCCATTTTTGCCCGCCAACGTTTAACCGGATCACCCGATGGTTACTCCGCGCTGCTTGACCTAACCGACCCAAATACCCCTCGTTTTCAAGGCAAAGGGCGCATTGTGGATACTTCTTAGCAGTTGCATGAGCCGCTGCCGCAATGGCCTTTGGATCTTTTTCAGGCTTCGAAAGGTTAATTGTAATTTCCAGCTCGTTCCCATCTTTAACCTTCTCATTAAAGACCACATTTTTCTTGATGGCGTCAACCTTAACATAGTCGTTATTGGTACAAAGATTGTAAAACCAATCGGTGGCCGTTTCTGGTGAGACAATATGCTTTTGCCAAAATTCATGGTTGATCACACTTGGCCGCGGTGTCATCAAATCGTAAAGTTGATCGTTCAAGATTTCCCGTGCCGTTTGCCCATCTTCGATCTTACCTCGACTAACCGCTAATTCAATAAGCTGTGGAACTAACTTACCTTCCTTGGCTGGAACATCTTCATCCCCAACTAAGGCCCGAATCTTATTTTCAACGTAAACCTTGTCTAATGCTTCAAAAGCGCCAGCATCAATTGTTTCTTGTGCGAATTCAGCAATTACACCCATATTTAAAATTCCCCTCACTATCTTTTTTGCTCGCTCTAATAAAAATAACGCCCACCGCTACCCACCAGTGGCGCGAAGGCGTTATTTGCGTCGTTTTAGGTTAGTAGCCAAGATTAAAGCTTGTGTGGCCCATCCACGATTTCAGCATCGTAGAAGCTAGCCGCGTAGCCCACTTTTTCTTCGTAGATCTTACCAACCTTTTCCTTCAAGTTTTCAGCTTGATCCTTCTTAACAATCGCAATGGCACTTCCAGCGAAGCCCCCACCAATCATCCGAGCACCAAGAACTCCTGGTTGTTGCCATGCAGCTTCAGCTAAGGTATCCAATTCCATCCCCGAAACTTCATAATCATAGTGAAGAGAGACGTGTGAAGCGTTGATTAAACGACCAAGCTTTTCAAGGTCCCCAGCCTTCATGGCTTCAGTCGCCTTGACTGTCCGTTCATTTTCAAAGACAGCATGGCGAGCCCGGCGAAGCAAAACATCATCATTAATTAAGTAGGAGTATTCATCAAAGGTTTCGGAATCCAATTCCCCAAGGGTTTGGATATCCAACTTGGTTTGGAGCCGCTTAACAGCTTCTTGACATTGGGCAACCCGCTCATTATAAGCTGAACCAGCCAAAGAGTGCTTTTTATTTGTACTCATAATAACAATCTCGTAGTCGCCAAGTTCAAGCGGCATGTATTTGTATTCCAAAGTATTGCAGTCAAGGAAGATGGCATTATCCTTCTTTCCCATTCCAACCGCAAATTGGTCCATGATTCCGGAATTTAAACCAACGAAATCATTTTCCGTTTTTTGACCAAGCTTAACAAGGTCTAATTGTTCAATATCAAGCTTAAATTCTTCCTTTAAAACTTCCCCCATTAACATTTCAATAGAAGCAGAAGAGGAAAGCCCTGCCCCATAAGGGAGATTCCCATGAACTAAGAGGTTAAACCCGTGGTCAATCTTGTATCCCCTTTGGCGAAGGTATACTAACATTCCCTTGAAGTAGTTGGTCCACTTCCGATCGTCTTCAGTTTCTGGCTTGTCATCGTCAAGCTTGAAACTAACAATCTTACCGTCCATATTCAAGGAAGCCAATTGAACTTCATCATCATCCCGGGGACCATAAGTAGCGTAAGTCCCCAAGCTAATTGCGCATGGGAAAACCCGACCTCCATTGTAATCGGTATGTTCCCCAATCACATTAATCCGGCCTGGTGAGAAAAAGACATCTTGACCTGCTGTGTGAAAATTTTCTTCATAGCTCTTGAGCAGTTCTTCCTTCTTCATTTTATTAACCTCCAAAAATTCCATGGTTAAATTTAATAAAACTTTACTAAAATAATGTTACTCTCCTTTTTTACCCTGGTCAAGATACCGCTTACATTTTTTGGGAAATTTCTTCTAATTCGTGATGTTAACTGGTCTTACGGTATAATTAAAAAGTGGAGGTAAAATTATGAAAACTTTAAGTCCAAAGCAATTAATAACCGCAACCTATCCAGGAAGTCGGTGGCAAGTAAGGACTTTTGAACATCAACCAAGCTTGTATACCCCATTACTCGGCAATTTTTTTACCATTAAACTTCACCAAAGCCCGTCAATTACGATAAAAAGTCAAAACCGGGCTAACCAGTATAGTCCTAACGCTAAATTTGTTATTAAAATTAATAATGGTAATTGGTCTAGCTTTTACGCTGGCCACCCCTTTACCATTTCTCTTCCTGAAACTGCAATTGTTACCATTATGACCGGTGGTAATTGTGACTTAGATCAAGTCTGGAAAAATCACCAAGGCTTTGCCTTAACCGGAATTGAAATTGCTGACAAAGCACAATGGCAACCCATCGTTACTGTTCCTCAAGTTACGGTCATTGGTGATTCAATTACCGCCGGTTGCTGGGTTGGTGGCAAGCACGCGAGCATCGACTATCATCCAGAAAGTAATTACATCGGGATTGCTAGTAGAGAACTACAAATGCCCATTGGGCGGATTGCCTACTCCGCAGCTGGCTTTCTTCGTTCTGGAACTGGTCAAGTTCCCCCAGCCATTCATTGGCTCACCCACATCGATACCCAAGCCACTTGCCCCTTACCCACTAGCCAGTGGATCATCGTTAATTTAGGGGTGAATGACCGGCAGTTTAGTTCGCATGAATTTTTGCTAGCTGCTCAAACCTACTTCTCCCAACTAAAAAAACATTTCAATGGTCAAATCGCTATCTTAATTCCCTTTGCCCAAGCCTTTGCTTCGGAGTTACATCAGTTGGGCCGTGACTTCAACTTTCCGGTTATCGAAACGGCTGGTTGGTTAACCTCAACAACCGATGGCCTTCATCCGGATCAAGCTGGATCAATTACGCTTGGCAAACATTTTGCAAATGCACTTCAAAATTTACTGGAAGGAGAAAACTAATGACGAATCGGCTTTTACCAATCACCAAGGGCTATAACTTTCGGGACTTAGGTGGTTACCAAACTACCAGTGGAAAAAAAGTTAAATGGCGGCGCTTACTCCGGAGTGGTAAACTAGCAGATCTGGATTCGCAAGATTTAATGATTTTAACGGATTTTAATTTAGTCGCCGACATCGATCTCCGTTCCCCCGCAGAAGTTAAAACCGATCCAGACCATTACCCAAGCCAAACCAAATATTACTTTAACCCCATTTTCGACACTGATAAAACTCGTTCTTCTAAAGGTTTAGCTGGCTATGGCCCGAAGGCTGATGTTGAACCTAACGTTGGTTACCACCACATGAAAAATGTTTATCATGAAATGATCACTTTTCCTAGTGGTCAGGCAGCTTTCAAGAAGTTGTTCGAAATCGCTCTCAGCCTTAACGATGATGAAAGTTTAATTTTTCATTGTACCGCTGGGAAGGATCGGACAGGCGTTTCCGCTGCGCTTCTATTAGCCACACTTGGAGTTCCCAAAGCAACCATTCAGGCTGACTATTTACTTTCCAACCAAACTACTAAAACTATCATCGATAAAATGGTTCAGCAAATTAAAGCTTCCGGCCGCAATGACTTTTTCTTGCAGAACTTTCGGGCGGTCGCTGGGGTTAACCTCGATTATCTCAATGAGGCTTTTAACACGATTGATAATCAATTTGGAGGCTTAGAAGAATTCTTGACGACCACTCTCGGACTCAGTAGAACCGACCTGCAGGATTTTCGTGTTAAGTTTACCCAATAGGTTATAATGGTAGTAAGTAAACAGAAAGAGGTGGCAAAATGGAAATTTCAGTTGCGCTAAAAAATCAACATCTGCCTGACCGCTTCACAAAGCACGCACCAGCTACAGATATTTATCATGGAGTCCCCAACCGCTCCTTCCCCATCCAGATTAAGGATGTGCCAACTGGTACTAAGTCATTAGCCTTAACTTTTGTGGATTTTGATTCAATTCCAGTTTGTGGCTTTACTTGGATTCATTGGTTAGCCGCTAACCTTCCCGTTAAATGGGAAATCATTCCAGAAAATGCCAGCTTTGATCCTGAATTACGAAAGCAATTTGTCCAAGGCAAAAACAGTAGTGCCAACAAATTTGCGCCACGGGAAGCTGATATCCAAGTTGGGTACAATGGCCCCCAACCACCAGATAAAACCCATAATTACACCCTAACGGTCTATGCCCTTGATACAAAGCTGCCACTGCAAGATGGTTACTGGCTCAACGAATTCCGCCGGGCCATCCAGGGGCATGTCCTAGTAAAGACAAAACTTGAACTTCCTTGCCAAGCTTAATGAAAGGACTGATTTGATGGATAATCGTATTTTCTTTAACCCCGGCGATTCAATCGCCAACATTCATGATTATGATGAAGCGGTGCGGAAAGGACAAATTTACAAAAAAGAAAAGCACATTGATGACCTCGTAATTGCTAAGGGGCCAGACGACGAAGAATACGCCATCTTTTATGCTAAGGATGCTCTTCCAGCCGACCACAAAGCTTCAAAGCCTTATGATGTCCGGCGAAAACTTTAAATTATAAAGAGGATGAGAGAGGCTGGGAAAAAACTCCTAGTCCAAAGTAAAAACCGGATGATGAATTTCTTGAACAATTCATCATCCGGTTTTTATGTACACAGGAAGTCGCTCCTGATATGATGTAATTTTAGCTCAAAACAAACAAAAAGGAGCGATTTCCATGCATCAAAATTATACCATAAGGCAAACCAAATTCGTACTAAACTATAACTATGATTTACCACAGAAGCTCACTTTCATCTCCGAATATTACTCAGCAACTACGGTCAAAGAGCTTTTTTTCCATCCATTCCTCTTTTATAAAATCAGAACTTCATTGCATCCAAGAAATTAGCAATCCGCTCAGTTGGGCGGTTAAAGAATTCATCACTCGTCCCAGCAAATTCGATCCGGCCTTCCTCAACAAAAACGATCTTATCGGCAACCCGCCGGGCAAATTCCATGTTGTGAGTTACCACAATTATTGAGTGTTGGCTTTTTGCTAGGTCCTGTAGTACCCGGAGGACTTGGGCTTCAAGTTCAGGGTCTAAGGCGCTTGTGGGTTCATCAAACAAAATGTAGTAAGGATTCATGGCCAGCGCCCGACAAATCGAAATTCGTTGTTGT
This sequence comes from Limosilactobacillus alvi, assembly GCF_016900115.1. Lineage (GTDB taxonomy): Bacteria > Bacillota > Bacilli > Lactobacillales > Lactobacillaceae > Limosilactobacillus > Limosilactobacillus alvi. The sequence continues at coordinate 8,264 of NZ_JACJJQ010000005.1, forward strand.
TGCCCCCCGGAAAGTTGACTTGGATATCGGTTTGCCGTATCAGCTAACCCAACTTGTTCCAGTAACTCCATTGCGTGATTTTCAGCTACCGTCTTATTTTGTTTCAGAACATGAATTGGACCTTCTGTGATGTTACGTAAGATCGTTAAGTGAGGGAAAAGGTTCCAACTCTGAAAAACCATTGCTGTTTTCCGGCGTAAAGCTAAAATTTCATGATTGCTTAGATTATTACTAAAATCAACGGTTAAATCACCAATGGTCATCATTCCCTTTTGTGGGCGTTCCAAAAGATTAATTGCCCGCAACAACGTTGATTTTCCAGCGCCCGATGGACCTAAAATCACCGTCGTTTCCTGTTCTGGAAATTCAACAGTAATATTATCCAATGCATGATGTTCTTTGTATTGCTTGTCAACGTTCGTTAACTTAATCATTCCTTATTCCCCCTCGGCAACCTCATACCGGTTGGCCCTTTTTTCTAACAGATGCTGTAAGATTGTTAAAATTGTACAGAAAACAGCATAAACCGCTGCTACAATCGAATACATTAGTAATGGTTGATAGTTATGCGAAGCGATTTGTTGACTAACCATGAACATTTCTAAAATCGTAATTGAGCTTGCCAAAGAAGTATCCTTAACTAGACCAATAAATGAGTTTGAAAGTGGTGGTAGCGCCACCCGTAACGCTTGGGGGAAGATGATTAAGAAAAGCACCTGAGAATACGTCATTCCCAATGAATAGGCTGCTTCCCACTGTGAACTTGGCAGCGAACTAATCGCTCCCCGAATCGTTTCTGAAGCATACGCTCCGGTATTTAAGGAGAAGGTAATAATTCCAGCCGTCCAAGCATTAAACTGAATACCAATATTTGGTAATCCAAAGAAAACAATAAACAATTGAACTAGTAATGGTGTTGACCGGAAAAGCCAAACATAAAAAGAGAAAATCAATTTACCAAGGTACCAAATCCCCTTTACTAAACCATTTCCACGTGGCTTCGAGATTCGGATCAAAGCTGTAATCGCTGCAATCACTAACCCAATTGCAAATGATATCACCGCAATTGGAATAGTATATTTAATTCCCGCCCACACAATTTCTGGGGTGGTACTTCGAATAATTTCCCACATAAGCATTCCTTTCTAATTTGCAAAAGGGCCGTAACAAAAGTTCCCCTTTGCCACGACCCAATTCTAGTCCTTATCTGAGTTACTTATTAGTGATATCACCATTAAAGTACTTTTCAGATAATTGCTTTAACGTTCCATCTTTCCGTAATTCAGCCAAGGCCTTATTAACCTTCTTTTGAAGTCCTTTATTATTCTTACCCATCAAAATCCCAATCGATTGTTCCGGAATCTTGTTAGTTGGCACTTCAGCATACTTCAAATCACTTGCACCAGTTGACTTTTGGTAGTAAAGAAAGGCTTCTTTAGAATTCAAAGCCGCTTCAACTCGTCCCTGCCGAATTAGACTCATTGAGGTCGAAAAGTCACTCGAAGCAACTGTTTGGCCCTTAAACTTCTTAACGTTATCAGCATTTGCCGTTCCAGTGCCGGCAGCAATCTTCTTACCTTTAATATCATTGATTGACTTAATGGTTGTATTATCCTTCTTCATAATCAAAGCGGACTTTGAGTAAATGTAAGGGTCAGAGAAAAGATAAGCTTTTTTCCGGTCAGGAGTCATCGCAATGTCGTTAATTGCCATATCCAATTTTTTGGAACCAACTCCGGCAATTAATGAATCCCACTTGGTTGGGACGATCTTTACCTTGTACCCCATCTTCTTACCCAGCTTTTGTGCCAATTCGACTTCAAAACCTGTTAATTTTCCGTTTTCCCGGTAGGAGTAAGGAGCATAAGTTCCTTCCATCCCAACAGTGATGGTTCCCTTCTTAACCAATTGTGGTTGACTGGAATTAGCTTGTTTACCACACGCTGCCAAGCCCACTACCATCAATACCCCGGCAACTGCAATCCCCAAGCGTTTCATCCATTTTTTCATCGGGAAAATCCTCCTTTATTTTTAAAAAAACTTACAAATAATAAGTTAATTCTAACGAAAGCCTTAAGAAAGGTCAAGCAAAGGAGCTAAATTTTATCGTCCCCGCACGATTTTTCCAACCGCTCCCTCCAAGCGATCAATCACCGCATCTGCATCCGTTTGGAAATCCGTTACCCAGTCTTTTTCTGGCGTAACTTGGCCTTCCTTTTCACCCATAAAATCATAGACGACTAATGTTTGACCTTCAAGCTTAACATCATCATAGTGGCCTTCTAAAGCTTCATCCATAAAGGCCTGAAGAATTTCCTTCACCGCATCTTCTATTACTTTTTGAACACTCAATTGTTCACCACGAACTTGGTGTTGGGCAATCTTCATTGCGACTTCTTCCATGTTTTCTGGTACTTCAACACTCATGATTTTCTCCCTTCCACTTGTTTTTCGCCTTCCATCTTACCATAATTATGGTGAAAACAAATTGAGGTGAAAAAATGACAGAAATTTATTTTCAGAAAATGACCCCAGACGGATATCACGAAATTGAAGCCCAAATTGAAGCCCTAAAGCAAAAACGTCCAACGCTAATTGCTCGCCTAAAAGCCGCTCGCGCTTTAGGCGATCTTTCGGAAAATACAGAATATAGTAGTGCGAAACGGGACTTACGTCACTTAGAAAGCCGCCTTCGCTATCTTGATAAACAACTCAAATACGCGCAAATTATCAATCCTCGAAAAGACGGAAAAATTGATCTCGGTAGCTTCGTAACAATTGAGTTTTTAGACGATCATAGTCAAACCGAATACCAATTAGTTGGCCGCCAAGAAGCAAATCTCCAAGCTAACAAGCTCGCTTTTGATTCACCACTTGGTAATGCAATTAGTCATCAACAAGCAGGCGCAATCGTTACAGTTTCTGCCCCTGATGGTAATTATCAAGTTAAGATTCTTAGCATTCGATTAGCTAACTAAGAAGACTAAATTAATCATAAAACTTTTTCAAATTTAAAAGAAAAGGATTTCATTAAAACTAAGAAAGTAACTTCAACAACATATCATTCGATTAATTAACATAAATCCGCTTGTTTTCTAAGCTTAAACTGCTATACTAGTTTTCGTTGTCTTTCAGACACAATATCTTGTATTTAACTCATTTAAAGCACAAGATCTAGAAAAGAGACGAAGAGGATGATGACGAATGACAAATTATATTAACTTCCTAACCCACCAATTAAAAGGTTGGCCCAAGCAGAACTACTATCTATTTTACTTTAGTCTTGGATGCCAATTAATGACCTTAGTTAACGCGCCCATCACTTGGGTGACTGTAATTACTTTTATTGGAACTACCCTTGGTGTTCTATGCGTATTAGCCATCAACGCTGCTAAGTCCGTTAATGGTTGGCTTGGAATTTTATCTGCAATCTGTTTTATCATCGCAGGCTTTAATGCTAAAAACTATCTTAGCATTCTTGAACAACTTGCCTATGTCATTACTCTGGACATTCCAGTCCTTCTTTCTGCTAACTGGAATGTCAATATGGCGGCCAAGATCCGCCACTTTACTATCAAAAGTTGGACAATTGCAATTCTGGCAACTATTGTGGTTTACCTAGTATCAGGAAGCCTGATTGGCCGTTTTACTGATGATCCCCGGCCGTGGATTGACGCCATTAGTTTCTCAATTAGTTTAACTGCCGGCGTAATTTGTTTCCTTCGGTTTAACAACCAATACTTCTGGTGGTTAGCTTCAGGGCTTGCCCAATTAGTACTCTGGTTTGTTTCATTCCGCCAGGGATCCGCAACCCTAGCAATGGCAATTAATAGCTCTATTTACCTGATTAATGATGTTTTAGCCTTTACCATTTCACCGTGGTATAACGAAAAAGAACGGCAACGCGTAACCGCTCAAGAAAGTGCTTATGCCAAATCAATTGGCTTAGAATAGTGATGTTTCATGTGAAACAAAAACAAAGAGGCCGGGAAGAAACATGAGTTTCTTCCCGGCCCTTTTTGTCATCTCCGAATGTTACTCAGTAACTAAGGTCAAAGCAGTAGCTGAATGGCAGTTACTTCCCTAACGGTCGCACCAACCGATTCAGCCTTGCATGGGCTCACAAACGCCAAACCAGTTGGCTGGTTCGCTCCGAAGCACGACCTTAGCGGATAGGGGGCGAATAAAAGGACAATTTTAATAGATCAACCTTCGTCCTTCTTATCCCAACTAGGCCGTCAAGGAGCTTTCTCCATCCTCTTTATTTTCTCTTCACAGCACCTAAGTATGCTTGATAGGTTTGTAAATCGAAACAAACCATTGTTACTTCGAGTTGTGGATACTGCTCTAATACCGTTTTGATCGTTTTCACTGCAACCTTAGCTGCTTCTTCGAGGGGATAAGCATAGACACCCGTACTAATTGAAGGAAAAGCGATCGTTTGGCAACCATTTTTGATTGCTAATTCCAAACTATTCCGATATGAATTAGCTAGTAAAATTGCTTCATTATGGTTACCACCCTGCCAAATCGGCCCAGGTGTATGAATAACGTAGTGAGCTGGTAGTTCAAAGCCCGGCGTAATTCGTGCTTCTCCAGTCGGGCAACCATGTAAACGAGCACAAGCAACGTCTAATGCTGGGCCAGCTACCCGGTGAATAGCGCCATCGACCCCACCGCCTCCCAGTAAGGTTGTATTCGCCGCATTAACAATTGCATCAACTTTTTCCTTGGTAATATCGCCAAGTTTAATCGTAAACTTAGCCATGATGATCACCAAATATTAACTCGTTTTTCTGGTGCCAAGTACATCGGGTCACCTGGTTGGATATCAAAGGCTTCATAAAAATCAGCTAGATTCTTAACTTGCACATTTGCCCGTAACTTCTGGGGTGCGTGAACATCAATCGAGAGCAACAATTGTTGATATTCTTTCCGAGCCTTAGTCCGCCAAATCCGGGCCCAGTTAATAAAGAAGGCCTGGGTATCAAAATCTGCTTCTTTTTTAGCGGCACTCAGGGCACAACTCAAGCCGCCAGCGTCAGCAATATTTTCGGAAACCGTCAACTTCCCATTTACTTTTTGACCAGCAAACGGTAAACCATCAAACTCATCAATCATCGCTTGCGCTAATTGTTTAAAGTGGGCCGCATCTTCTTTGGTCCACCAGTTATTCAAATTCCCGTACTCGTCAAACAAGGAACCATTGTTATCGAAAGCATGAGAAATTTCGTGAGCTATTACGGCTCCAATCCCCCCATAATTTTGACTACTACTTTGTTTCAAACTATAGAAAGGTGCTTGAAGAACAGCGGCCGGGAAAACAATAATATTCTTAAATGGATGGAAATAAGCATTGACCGTGGCTGGGCTCATTTCCCACTTCATCCGATCAACTGGCTTACCAAAATGGGCAAATTGATCCTTAGCAACAACTTTACTCATACCAACTAAATTTTCCAATAACGGTTTAGCTGGGTCGACTTTTAGTTGATCATAAATTACCGGAATCTTATCTGGGTAACCGACTTGAACCCCCAAATGTTCAAGCTTCGTAATTGCTTTTTGCCGGGTAGCTAGGCTTAGCCAATCATTTTTCTGCAAACGTTCCTCATAAACGGTAATCATTTGGTGAACCATGTGTTCAACGTCAGCCTTAGCCTCAGCGCCAAAGTATTTATGAGCATAATAACCACCGACTACTTGACTAAAGATCCCATTCGTAAGCCGATAAGCATACTTTTGTTGGTTTGGTGCTTCTTTATTTCCAGAAAGTGCCCGACCGTATTCACCGGCAAGAATCCGGAAGTCATCACTTAAGAAACCAGCTTCCCCCGTTACCCGGTTAACCACAAGCCAAGCCTTAAACTCGGCAAAATGGCCGGTCAAAATATCGTTTAAAGCTTCGTAATAAGCTGGCTCGGTGACAATAATTTGACTTGGCTTTGTGCCTACTAAGGTTGTAATCACTTGTCCTAAGTCCAGTTGATCAGTATGGGCGACAAAGTCAGCAAAACTTTGCGGATTGTACATCTTACTGTAGTCTGCTGTCTCTTCACTGCTCTTAACATGAGGGACAATTAAAGCATCAAAAGCAACTGCTTTTTCAATCAGTTCTTTAGCCTTTGCGTCTTGGTAACCGAGTTTCACCAATAATTTCAAAACCATTTGTTTCCAAAGAGCTAATAGTTGTGGTCCCTGAGAATTAGCTTTAGCATAGTAGGTCTTATCTGGCAAAATCAATCCCGGTGCACCCGCAAAAAGTGCATTTACCGTTGCATTTTTCATATCGGCATCAACATCAAAGCTAACCGGTGAAGCGTCACCTTCAAGCACCCAGTTAACAAGGTGTTCCTGTACATCTTGATAGTTCTGTAGGTTTTCAAGTTCTCCCAACCGTGCTTTCAAAGGAGTCGTTCCCTCTTTTTCTCGCCGCGCAAAATCCTTCGTTAAGGTATAAAGTTTAACTGCTTCTGCTAGCTTAGCATCAGTTGGCATTTTCTTTTCCATTTGGTCTAAATCGGCCATTAAGGTTTCTTCAATCTCATCAACCAAATCATTGAAACCACCGGTTGCGGGCTTATCAGCTGGAATCTTAGCTTGTGCTATCCAATCGCCATTTACTGCTTCATATAGATCTTGACGTACAGCTTTCAAATCAACTGCCATTTCAATCCCTCCGTTAATTTTAATCTAAATTCTATTATAACGAAGAAGCACTAAAATTAAAAAAGAGTGCTCATAAACCTTTTGGCTTACTGCACTCTATTTAAGTTTTATTAATAGTTAACCGACCGTTAATACCCACATAAAGATAATAAAAATAAAGAAGAGTCCATACATAATCGGGTGAACTTCTCGACCCCGCTTGGCTGCAATCATGCAAATTGGGTAAGTAATTAATCCTAAGGCCATCCCATCCGAAATACTATAAGTTAATGGCATCCCCAAAACAATCAAGAATGAAGGAATAGCAACTTCCAAATGTCCCCAATCAACATATTTCAATGATTGAGCCATCAAAACCCCAACAATGATCAAAGCCGGCGCTGTTACTTGGTCCGTGACCACCGTTAACAATGGTGAGAACAACATTCCAAATAAGAAGCAAATTCCTGTCACAACAGCGGTTAATCCTGAACGACCACCAACTGCAATCCCGGCAGATGATTCAACATAGGCCCCCACTGGGGAAGTCCCAAGTAATGACCCAGCTAACATCGCGGTTGAGTCTGACATTAAAGCTTTCCCAACCCGCGGCATTTGGTTGTTCTTCATGAAGCCTGCCTGTTGGGCAAGTCCAACTAAGGTCCCAGCAGTATCAAAGAAGGTTACCAATAAGAAAGTCAAGACCACAACCCACATTTGTGGAGTACTGATTTCTCCAACATGCTTAACAGCAACCCCAAACGTTGGGGCTAAACTTGGTGCACCAGAAACTAAGTGTGATGGCATTTTAATCAGGCCGGTTACTAACCCTAAAATAGAGGTTAAAAACATCCCGATAAAGATCGCTCCCGGAACTTTCCGGATCATTAAAATTGCCGTGATGATCAAGCCAAAAATGGTTAACCACGTTGTTGGCGTTGTAAAGGATCCCAAGCCAACTACTGTTGACTTGTTAGCAACGACTAGGCCCCCTTGGTGAAGCCCAAGAAAAGCAATAAATAAACCAATCCCACTAGAAATAGCATACTTTAAATCGCTCGGAATGGCATTGATAATCATTTCCCGGAGCTTAAAAATAGTGATCAAAAGGAAAATTAACGAGGCAACGAATACCCCTGACAACGCCGTTTGCCAGTTAACTCCCATCCCAATTACAACTGAGTAAGAGAAGAAAGCGTTGATTCCAAGTGCCGGAGCCGTTGCGATCGGATAACGAGCCAAAAAGCCCATCAAAAAACATCCTAAAGCACTTGCTAATGCTGTCGCCGTAAAAACGGCTCCAGTATCCATCTTAGCCGCTCCAAGAACGTTTGGATTTACAAAGAGAATATACGACATGGAAATAAAGGTTGTAATTCCTGCTAAAATTTCTCTCCGTACGGTTGTACTAAGTTTATCCAATTCAAAATAGCGATTAAGCCAAGCCACAATCTTTCTCCCTTTCTATTTTACGAACAAAATCACAAAAACTATCTTATAATATTCGTTTAGTTTTGTAAAGAAAAGCTGGAACTTTATTTAAATTTTTTCGCTAATCATCAATCAAAGGTGTGTTTTCCTTTTCTTTAAACGATAATTGTTCGTCTTTACCAATTTCGTTTACTCCACGCTCGGCCATCAAGCTCGCCTTCTGCTCGATCAATTCTTTCGGCTTGCTCCTTCAACACCCGCCTTAATTCACTCAATGTCACTTGATCAAGGTAACCAGGAAGGCGCTTTGCTAAATCCTTAAGGGTTTGATCTGTCCACTCATCCATAATTCAATATCCTTCTGTTTCCCGAACTAATCGTAAGTTATCATTTAAATCGTCTAATTGTTCTTGCTTCATTGAAAGCAACGCCGCTAGTTGCTGTAACTCTTGCTGAGCTATAGTATCCTTAGTATTAGTTTGCATGGTTGCTAGCTGTCTGGTTAACCAAGCCACGCGGTCTTTGAACCGGACTGGTTGTGGCAGGCTAAGATATTGCTGATAGGCTACCGCTAATTTTTGGCGGGCTGTATCGCTCTGGTAAGCAAATTGACTAACTACGAGTGGCGATAACCACTTCATTTTCGTTGCTAAAGCAAGTCCTTGTAAAGGTCGGAGATATTCATCAATCGTAAAAGCCTGCCTTTGACCACTTTGAAATTCCCGAATTGGTCTCCCTAAACTAACTACGATCCCAAGTTCTTTTTTAACTAATCGATCGTGTTGGGGACCAAGTAACTCTTCGTCAAACACTTCGTCAAGCCATTGTTTCATCAATGCTGGCACGCTGTACCAATAAAGCGGAAATTGTAATATTAACCGCTCGGCTTGCCAAATTAGTTGCTGTTCAGTAGCAATATCAAATGGTGCTTCAAGTTCATGGAAAGTCGCCCAGTCTTTACCAACTTGTTTTAAAAAGGGTTGAGTTTCTGAATCTGCCAATTCTGGATGGCCAATTACTACTAATGTTTTCAAATTATTTCTCCATTAAAGCTTGTCCTTGTTTTAAAGTATCAGAAGTGACCTCAACAGTTAAGAACCTTTGCATTGGGGTTTCGCTGTGACGATCTTTAAAAGCCATTGCTTCTGCTTTAAGAATTAATACCGTTAAATTATTCTCGGTGAGCATTAATTGCCCGGGATGGGTAAATTTCCCCTTTGTATGTTTTCCGATTCGCCAAGTGTGGATCTTAGCGGATCCTTCGTTGTCAAATTTAATTTGATACTTTCCAGAATTATCCATTTCAACTGGTAAACCATAAAGTTTTAAAACATCATACTGATTTTTCTTACTCAATTTAAATCAACCTCGATTCCAATAACTGCAACCGCTTTATTTCGTGGTAAGATAGTAGTACCAACATCTAGAAAGGGATGAAACTGATGACAAAAGTTGTAACCGCAAAAGAAATGCGTGCCCTTGATCACCATACCATTAATGAAGTTGGGATTCCGGCCCTCGTATTAATGGAACGGGCAGCACTAGCAATCACTGATCATATTTTAGCTTTACCAAAGGAAAAACGCCATCAAGTCGTAATTGTTGTTGGTAACGGAAATAATGGTGGTGACGGTTTGGCCGTTGCTCGTCTTTTGCATTTAGCCGGAACCCCAGTTAAACTACTTTTTGTAATGCCACCGGCACAAGCATCCGAAGAAAATCGGGTTCAACAACATACCTGTGCCTACTACCAAATTCCAGCAACCACTGATTTAGCCACGCTTAAAGACGCAACATTAATTGTTGATGCGATCTTTGGAATTGGGATTGATCGGGAAGTTACCGGCCATTACCGGGAAGTTATCGAAGCTATTAACCAAGCGCCTGCTCCAGTCGTTGCAGTTGACATTCCTTCCGGTTTAAACACTGATACTGGAGAAGCAATGGGTGTGGCTGTTAAAGCCGCTTCAACCGTTACCCTAGCATACCCCAAAATTGGCCTTACAACCCCCGACGGCGAAGAGTTTGCTGGTCGCATTGTGATTGCTGATAAAGTTGGGATCTATGATATCTAGCCTCAAAAGCAAATAATTAAGATTTAAAAACGCAAACCTAATTTGGGCATTGAAATGCCCAAATTAAAGTTTGCGTTTTTTGTATCTAAAAGCTTTCCTCTAATCTATGCCCGGGACTTGTAAGCACCATCAGCAGTGTTGACAATGATCTTATCCCCATTCTTAATGAAGGCTGGAACGTTAACAACCAATCCTGTATTCAAAGTAGCTGGCTTACCACCACCATCGATGGTTGCCCCTTTAATTTCAGGTTGGGTGTCCACAACTTCAAGGGTAACCGTAGCTGGTAATTCAACCCCAACTAATTCACTCCCAACAAATTCCATCAAAACTTCCATGTTTTCGACCAAGTACTTCTTTTCGTTAGTAATTTGAGTTTGGTCAATTTCGTATTGTTCGTAAGTTTCGAGGTCCATGAAGACAGAAGTGTTACCTTCGTCGTAAAGGTATTGGGCATTCCGCTTGTCAACATTAACTTGTTCAACCTTTTCGGATGGCCGCATCGTTGTGTGGACAATTGAACCAGAACGTAGATCTTGGATGTCCATTTGCATCAAAGTATTCCCCTTACCCGGCTTGTGGTGGTTGATTTGCAAAACTCGAAGCAACTTACCATCACGTTCAAAAACCATACCTTTTTTCAAGTCAATCGTTTGAATCATTGTTTTATCTCCTTCATTAAATGTAATTTCTTCCGTGGTTGTCATCACACAACCGTGGCATTCTTTACAATTATATCATGCAATTTTCGCATGGCTAGTTATTATTGTTCCTTTAAGAAGTTTGTTGCCGGAATTCGAATTAAAGTATACTGACCAGCTGGCCGATTAGCACGCAGGCCAATTCCGTTAATCAACGTATTCCGATAGGTTACATCCATTTCAGCAACAAAGGCATGACTAGAATTATTATCTTCATTTGTTAATTGCTTTTGATTCCATGGATATTGGCGGGCATCATTTGGAATTAAATTATCCCCGGTCACTACTGTTGCATAGTGTGAACTAACCGTATTTCGATGCGTTGCGGTTGCATAGGTATATGACGCAAGATGATGCCGACTACCTTCACTCCGGTTTCCTAACACGTAATAGTAATCATTTTCCGTTGCTATTAATTGCAATGGCGCGTAATTAGTTTTAACTTTTACTACTGTTTGATCCGTGTAGTCAACCTTACGATTAAAAGTCATGTAATACATTCCACCAACCCAAATTAAGGCAATAATTAAGAAACCAATATATTTAGCCATTAGGGTTTTATTAACGCGGTTACCAGTTTTTGCAATTAACATTAGTTGGTGAACCCGAATATAGTGGATTACCCAACACAAGTAGACTAATGCTCCCAACCAAAGGAGCCAGCCCAACCAATTCCATGTCATTCTTTTAACCATCCTTTTAGTAGTCTTTTTCTTGTTATCATCATTAAATTGTACCACATTTGGTTAATTTTTTTGAAAATGCCTTCTGCAATGGGGTAAAATATAACGAGTTACTAATTTACACCGTACTGGAGGATTTATAATGGATGAATCAAATAACCTTTCAATGGAAATCATTAACTTTGAAAAGGACCACGATATGATTGACAACCAAGTGGCATTTGGAAGCCAAATTTCAGTTGAACGAGTTCATGATATTAAGTCACAGGCCAGTGAAGCAACTGAGGAAGAAGCTGGTTTGTTACGGAAGTTTATGGCTTCACAAAAATAATTAAAAGCTAGGAAAAAACTTCTCGATGACCATACCCACTTAGTTATTACCTTGACCATAATTTCTAAGGAGCATTCAGAGATGAAGGGGAGGGTGAGGAGAAACTCAAGTTTCTCCTCACCCTCCCTTTATTTTCATATCTAACTATTTTTTAAAAATCACTGGCAACTCCTTTGATGGCAAAGGTTTAGATGGATCCGTAATCCTTTTTAATAAAGTATCGATTAACTCTTCGGCTAAATCATCAACCGGCCGCACCACCGTTGGCAATTCCGGAGCAATCTTTTGGACGAGGCGCGAGCCATTGTATCCAGTCACAATGAAGTCTTTACCAAAAACTTTACCAGCTTGCTCGGCAAGACTCTTAATTTGTAAGGCAAATTCATCATCTGGTGCTAAAACCCCGTCAAAATCTCCTGGAAAAACATCTTCAATTTGAATTTCGTTTACGTCTAGCGGGGTGTATTCAAAATCGTGTTCATTCATATAATCAACCACCCCTTGTACCCGATTAATCGTTGGCGAAGACGAGGTATCTTCATCAATTAAGACTGCCAGATTCTGACATCCCCAATTAACTAGATAGTCAGCCGCCAACCGCCCACCGGTATAGCTGTCTGAAGTAACAATTGGAATTCCATCAGCTAAATAACGGTCAAAAGAAACAATTGGAGCATCAACTTGCTTATATTCTTCAATTCCCAGGTTATGAGAACCAGAAATAATCCCATCAACTTGGTTAGCCATCAGCATGCCCAAGTATTCATGTTCAATCTGCTCATTTTCGGCAGCGGAAGCAATAATCGTTTTATACCCCTTTGCGAATAATCGTGACTCAAGATCGTTAACTAATTCTGCATAAAAGGGATTCGTTAAGTTTGGAAAAATCAAACCAATAAAGTTCGATGGCTTCCCCTGCATCGCTCGGGCTAATGCATTTGGCTGGTAATTTAATTCCCGCATTGCTTGATGAACCTTATAGATTGTCTTCTTACTTAAGGAACCATAATTATTAATCACTCGGGAAACTGTTGTAACTGATACCCCAGCTAGCTCAGCTACATCTTTTAACTTCGCTACCATCTTCACTACTCCACTTACAAAAATTATTAAGGAAACCTGTTAACAACCCGATGTTTGCGTTGTCATTTCCAACTAATCATCAGTATACCAATCTCAAAACTTCATTGCTAGAGCAATCATTAAAAACCAGGTAAGATAACCAATCCTTTAGGGACTAGAATGAAATTTGAGTTTTTTTGGATCTCACCTAAACCACCAAAAAATTGGCTAAAAACTCGGATAACTACTTAGATTGGTTAAATTTAGCCAACAATTTTTATTGTTATTAAATATTTCCTTTCTTTTAATTTACAATTAATAGCATCTTGTCATTTTCGTAAAAAAGACTATTAAAATTCGTTGATTTTCTTAAAAAATCATGCTAGTTTGAAAGTGTTATATCCTTATGATTTTCTTAAACTTTTAAAAGACATATTAATTTTTTAAATGATCATTATTAAGCAAGAATTTATTCAGAGGGGACCCTATAATATGAAGAACACTCAATATGAAACTACTAATCTGCACTATAAAATGTATAAGAGGGGTCGCAAATGGGTATTTGCCAGCGTTTGCGCTTTAACCTTATTAACAGCAACGGGAGCTGTTGCCCATGCTGATGACCAAACTGCTAATCCAGATAGTGCAGTCCAAACAACTAGTGCTAACGGAAGTGACAATAGTAACACTACGAGTTCAGCTTCGAGTGCAAGTCAAAGTACTTCGGCTAGCAGTGCGGCTACTTCAAGCGCCGTTTCAGCTACTTCATCAGCAACTAGTGCCAGCTCGCAAGTAAGTGAAAGTAGTGCTGCAACTAACGAAACAACAACCCTAAATTTAGCTGCCGTTGCTGATTCTAAAGTTGCTACTAACACTAACGTGGCTGAATCAAAAGTAGCCACTTCATCAGCCGCCGCTTCTTCATCAACGGCTCCTACCTCAGCTAGTGTTGATCTGAATTCAATCACTTTTTCAACTAACGCAAAAAGTCAAGCCTTTATTGAAAGTGTCGCTCAAGGAGCAATTAATGGTTGGCAGACATACAAGGTATTACCTTCAATTACAGTTGCCCAAGCCATCCTTGAAAGTGGCTGGGGGAACTCTTATCTTTCAACCGCTGCTCACAACTTATTTGGGATCAAGGGAAGTTACAACGGTAATTCAATTCGTTTGCAAACACGCGAAGTCTACAATGGAAGAAGTGTTTATGTATACGATAATTTCCGCTCCTACGCTAACAATGATGAATCAGTCGAAGACCACGGGGCTTTCTTAAACGAAAATAGTCGTTACAGTAACTTGTTAGGAGACACTAGCTATATAAGTGTTGCCAACAAGCTTCGCGCTGATGGTTATGCCACTGATCCTAATTATGCAAGTTCTTTAATTAAGTTAATCCAAACTTATGGCCTTGATCGCTTAGACACAATTGCGCTTTCTGGTACTACTGCCGTTAATACTAAGAACGACAGTACCAGTAATGGAACTTCTTACAATACTAGTGACCAAGGAACTGGAACTTCAACCTCAACCGGGGGAACTAACTACTACACCGTAAAATCTGGCGATACTCTTTCTGGGATTGCAAGCAACCACCGTACCACGGTTCAAACTTTAACCCAACTGAATCATCTTGCTAATCCAAACTTAATTTATGTTGGTCAACGGTTATTGGTCCGCCAAGCCAGTGCTTCTACGAATACTTCCACTAGCCAAACTAGTCAAACAACTACTAGTTCAACTAGTGCGACTACTTATACGGTTAAGTCTGGCGATACCCTCTCCGGAATCGCTAACCAATTCAGTACGACTGCCTCAGCCTTAACGAAACTAAACCAACTTGCTAATCCAAACTTAATTTATGTTGGTCAAGTCCTTAAAGTTAAGTCAAGCGCTACCACGACTACGACCAACACGAATTCAACTTCAAGTAGTCAAAGTGCGACTACTTACACGGTTAAGTCCGGCGATACCTTATTAAGCATTGCTACAAGCCACCACACAACTTACGAAAAATTAGCAACTTTAAACAATTTAACTAACCCTAACTTAATCTACGTTGGACAAACCTTAAAGCTTGCTAATAGTTCTTCAGCTACTCAAACTAGTACTACTAAGACGACGACAAGTTCTGCTCAGGGTACTTACACTGTCAAAAACGGTGATACCCTCTCCGGAATTGCTAGTTCCCACGGTACTACTTATGAAGCCTTAGCAAGTGCAAATGGTATTTCAAACCCTAACATGATCTATGTTGGTCAAACCTTAAAGCTTAGTGGTACAACAACTTCAAATGTTACTACCCAAACTAATAACACTACTACTGCTAGTTCTTATACCGTTAATAGCGGTGACACCCTTTATGCCATTGCTACTAGGTTCGGAATTAATTGGCAACAATTAGCTTCTCAAAATAATATTAGCCAGCCTTATACAATTTACGTTGGTCAAAAACTCTCACTCTAAGGTAAAACAAAAAAATGAAGTAGCTTCCCTCGTGTAGCCACTTCATTTTTTAACAAATTTCTTTAAAGGGGGTAATCCCATGGTGAATTATCAATCACTTCGCCAAGAAGAGCTCCAACGAGTTAGTTCCCTATTTAAAGTTCTCGGTCACCCCAAACGATTACAATTACTATATTTACTAATGCAAAGTCGCATGACTGTTTCAGAAATCAGCGCTTCATTAGAATGGGAACAATCCGCCGTTTCTCATCAATTAAAATTACTAAAACAAAAAAATCTGGTATCAGCAAGCCGACATGGCAAAAACATGGTTTATCAATTAACTAGTCCCCAAATCATGTCCCTAATTGCGGATGCCGTTGAAAATTCTAATTTAGGACGATAATAAAGAAAGAGAGGCCAGGAAGAAACGCACGTTTCTTCCTGGCCTCCTTTGCATCTCCGAAGGTTACTCAGTAACTAAGGTCAAAGCAGTAGCTAAATGGCCGTTGCTTCCCTGACGGTCGCACCAGCCCATTTCTTTCGTTTTGCTAATGTTCCATATACTTCTGCACTAATTGATTAATCTTTTTTGCCTCTTCTGGAGTCTGGCTAATTGTAATGAAAGTATCATTCCCCGCTAGAGTCCCTGTAACTTCAGGCATCTGGCTGTCGTCAAATAGTCCAGCTAAAATAGTGGCGTAATTTGAGTTTGGGGTTGTCTTAATGACATTAATAAATTGAACCGTAGTAATCGATTCAACCGTATTTTTTATCATCTCATACATCCGCTGATTAATCTTCGGCCCCGCATTTTCGACGCGAATATAATAGGAATGTCCATTTTCATCGTTCACTTTTGCAACATTGAGTGCATGCAAATCCCGTGAAATCGTTGCTTGGGTCGCTTCTTCCCCTGCATCTTTTAACCGTTGTAATAATTCCTCTTGCGTACTAATTTTAAAATCCGTGATTAATTGTTTAATTAATTTTCGTCGATCTCTATTTCCCATATTTAGCACCCCTTTTTTACCGTTTCTATCTTAGCATATTTATTAATTTTACAAATCGTTCCTGCTTACTTTTTTCATCTTATCCTAACCCGTTTTAGCAAAAATAACTAGTCTTCCGCAAGGGCTTCAATCGGATTTAAATTCGCTGCTCGACGGGCTGGCAAAACTACGGCCAAAAAAGAGATAATGATCGCTGCTAAAAAGGCAAAAATTACGTTTCCAACGGTAATTTGGACGATTTGATATTTTATCAAATGTGCTAAAGAGACATTTAGTCCCCAAGCTACTAGCAACGAAATAACCAGGGCAAAAACTGCCCCAAAAAGCCCAATTAATAATGATTCAGCAGTAAAGAGGCGACGAATATCCTTCTTCCGTTCACCTAAAGCCCGCAAAATTCCGATTTCCTTTGTCCGCTCAGATACTGACATGTACATTGTCACAATAATCATCAAAGCAGAAACCAATAGCGAAATTCCAGCAATTGCAGCTAAGATGTTGGCAGCTAATTTAACATAGGTATTAACCCGCTTAAGAACTGAACCAATGGTAATTGCCCCAACAACTCGTTTGCCATTCGTCCGTAAGTTATTAATTTGGTTAGCAACATGACTTACTTGATCAAGTGACTTAACTTTAACTGCCAGTAAATTTGGTTCTGAAATTGCATTAGCCCGTTTTAAAGCTTGGCGAACAGTTGGCGCATTAATCACCGTCGCACTACTCGTTCCGTCAGTAATCCCAGCAACCTTTAAGTTAAGGTTGATTATCATTGGTTGTTTCTGAGCATTAACCCACTGAAATTCCATCTTTACAGTCTTACCGATAAACGATTTCATTGAATGGTTACCAAAAAGTTCAATTGCATCTTGTTTTTTGAGGACTAACTCTCCATTTTTTGGCATGTGTCCAGCCTTTAACAAGTCCTTTTTCTCAGCTAAGGACCAGGTTTGCATCATCGTACCACTTTGTTCTTTAGCTTGATTAGTTAACTGGTAAGCCGGAATAATGTAACCTTCTTCAACTCTTTTAACTCCCTTCAATTGCTCAATCCGATGAATATCACTTTCCTTAATCGTTGAGCCTTGAAGGTTAGCTGCGATATTTTGAATTGATGATTGCAACTGCTCATTAGTCATCTTTTTCCCTGTTTGATTCTTAAGCACCGATATCACTTCGGGATTAGCAACCTTGTTGATTTGATTTTGGAGATAACCATTGACCCCATTCCCAATTCCGCTAAAAAGGATCACCGCAAAAAGCCCAATTCCAACCCCAAGCATAATTAATGAATTTTGCCAGAAATTATACATCAGGTGTTTAAAAGCCGTCCGATAACTTGAAATTGCCGGTAAAGGCTGGGGCGTTAGCCTTTTCCCTTCTTGGACCGGGTAAGATGACCGTAGCTGTTCATCAGCTTCAATTTTTCCATCAGCTAACCGAACGATCCGCGTCCCGTGGTTAGCAACCTCGTTGGAGTGGGTAACGGCAATTACCAACTTTCCATCTTGGGCAATTCGGTCCAAGATTTCCAAGACTTCTTGGGTATTTTGCGCATCAAGGGCTCCCGTTGGTTCGTCAGCGATAATAATTTGCGGGTCGGCAGCTAGTGCCCGGGCAATCGCCACCCGTTGTTTTTGGCCCCCAGATAGCTGACGAGGGTGTTTTTTAATATGGTCACTAAGCCCCACTTCGGTTAGTAATTGAATTGCTCGTTGCTTTTTTTCGACCGGTCTTAAAGTGGTCATTTCTAGTGAAACCATCACGTTGTCTAACACCGTCAAATGGGGAATTAGATTATACGATTGGTAAATATAACCGACCATTGCCCGCCGGTATTCGTCTAATTGTTTTTCTTTTTGGTGATCTAAGATTTGGCCTTCAACTTTAACCATTCCTTCAAATTCGCGATCAAGTCCCCCAATAATATTCATGAGGGTCGTTTTTCCACCCCCGGATTCGCCGAGAATGGATACAAATTCACCTCGTTCAAGCTGTAAATCAATTCCTTTTAAAACCGGAAATTCCTCTTTTCCTAGGTAGTAAGACTTATGAATGTCGGCTAACTCTAATAATGCCATCTCGTCGCCTCCGCTTTTTAATGATAGTTAGCTCTCTAAATTATAGTTGATTTCCGACTTAAGAACCAGTTAGCGAATTTTACATAATTAACCAGAAAACGAGCTTGAAGCTGGGGATTCCCCCATCCTCAACCTCGTTGTATCTCCAAAGATTACTAACTATGATCAAACCCTATTATTTAACTTGGGTCAATTGACCATCTTCGATTTTAGTAATCCGATCGGCGAATGGCATTAACCGTTGATCGTGAGTCACCACTACTACTGCCTTTTGTCGCTTGGTTGCTAGGTCTTTAAATAACTGACCAACAGTTTTTACTCGTTCGCTGTCTAAGGCCGCAGTTGGTTCATCAGCTAAGATAATTGGTGGATTAGCATACAAGGCCCGAGCAATTGCTACCCGTTGATTTTGACCACCTGAAAGCTGATCCGGAAACTTATGAACAAGTTGGCTAATCCCCAGTTCTTCTAGTAAATGTTGGAGTTCCGCTTGTGAAAGATTTCCCTGTTTTTTTACTCGATCAACCAGTTCAAACTGCTGTTGAACGGTTAAGTAAGGTAATAGGTTGTAGGACTGTAAGACAAAGCCAATCTCTTCAAGCCGCATTCGGTCGCGCTCTTTATTTGATAATTTGGTTGTCTCTTTTCCATTAATCAGGACTTGTCCTTCACTAGGGGATTGTAAACCACCGGTGATTGTCAAAAAGGTACTCTTCCCTGAACCAGAAGGACCAATTATGAGATTTAATTCACCCGTTGATGCTTGGAAATCAACCTTTTTCAACGCTTGAACCCGGCCAACACCTTCACCGTAGAACTTACTGATTTGTTTTAATTCAATTACTGGCATTTAATCCCTCCTAATTTAATGCATCTAGTGGCTGAACACGTTGGATTAATTTCACTGGAATCACTGAACTTAATGTTCCAAGGATGACCATTACTAAAGTCAAACCAATCGCAAGTGGCCAATTAATCAGAAATGGCATCGCTTCTGGCAAAGTTAAACTTGTCAAAGCCGTTAAGATCAGGCTTAACACGCCCCCAACAGCCATTAATAGGATTGCTTGACTAACTGTCGCTCGGACTAACGTACCCGTTGAAATTCCTTGGGCCCGTAAAACTGCATAGTTTGGGAGTTTTTGCATCGTTAAAATATATAAGAAGACACCAATAATCGCCATTGAAATTACCATTAAGAAACCAATCATCGCTGCAAAGGTTTGATTTTGAGCGCTATAACCTGGTAATTTTTGGACATACTTAGCTTTGGTATAACTTTTTAGGTTGTCATGCTCATACTTGAATTGCCGGGTACTAAAAATTGCGCTAGCTCCGAATTGCCTCCCGCCTTTAAGTTGTTGCCAAACGCTTAATTGACTGTAGACAATTGGGGTCACATTTAAGGTACTTTGTTTAGCAAACCCTACAACCCGGTAAGTCTTGGCTTGACCACTAAACTTAATTTTTTGGTTTAAATGGTATCCCTTGTTCTTTAAAGAATCTGCCAAAACAACTTCGTTTGCTTTTTTCCACCAACGACCTTCACTCAAAGTAACCTTTTTGGCAATTGATTGATTTGCCTTCAACCCAATTAGTTGGGCACTTTGCTTATCCGCCCCATTTTTCTTGGTAATTACTAATGGACTTTGCCCAACTAATGAATCTCCAGCTTTTAATTTTGGGAGTTCATTTGCTGGAATCACTGATTGATTAAGATTGATATTGGCACCCTTATTTAAAATTACGGTTTGGGTTTGCCAACTATCAACTGCAGCTGTGTTTTCTTTTGCCAGACCTAACATTAGCCCCAGTAACATAAAGATTAGGTAAGCAATTAAGGTTACCATCGTAACAATTAGGCCATAGTGAACCTTTTCATGCTTCATTTCATTAAGCGCTAAAAACAAATTATTTCCCTCCTAATAACTTTTTCAATACCGTTTCTAAACGTTGGAGAATTGCTTCTTCATCCTCTTCATCAAGTAAACATTCCCGCACTGCTTGGTGGGTTAGCGTCATCACCGCCCATGTCTCAGCCTTAAACCGTGGTGGCATAACCGGCTGACTGTGCAAATAAGCCTCATTTACGGTATAGTGCAGAGTTATTAAATCCTTCAGTCCCTTAGCTTCCCCTTGTGTAATAAAACGGCACACTTGTTCTGTATATTCCGCTGGAGTTTTAGCTAACCGCCCCGTTAATTCATCTTCTGAATGAATTTGATTAAGAGCTTGCCGCCATAACCACCAATAAGCATCCTCTAAATCGCCAAAGTATTTATAAAAAGCGCCCCGGGCAATCTGTGCTTCCTTGACAATCCGAGCAACTTGAGCGTCTGGTAAGCCATAAGTACTAAATTCGTGGAGTAACGCAGCTTGAATCCGGTCCTTTTTTTCTGCTTTTAAGTTCTCAAATGTTTGACTAGGCATTTCCATCCCCCTTAGTGACATCGTGTCATTTTGACTAACTTTAACACTTGAAGTGACACAGTGTCAACTGTAGTTCAAAAAAAGATGAGTGCGATATTTCGCAACTCATCTTTTTTAAGATTTAGAGATTGATTTTTTAAGCGTTTAGGCTTCTTCGCCCCCGACCTTAACAATGGCCTTGGAGACCTTTCCTAACTTACCAGAAACAAATTTTTCAACCCCGTCTAAATCAAGTTCGTGGGAGAAAAGTGGTAGTGGGTCAACCTTGCCAGATGCCAATAAAGCAATTGAATCTTCGAAGGTGTAAGGATTAATGAAAGCCCCTTGAATTGTTAATTGCTTTTGGAAAACATCGTAAGTGTTAACTGAGAACTTATCGTCTGGGTTACCAACTCCAAACATCAAAACTTGAGCGCCCCGAGCAGCGGCTGCTAAAGCTTGTTCTTGAGTTGCCGGTAAACCAACAGCTTCAACCACAATGTCAAAACTGTCGGCCGGGATTTCTTCCTTAGTGGTGTTAATCGTCTTTACCCCAAAGTGTTCACGGTTGTTAGCAAGCTTTTCGTCAGACCGACCAGCCAAAGTAACTTCGTGAACTCCCCGCGCCTTTAAAATTTGGGCAAAAAGTTGACCTTCAAACCCATCACCAAGTACTAATGCGCTTTGGTATGGGTGAGTTTCTAAGAGATCAACCCCATGCATTGCACAAGAAATTGGTTCAATTACCGCTGCGGCCTTCAAGGAAACGTTATCTGGAATTGGGTAAACAACCTTAGCTGGGGCTGTGAAGTATTCTTCAAACCCACCATCACGGGTAACCCCTACGGCATCAAGGTGTTCACATAATTCTGGCCGTTGCGTCCGGCAGTACTTGCATTGACCACAATAAATGTTTGGGTCAACCGTTACTCGGTCACCAACCTTAACATTCGTAACTGCAGAACCAACTTTTGCAACCACCCCTGAATTTTCGTGTCCCAAAACAATCGGTGGCACAGCAGAAGCAGACCCTGGTAACCCAGCGTACAAAGCCTTATCCGTCCCACAAATCCCAGCAAAGGCAGTATGAACTAAGACTTCATCTGGCTTAACTTCAGGAACATCATATTCTTGAACTGCTAAATCCTTAATTTCTTGTAAAACAAGTGCTTTCATTTTTCTCTCCCTCTCTCAACTTGTGAAAAAAATCATTTGATGGTTATAAGTATACTCGTTTTGCTTCTTGTGTCAACCGCTTGTCATATTTTTTCTTGTCACTTCATTACTTGAAAAGACCTTTAAAATAAGCAATATCAAGTCTTTATACTAGTCTAGGTTTTTTTACTTTCCTTTATTCTAAATTTGTGATTTTATCATCATAGTTAACCTTAACTATCCTAACCTACTTTTATTTAGAAATTAGTTATTCGCTTCAAAACGCTTAAAAACGGCATTTTCTATTGCAAGATATTATTTTTTATGCTAACCTAACAAAGGTGTTCCTTGAAAGTTAATCTTATACTTAGGAATAATTTCAGAATAGAAAGGTGGATTTGGCGTGGATAACACAAAAAATCAAGGCCGGAAGCATAAGTTAATTGAACATGCCAACGGGAAATCCTTGGAAGAAATTAACGGAACAGTTGAAGTACCACACGGTAAAAGCTTCTGGCGAACCCTCTTTGCATACTCTGGACCAGGGGCTTTAGTTGCCGTTGGTTATATGGATCCTGGTAATTGGTCGACTTCGATTACTGGGGGGCAGAGTTTCCAATATACATTAATGACGACCATCCTGATTTCAAGTTTGATCGCGATGTTACTACAAAACATGGCAGCCAAACTTGGGATCGTTAGCCAAATGGACTTAGCTCAGGCCATTCGGGCGCGGACCGGGAAGGCGTTAGGAATTATCTTATGGATTATGACTGAGCTAGCAATTATGGCTACTGATATTGCCGAAGTTATTGGAGCCGCAATCGCCTTGAACTTATTGTTCCATATCTCATTAATTACTGCGGTCTTCATTACGGTCCTCGATGTCTTGGTACTCTTACTACTTACCAAGATTGGATTCAGAAAAATTGAGGCCTTAGTTGCTTGCCTAATTTTAGTAATTCTATTTGTCTTTGCTTATCAAGTTATCCTTTCAAAGCCTGACTGGGGTGCCGCTTTGGCTGGTTTAGTACCAACCCCGCATGCAATAGCTAGCAGTCCAGTAGTTGGCGGGATTTCACCATTAAGTGGTTCGTTAGGAATTATTGGAGCGACCGTTATGCCGCACAACCTCTACCTTCACTCCGCCATATCACAGACACGGAAACTAGACCACACTAAAATTGAAGATATTCGTCAAACCGTGCGATTTACAACTTGGGATTCTAATATTCAACTTTCCCTTGCCTTCATCGTTAACGCCTTGCTGTTAATTATGGGGGTTGCGGTCTTTAAGAACGGTGCGGTCAAAGACACTTCTTTCTTTGGTTTATATGAAGCCTTAAATAATACTTCAATGTTAAGCAATGGTATCTTGATCGCCGTTGCTAAGACTGGGGTGCTTTCGACACTCTTTGCGGTAGCACTGCTAGCTTCTGGACAAAATTCTACTATTACTGGTACTCTAACCGGGCAAGTAATCATGGAAGGTTTCGTCCACATGCGGATGCCCCTCTGGGCCCGGCGATTAGTAACTCGGTTACTCTCCGTGATTCCTGTTCTCCTTTGTGTTGGGATGACGGCCGGTGAAACCGAACTTCAGCAACATTATGCTATTAATATGCTTATGGAAAATTCCCAAGTTTTCTTGGCCTTCGCTCTCCCATTCTCTATGTTACCACTCTTAATGATGACCAATAGTGAAGTAGAAATGGGTGAATTCAAAAATGCTACTTGGACTAGGTGGCTTGGGTGGATCTCTGTAATTGGTTTAACCTTCTTAAATCTAATGAACCTCCCAAGTACGTTCGAAGGCTTTGGCATTTGGAAAAAAGGTACCGCTGATCTCCTCGCTTACCTAGCAATCATTATCATTATTGCCCTCTTAACTTGGACCGTGGTTGAACTTTACCGTGGGAACAAACGCTTTGCTAAAGAACATCAAGCTCATCCTTGGGAAGATAGTACTAAAGCCGCTACCGATTAATAATTTACTATCGAAGATAGGTTGGAATAACTTTAAATTCCCCAACTTTTATTTTCGGCTCTTCATCAACTGGTACTGATAGAATTTTTAAAACTAAATTGGTCTAATTTGAGAGAGGTTGGGAAAAAAGCTCCTTGACGGCCTTAGTTACTAAGTAACATTCGGAGATGCAAGAGAGGGTGGGAAGAAACGCTTGTTTTTTCCCACCCTCTTTCCTACGATTAGTAGTCAAGCGAAAAGTTATCGAAAATTAGCGTACACTAAACAAACCTGATCTAAATAAGAATTTAAAAATCAGGAAAAAGTGGTATATTAAAGAAGAGGGTTAACCCTCAACTAAGGGCCTTAAACCATGATACCGATAACGGTATCGATCATGGTGCTTGACAATGGCTAAGAGGCATTTTAGGGTCTTATCCATCCAAGCTACCATTGCGACCTTATTCAGTTTTGGATAAGGTCGTTTTTCTTTACCGGTAGTAATAATCAACGATATGGCAAGGCGCATGATGCTGTTGGCGGATCATATTACCAACCGCAAAGTAGGCTAACTTCCGGGCAATTGGATTTTGTCACTCAATTTAATTGGATATTACTCAGTAAATTATGATAAAACTGTCTTAGAAATCGCTGATAATTTTTCCTTTAATTTTGAAACCTCCTAGCTTTTTAAGAAAAACTAGGGGGTTTTTCAAAAATTCTTCATCCTTCTTTATTAGAATTTGAAGTTAGTCAACTTTAATTGAAAAAAATGATCGTTATTTTTCAACTATGGAAGCATAATGCTATAATTGAAACAACCAAATTAATGAAAAAGAGGTGAATACCTTGAATAATGATAATGAAAAAAAGCGTTTGAGCCGGGTCGACCTCTATGATAGCCCGGAACATAAACGTGCCCACCAACAAAAAAAGAAGAAACCGTTAATTCTCCATTTTAATGATCGCGATACTCCATCTTCAAAACAGCCTGTCCCAGGTACTCGGGCAGCCTTACGGATGGAAGAAAACGAGCAACGGGCTAATCGTAAAAAAAACCATCGCCAACCAACGATTGTTACCACTACTAAACATAAAAGGCACCACTTAAAATTTACTGGTGGTAAAGGTCACCATCGAATTTACAAAGCAGTCTTAGGTATCGCCGTTGCTGCCCTAGTAATTTTCTTTATCACCTTCCTTATTAAGCAACAAAATCCAGTAAGCACAAGCAGTGACTCAACCGTTTCAACGAGCTCCTCACATAAAAAGAGCTCTTCTAGTAGCTCAAGTAGTAAAAAGAAGCACAAGCATCATTCAAGTAGTTCGACAACTTCGTCAACGGGAACCGATGATATCCAATCAACTTACGAGCTTCGTAATAATTCCACTCAACGATCAACAAATACCAATTCAACGACCAACACTAATACCAATAATGGCAATACTAACAACACTGACACTCAACAAAAACAATCTAGTCAAGCAAGTTCAACAACAACTACCAACAATAATTCTAATAACAACAGCACTCCATCAAACGCCAATAGTACGCAAACTAGTAGTGGTGCCAATAGTACTAATGCTAGTCAAACCAATTAAATAAATTTAACTTTCTAACCGATAAGTGTTACCATAAAGGTTGAAAGGAAGCGTATTACTTATGGAAATTAACGCAGATGCTTTAAAGAATTTTGAAAATTCAAAGTTTGATTTTGTGGACGCAAATGGAAAAGCTGTTGATTTCAATAACCTTGACGAAAATGGTAAGTATACTCTTCGAGACGGTGAAACAATCGTTGAAGACAATATGCATGCAAAGGATGTTGTTGAAACTATCAATAATGAATACGGGAAAGAATTGGCAGTTTAATTTCCCGGGAAATACTAATTGAAAGTAGGGAGAGGCCGGGAAGAAACATGAGTTTCTTTCTGGCCTCTTTTTCATCTCCCAATGTTACTCAGCAACTACGATCAGGTAGGACTTTCTTACAAGCGGTATGATCTGCGTGAGCTCACGAACGACAGTAAATTTTCTCTGGTTACCTTATCTATAAGGATCGTCCTTTTTAATACGTCACCATCGAGAATTTTCCTGCTCTCTTTTTATTATCAACGCTTGACACTAAGGTTTAAAATGCTATAATCAGCATTAATTGAAGGACATGTTAGTTTTGGATTCCTATTCAGGGAGCGGTTCCTAGGCTGGAAGAACCGTTAGGACCATTGCTAGTACCACCTTCGTCTTTGACACCGAAATAAGGTGCTCCGGGTCGTGACCGTTATCCACCATTGAGAAGGTTTTTTGTGAACCTTAAATTTGGGTGGAACCACGCTGAGTTTTGTTAACCAACGTCCCTTAGATCGTTTTATCGATCTGAGGGACGTTTTTTATTTTTATCAAAGGAGAGATTGATACATGGCACAAGTTGCAGTAATGACCCCAGATGGTCAAGTTGAAAAAATTGAACGGGACGGCAATGACAAAGCCCTTACCGCCTTACGTCAAATGGCTGCTTTGATGTTGAAAGCCGCTTTAATTAAGGAATTTGATGGGATTCGCCTTGGCGCTTCTGTTGCCGAAGACGACCAATTCTACGTTGACTCTGACAAGGATGACCAACAAGTTTCCGCTGACGAATTAGCTGGTCTGGAAGCCGCCATGAAGCAAATTGCTAAGGATGGCTTAAAGGTTGAATTCGCTGAAGTTGCTTTGGATGATGCCTTAGCCACTGCCGGTGACGACCAATTTACTAACGAACTCCTAAAGGAACACGCCCAAGACGGCAAGGTAGCCATGTACAAGCTGGGTGATGTTGCAATCATCGCTAATGCCCCAATCTTGGTTTACGCAAACGTAGTTAAGCACTACAAGCTCTTATCCGTTGCCGGAGCTTATTGGAAGGGGATGTCCTCTAATCCAATGCTTCAACGAATTTACGGGACGGTCTTCTTTAACAACGATGACCTTGACGCTGATCTCAAAGCTCGTCAAGAAGCTAAGGAACGCGACCACCGGGTTATTGGGAACCAACTTGACCTCTTCTTCGTTGATCCTAAAGTTGGTGCTGGTTTACCATATTGGATGCCTAAGGGTTCTACCATTCGGCGGACAATCGAACGTTACATTATTGACCGGGAAGTCGCTGACGACTACGAACACGTTTACACCCCAGTTTTAATGAACCTGGATGCTTACAAGACATCTGGTCACTGGCAACACTACCGCGACGACATGTTCCCACCAATGGACATGGGTGATGGTGAAATGCTTGAATTACGGCCAATGAACTGCCCATCCCATATTCAAGTTTACAAACACCACATTCGTTCCTACCGGGATCTTCCACTTCGTATTGCTGAACTTGGAATGATGCACCGTTACGAAAAGTCCGGGGCCCTTTCTGGTTTGCAACGGGTTCGTGAAATGACCTTGAACGACGGTCACACCTTCGTTGCTTTGAACCAAATTCAAGATGAATTTGCCAAGATCTTAAAGTTGATCATGAGTGTTTATCGTGACTTCGACATTACGGACTACACTTTCCGGCTTTCCTACCGGGATCCTAAGAACACGGAAAAGTACTACGCTAATGACGAAATGTGGGAACAAGCCCAAAAGATGTTAAAGGGTGCTATGGACGACCTTGGCCTTGATTACTACGAAGCTGAAGGGGAAGCTGCCTTCTACGGTCCAAAGCTTGATATTCAAACTAAGACGGCCCTTGGTAACGAAGAAACGATGTCTACCATCCAATTAGACTTCATGTTGCCAGAACGGTTTGACCTTCACTACGTTGGGGAAGATGGTAAGCAACACCGGCCAGTTATGATCCACCGGGGAGTTGTCGGGACGATGGAACGGTTCATCGCTTACTTAACGGAAATCTATAAGGGAGCCTTCCCTACTTGGCTAGCACCACAACAAGTAACGATCATTCCGGTTTCTGATGACAAGCATGGTGAATACGCCGACAAGTTAGCTGCCCAAATGAAGGCCGCTAACATCCGAGTTAAGGTTGACCACCGGAACGAAAAGATGGGTTACAAGATTCGGGAAGCTCAAACCCAAAAGGTTCCTTACACCTTAGTTGTTGGGGACGATGAAATGGCTAATGAATCAGTTTCTGTTCGGAAGTACGGTGAACAAGACCAAATTAGCATGAGCAAGCAAGCCTTCCTTGATGAAATCTTGCAAGACATTGCTAACTACTCCCGGGAAAACTAAATTCTCAACCGTAGTTACTGTATACTAAAAAGAGGGAGCCAGGAAGAAACAAGAGTTTCTTCCTGGCTCCCTCTTTCATCTCCGAATATTACACAGAAACTATGCGGTCAAGGCAATACTGCCTTCCTTATCCTTTCCAGATCTTATCTAATTAGCTTGGAAATAATGCTTCCACTCATCATTAACGTTGCTCTTTTTAGTCTGATTTCCTGACCAGAAACCAACATGCACAACTCCAAGAAGCTTACTCTTTGGAACAAAACCATAGTACCGACTATCGTTAGAAACGCTCCGGTGATCCCCAAGAACAAAGTATTCTCCAGCTGGCACCTTTGTTGTGCCACTATTCTTTAGCCAACTATTCTGAACGGAAATTGACTTTAACGTCCAATTCCCAGTTCCTTCTTTCCGCTGATACTTATTAATATAGCTTTGCCGAACTAACTTGCCATTAACATAGAGTTTCCCATTCTTCGCTTCAACCGTATCCCCAGGTAAGCCAATTACCCGCTTAACGTAGTAAGTCTTCTGGGAAACTTGTGGATCAACACCATTAGCATCAAAGACAACCACACTTCCCCGGTGGATCTTTGCTTGTTTCCAAGTGATGACTCGTTCATTGTTTTGTAAATTTGGGAGCATTGACGGTCCATCAACCCGAACTGGCTGTAATACAAAGGCCCGGATTAAAAAGGCAATTAATAATCCAATTACCACTGGGATAACCCAGCTCATAACCTGTTTAAATGCTTTCATAAAGTTTTCTCCTCGTCCATTTTAACTCATCTTTTATGATAGCCTGATCAGCCTAATTTAACCACTATTTTTTTGGTTGTGCTCCTAGTTTTTCGATTACTTGCTTAGCAACTACCAAGTCACTCGGGTAAGGTAAGTCTTGGCCCTTAACCTTTTGGTAGGCATCAGCCCCTTTCCCAGCAATTACTACCATATCATTTTTACTCATCGTAATGGCCTTTTCAATTGCTGATGCCCGATCAGCAATATATTCAACGTGACCAACTTGATCATGATCAATATGGCGGTCAATTTCTTCGGCAATTGCTTTCGGATCTTCGAATCCAGGATCATCAGTGGTCAAAATTACGTAATCAGCCCGTTCTTCGGAAAGCGCCTTACCAAAGCCTTGTCGCCGCGAAATTCCTTTATCCCCAGTTGCCCCGAGAACGACAATTACTCGATCTTCTTTCGTTTGAGTTTGGGCCCGTAAAAAAGCCACCAACCGCTTTACACTGGCGTAATCATGGGCGTAGTCAATGTAAACTGTGCCGTGGCCCTTAGTTGGTAAAACTTCCATCCGACCTGGAATGTGAGTCTGCTTTAAGGCCGCTTGAATCATTGGTGCCGTGGCCCCGGCTAAACCAGCTGAAATAATCGCTGCCGTGGCATTACCTTCATTGTAGTCACCAGGAACACTTGCTACGTATTCACCAGTTAAAGCCAATTCTTGGGCCTTTTGACTCTTAGCTTGTAATTCAAATTTTGATTCTGCCAGGTTACTTTCCAAAGAATGATAAACAAAGTCCACCCCTGGTTGTTCGGTTTGACTAAAGACAAAAATCTTATCTGGATCCGTGGTTGCCTTCGCTGCTTGGAGTAATTGATCAAAAACTTCAATTTCCCGGTTAATGATGCAGACCTTGGCATTTACCAACAGTTGTTCCTTGCAATACAAATAGTTTGCAAAGGTTGGATGTTCATTACGACCAATGTGGTCTGGGCTGATGTTAAGGAAGATCCCAACATCAAATTTTAATCCGTAGACCCGGTTCTTTAAGTACGACTGGGAGGAAACTTCCATTACTAAATGGTTCATCCCATTATCAACGGCTTCCCGCATATCCGCAAATAAATCCATCGACTCGGGAGTGGTTAACTTCGACTTAAAGGTTTGATCAGGTTTGGGGCCTAAAACCGTATTTAAAGTCGAAATTAAAGCGGTCTTCTTTGCCGTACTCGTTTCTAAAGCATTCGTCGTAAAGTAAGCGGTAGTTGTTTTCCCCTTGGTACCTGTAATTCCAATCACAAAAAGTTCATTTTGTGGATAATCGTAAAAAGCCGCTGATAATAATGCCATTGCCTTTTGATCATCTTTGACTATAATCCCGGTTACTGGCTGATCGTAAGCTTGCATAGCGACATAAGCAACCGCCCCTTTTTCGACGGCAAGAGCTAGGTATTGAGGTTGAAAACCAACCCCCTTACAGAAAAAGAGGGTGTTAGCTGTCTTTACCTTCCGCGAATCATACTCAACCGCTTGAAACTCGGTTGCATTTTGATTAACAACTGTAACTAAGAGATCGTGCTCTTTCAATAAAGCTACGGCCTCCGTTAGGGTTAAACTCATTGGATCAATTCCTCCGCTTGTTAAATTCACTAATTTTAATTTTACAACATTTAACCAATAAAATAAGCCCTGCTAACTCGACTTTCGACCTTAGCAGGGCTTTATTTAAATTAGGCTTTAGCACCAGCCTTAACTAAGTTAACTTCTTCGTGGGGGTTAAAGTTATCAATAAAGTAAAGCTTGTACCAAACTAGGAAGGTGTAGATCGTCCAAATCTTCCGTCGATCATCGGTCTTACCTTCAAAGTTATCTTGGGCCATCTTCAAAATCTTTTCTTGATCAAAGAATTCACTAACGAAGTCTTGCTTCAAAATTTCAACAATTTCTTCGTAGAAGTCCTTTTGCCGTAACCATTCACGGACAGGTACTGGAAAACCAAGTTTTTCCCGTGTTGCCCATTCTTCTGGTAAGTGGCGGTTCGCTGCCATCCGGAAAGCCCACTTCGTTCCTTGATCAGTCATCAAATACTTGGCTGGGGTGTGGCCAGCAACCTTCATCATTTCCTTATCTAACAATGGTACCCGGAGTTCCAAGGAGTTGGCCATACTCATCTTGTCGGCCTTTAATAAGATGTCACCTGGCATCCATTGGTGAATATCTAAGTATTGTTTCTTCGAAAGTTCTGGTACGTCTCGATCATCAATTTTATCGTAGGT
Source organism: Limosilactobacillus alvi (assembly GCF_016900115.1). Classification (GTDB taxonomy): domain Bacteria; phylum Bacillota; class Bacilli; order Lactobacillales; family Lactobacillaceae; genus Limosilactobacillus; species Limosilactobacillus alvi. Next base: position 39,513 of record NZ_JACJJQ010000005.1, read on the forward strand.
CTTATCGACGATCGCTTGAACACTTGGCGCATCGTTAAATTCGGGTTGTAAAATAGCTTCGGCTTCTTCAGGAGTGAAGACCCGGGCTTGCCCAATAAAGGAATCCCGTGCGGCTGCTAGGTTATTGTACATGTGTAAACGACCATGGAAGTTCTTATGGTGCTTTAACCAGTTGGCAATCTTTTGCCGCTTAGCCTTTGGAAGCTTTTTTAATTGATCGGTTAACCACTTAATTGCCTTGGAGTTAGTGTTGTAACCATAAGCTGTATAACCAGCAAATAGTTCATCGGCCCCTTCCCCAGACAACATTGCCTTGTAACCGTTGTCCTTTGCTAGCTTCGTCAAGAAGTACAATGGGACTACCGATGGATTAGAATCTGGTTCATCTAAATAGTATTGAATTAATGGGAACTTATGGAAAGCTTCATCATTTGTCAACTTAGCATCGGTATTCTTTAAGTTTAATTTTGCCGCTAATTCCCGGGCTTGTTTGGTTTCATCATATCCTTGGTCAAACCCAATTGAGAAGGTTTCGTCTGGGCGCATCATCGCCGTAACGTAACTTGAATCGACCCCGGCTGATAAGAAAGAACCAACCTTAATCCCATCGTCAGCGAAAGAGTGGGCCTTAACGGATTCGGAAACTGCCGCCTCAATCTTATCAACGGCTTCATCAAAACTTTCATCATCCGCATCAAATTCCGCATCCCAGTATTGCTTCATGGTGAACTTTCCATCCTGGTAGTGGAAAAAGTGGCCTTCTGGCAACTTGTAAATGCCCTTAAAGAAAGTTTCGTCAGTTGCTGGGTATTGGAAAGTCATGTATGGCTTTAAGGCCTTTTTATTTAATTGTTTTTCAAAATTTGGGTGGTCAAGGAATGACTTAATTTCTGACCCCACAAAGAAGGTCCCATTCATTTTACCGTAGTAAAGTGGCTTGATGCCAAAGTGGTCCCGGGCCCCAAAGAGTTCTTGCTTTTCCCGATCCCAAATCAAGAAAGCAAACATCCCCCGCAACCGCTTCGTAACATCTTCACCCCATTCTTCATACCCATGAAGAATAACTTCTGTATCAGCGTGGGTGGAGAAATGGTGGCCCAAGTTAATTAATTCTTCCCGAAGGGGCCTAAAATTATAGATTTCACCATTAAAGGTGATTGCCATTGAGTCGTTTTCGTTAAAAATTGGTTGATTCCCACTCTTAACATCTACAAAACTTAACCGGCGGAATCCCATCGCAACCCCTTCGTCAACAAAGTGGCCGGAGTCATCTGGCCCCCGGTGAATAATTCGGTTCATCATCGTTTGGATTAAACTATCCTTCACTTGTGGCGCTTCATTGTCCACAAACGTAACGATTCCACACATTAAATTTCAACTCCCATTCACTCAAATTTACGTTAACCCTTAAAAGCCAATCATAACCGTTTTTTAGATATGCTTCAATCAATTTTTCAATTCTTTACTTGATCTTTGCATATTTTAACCTGGTTCTTAGTTGGTATCTACTTTTTAGTTTCTGTCTTCTTGTGGCCTTGCTGGACGTAGACACTCAAAATTGCCAAGTCGGCTGGGTTAACCCCGGAAATCCGGGAAGCTTGGGCTAAGGTCTCTGGTCGAATCTTTTCCAACTTTTGCCGGCCCTCGGTTGCTAAACCGTCAACTCGGCTGTAGTCGATGTTAGCCGGAATCTTCTTCGCTTCCATCCGCTTTAAACGGTTAACCTTAACCTCTTCTTTCTTGATATAACCTTCGTACTTCAGTTGAATTTCAACCTGTTCCTTTGCTTGCCGATCAAGTGGTTTGGCTGGTGCATCAATAAAGTCCATTAAACGATCATATGTTACATATGGCCGCTTTAAGAAGGCCGCTGCCGTTAAGGAATCCTTTAAGGCATGATCACCATGAGCTTGGATAAAGTCATCGGCGGCGGAACCCGGCTTAATCCGGATATTACCCAACCGATCAATTTCTGATCTTACTGTAGCCTTCTTTACTTCCATCTTTGCCAGACGCTCATCGGAAACTAAGCCAAGGTCATGCCCTTTTTCCATCAAGCGGAAATCGGCATTATCGTGCCGTAGAATCAACCGGTATTCGGCCCGACTAGTTAAAAGTCGGTATGGTTCTTTCGTTCCCTTCGTAACTAAGTCATCAATCATAACCCCGATGTAGGCATCAGAGCGCTTTAAAACAAATGGTTCCTTGCCAAGGGCCCGCCGACCAGCGTTAATCCCGGCAATTAAACCTTGACCCGCAGCTTCTTCATAGCCAGAAGTACCATTGGTTTGTCCGGCCGTATAAAGATTCTTTACCAACTTGGTTTCAAGAGTTGGATGCAATTGATGCGGGGCTACCACGTCATATTCAATTGCGTAACCTGGTCGCATCATTTCAACCTTTTCTAGCCCCTTAATCTGGTGCAAAATTTTTTGTTGGATTTCTTCTGGGAAAGAAGTTGAAAGACCGTCAACGTAGTATTCGTCAGTATCACGTCCTTCTGGTTCTAAGAAGAGTTGGTGGCGGTCCTTATCCGCAAACCGAACAACCTTATCTTCAATTGATGGGCAATAACGTGGCCCAACCCCTTCGATCACCCCAGAGAACATTGGGGCCCGATCAAGATTATCTCGAATAATTTGGTGCACCGTTGGGTTGGTATAAGTTAACCAACAAGAAAGTTGATCCTTAACTGGGAGATAGGCACTATCCGGAGTATCAAAACTAAAGTGGTGTGGCGTTTCATCCCCCGGTTGTTCCTCAGTTGCCGCATAGTCAATTGTATTTCCGTTAACCCGTGGTGGCGTCCCGGTCTTAAACCGTTCAAGTTCAAAGCCAAGCCGTTCTAAGGCTTCAGAAAGTTTTACTGCTGACTTTGAATTGTTTGGACCTGATTCATATTGAAGTTCCCCAATAATAATCTTGCCTCGAGCGGCCGTCCCAACCGTTAAAACAACTGCTTTGGCATGGTACCGAGCCCCAGTATTGGTAATCACCCCTTTGCATATGCCATCTTCAACAATCAGATCATCAACCGTTGCTTGGCGAAGCGTCAAGTTAGGTTCTTTTTCAATAGTTAACTTCATTTGTCGGTGGTAAGCATGCTTATCAGCCTGCGCCCGCAATGCCCGGACTGCCGGACCCTTCCCGGTGTTTAACATCCGCATTTGAACATAGGTCTTATCAATGTTATGGCCCATTTCCCCCCCAAGGGCATCAATTTCACGGACTACAATCCCCTTAGCTGGTCCCCCCAAAGAAGGATTACATGGCATAAAGGCGACCATTTCCAAACTAATGGTTACTAATAAGGTCTTATTCCCCATCCGGGCCGCTGCTAAAGCCGCTTCGCTACCAGCATGGCCAGCTCCAACTACAATGACATCGTAACTTCCAGCTTCATATTGCTTTGCTTCTGAAACTTGCATAATTCCCCTACTTTCCTAAGCAGAATTGACTGAAGAGTTGATCTAACAACTCATCTTGGTAACTATCCCCGGTAATTTCGCCTAAAAGATCCCAACACCGGGTCATATCAATTTGGACCAGATCAACTGGCATCCCATCAGCTAACCCCTTCAAAACGTCGTCTAAGGCTTCCTTTGCTTGGTGTAACAAACCAATATGCCGGGCGTTTGTTACCATTACATCCCCTTGATGACTTTCAATTCCTTGATTAAAGAAGAGATGAGCAATTGTTTCGCCCAATTGGTCTACCCCAGTATGATCAGTAATTGATGTCTTAATTAATGGTGTATCACCCAACATTGCCTTTAATTGATTGGCATCAACTTTAGTCGGTAAATCGGTCTTATTTAAAATCACAATTCGGGACTTCTTTTCGGTTGCCGTTAACAATTGTTGGTCTTCTCCCGTTAATTCCCGCGAAGCATCGATTAACAAGAGAACTAAATCCGCCGCGTTTAAGGCCTGCCGACTTCGTTCAACCCCAATTTTTTCAACTTGATCATCGGTTTTACGAATTCCGGCAGTATCAATCAAACGTAAGGGAACACCATTAACGTTGACATATTCTTCGATCACATCCCGAGTTGTTCCCGCTACACTAGTAACGATTGCCTTATCTTCATGTAGCAAGGTGTTTAATAAACTAGACTTACCAACATTTGGCCGGCCAATAATTGCCGTCGCTAAGCCGTCCCGTAAAACCTTGCCTTGCTTAGCTGATTGCAACAAAGCGACTAAGTGTTGTCGCACTTCAGTTGCCTTTTCTTTTAACATTTGGCTAGTCATCTCTTCGACCGCATCATATTCTGGATAATCAATGTTCACTTCAACTTGAGCTAGCACATCTAAGATATCCTGTCGTAGCTTTTTAATTAAACGGGAAAGGTCACCATCTAATTGGTTCAAAGCAACTTGCATTGATTGATCAGTTTTTGCCCGTATCAAGTCCATTACCGCTTCGGCTTGGGAAAGGTCTAACCGCCCGTTCAAAAAGGCCCGCTTAGTAAATTCCCCGGGTTCCGCTAACCGTGCTCCGTGACTCAAAACTAATTGGAGGGTCCGATTAGTTGCTAGTAACCCCCCGTGGCAATTAATTTCAACAACGTCTTCTTTAGTGTAGGTTTTCGGCGCTAACATTACCGAAACCATCACTTCGTCAACTTCTTCTTGCGTCTCAGGATCGATAATATGACCGTAATTAATGGTATGGCTAGCAACCTTCGTAAGGTCCCGATCTTTAACAAGTTGATTAGCAACCTGTAGGGCATCACTTCCACTAATCCGGATTATCGAAATTCCACCTTCGCCGGCCGGCGTCGAAATAGCCGCAATCGTATCAAACTCTGAATTTGCCACTATTATCTTCCTTTCTGCTAATAAAAAAAGTGCTCATCCCCAGCCAACTGAACTACTCAGTTACCATGGTCAAAGCACTTTCACTACTCTAACGAATTGATCCGATTTATTTTTAACACCGTTATTTTAGTAATGTCCCTTGGAAAAGTCAAGCCTTACGTTTTAGGGCTATTTAGAGGCAATCACAATACTCCGATACGGTTCGCGACCGTGAGAATATGTCTTAACTAACGGTTCTTTTTCAAGCATTTGGTGAAGAAATTTCCGTTCGCGAGCTGGCATTGGATCAAGAAAAACAGCCTGGTGACTAGCGATTACCCGGGTAACGCTTTGCTGACCTAGTTTAGTTAACGCTCGTTTACGCCGTTCCCGATAATCCCCAACATTTAACCATACCTGCGGATCCTTAACACCATGATAAATTAAGAACGTGGTCGCCACGACCTCCATGGCGTTAAGCCGCCGCCCATGATACCCAACGACTTTTCCAGGTTCTGCCGTCGTTAGATCAATTTTTAAATCGTGAACGGTTTGTTGTGTAATTTGAGGCTGAACTTCGACGCCCAATTGCTTAAAAACATCAATTAGGTAATCAACCAAAGCTAAACTTTCCGTCTTCATTTTGGCCAAATTAGCTTCATAATGCCGTTTGTTTTCTAACTGTTCTCGTTCCTTATCAGTTAGTGATTGAACTGTTTCCGCTTCATCCCTTGAACTAGGCTTTAGGGGAGTCAGAACTGGTTTATGATCACTTTTGATCACCGATAAGGTTATCGGCTTGGTTGCTTCAATAATTGCTGGCTGTCGAAATAAGCCCAACCATCCCTTTTTAGGGGCTTGAATTAATTTAAAAGTTAGTTTATCAACGGTACATCCCAGCTGAATAGCAGCGGCGGCCTTTGCTTGCTCAACCGTTTTGCCTTCAAATCTTGCCATCTTACCGCTTCTTACCCCGGTAAGCATTCTTCTTCGCATGGGCCAACTTATTCTTTTGCCGCCGTTCCTTTCGTTGCTTTTCTTCCCGTTCTCGTTTGATCTTGAATGGATTTTGCAACAACAGCGTTTGAACAACTTGGAAGGCATTGGTAACTACCCAGTAAAGGGTAATAGCAGCTGAGAAGTTTAAAGCCATTACAAAGATCATAATCGGCATTACATATGTCATCGTAGTCGACATACTGTTCTTTTCAGGTAAAGAAGCCATCGACAACCAGGATGAAATAAAAGTAAATAAGGCCGCTAAGATTGGTAAAACAAAGTAAGGATCAGTATGTCCTAGTTGTAACCAAAGGAAAGACCCTGTCTTTAATTCTGGTGTCCGCCAGATAGCTTGATATAAAGCCCACATAATTGGCAGTTGAACCAATAACGGCAACATTGAAGCAAATGGATTAACCCCCGCTTCTTTGTATAGTTTTTGTTGTTCAACTTGCATCTTTTGCAGCGAGTCCCGATCCCGGCCAGGATACTTTTTTTGCAAGGCCTTTAATTGTGGTTGCAATTCTTGCATCCGTAACATCGACTTTGTTTGGTAATGCATCAATGGCAAAATCAAAACCCGGACTAAGATCGTAAAAATAATGATCCCCATTCCGTAGCCACCAAAGTGCTTAGCAAGCCACAAAATAAATTGCGAACCATTATACACAATATAGTGATCCCAAATTCCCGTACTATGACTAGTAACCGGCTTATTTGAGCAGGCAGCTAAAATTAGCGTTAAGAGCCCTATTCCCGACAAACTTAGGGCTTTTTTCGTATGCTTTTTCAAACTTCAATCCTCGCTTTATCTTTATTATTCCTCAACTAATAGGTTAGCCATTTTCAAAGCATGAACTAAATTCTTTTTTACTTCCGCCATTTCTAATCCGTGAGCAGCTGGTCGCGCAATAACTAAAAAGTCAACTTCCGATTTTAATTGGGGCTTAACTTCTAATAAAGTCTGCCGAATTCGCCGTTTAATCCAGTTACGATTAACCGCATTTCCAACTTTCTTTCCCACTGAAATTCCAACTCGGAAATGAGGCTGCCCGGGCTTGGCCATTTGGTAAATAATGAATTTCCGGTTCGCTACAGATTGATGTGTCTCAAATACCCGTTGAAATTCGCTTTCCTTTTTAACCCGATATGATTTTCGCATTTTTTTGCTCCCGTTTGTATTAAAAAAGGGCTGGACGCATGACGGCTATCAGTCATAGCCTTAGCAGACGCCCTGCCCCCTAAAATTTTTAAAAAAGCCACTAATTTAATAGTGGCCTCAAACTATGCAGATAATACCTTGCGGCCCTTTTGACGGCGGCGAGCTAATACCTTGCGACCGTTGCTAGTGCTCATCCGAGCGCGGAAGCCGTGAACACGAGCGCGGTGACGCTTCTTTGGTTGGAATGTACGCTTCATTGATTTGCACCTCCTCGTAAATTGTTTTTATTTCTTTACTTTAAGTCCAAAAAGACAAACTCTTTAAACATACTGTAGAAGTATATCACACTTTTTTCTTAGAAGAAACCTTCATCCTGCGGAAAAATTTTTTAGTTTTCCACAGTTTTATCCAAATAATCCACAGCGTTGTTTTTTATTTTCGAATGTTTTTTAGTTTTCCACCGTCTTTTCCAAAGGATTTTTAGTTTACACACCCTTGTGTTTTAAGTTATCCACAAGGATGTGTAAAACTCCTTGAATTTCTTTAGCAGTAAGTATTAGGAGTTGTGTATATCCCCATTTTCTTGTGGATAACTCAAAGTTAAACTTCACTTTTCCTCAAATTCACTGACTTGTGGAAAAATTCCACACAGCGTTGTGCTTTTTGGGGATATATTTTTTAACCGCCTGTGGAAAACTTTTAAAACAAATGCTAAAATATCGTTTGGTTTTATGATTATCCACAGTGAGGAGGAATAATTTTGACTGAGCTCTCTTCTCTTGAATCTCTTTGGGAAGCGGTCCAGAACACGTTTAAGCAGACCATTACTGGTCCAACTTATGAAAACGTTGTTGCTCCGGCAAAAGCTGATTCTCTCTCTAACCACCAATTAACCGTTGTTGTACCAACGGAATATCACCTTGATTGGTGGCAACGGAGCTTAAATACGCAGCTTAAGCACATTTTGCGGGAACAAACTGGCCAAGATATTGAACCGCGGTATGTCTTAACTAAAAACTTAATTAACAAGTCAACGACTACATCAACGACTGCCGCTACCCCAACGTTTCAAGAACAAACCCCACTCAATCCTGAGTATACTTTCGAAACTTTTGTTGAAGGGCGGAGTAATCAATTTGCCTATGCATCGGCTTACGCTGCTTCCGAACAACCGGGTGGCCTTTACAATCCCCTTTTAATCTATGGAGGAGTTGGTCTAGGAAAAACCCACTTAATGCAAGCAATTGCTAATAATATGTTGATTCATAATCCAAACGCGAAGATCAAATATGTTACTAGCGAAAACTTTATGAATGACTATATTAATTCAATTAAAAACCGGACCCAAGAAGAATTCCGGCGCGAATATCGTGACTTAGATGCCCTTTTAGTTGATGATGTGCAATTTTTAGCTTCAAAAAACGAAACTGAATTAGAATTTTTCAATACTTTCAATGTTTTGCACGATAATAGTAAACAAATTGTTTTAACTGCCGATCAAAACCCGAAAGAAATTCCAAATTTAACAGAACGGTTGGTATCCCGCTTTGTTTGGGGACTAACTGTTGAAATTACTTCCCCGGGACTAGAAACCCGGATTGCCATTCTTAACCGCAAAGCAGAAGAAGAAAATATCCAAGGCGTACCTAGTGAAGTCCTCAACTACATTGCAACTAAGATCAATACCAATGTGCGAGAGCTCGAAGGGGCTTTAATGCGGGTACGAGTATATGCCCAATTACACAACACCCCAATTACTACGGCAATTGCTGCCGAAGCCTTACAAGGAATTGGTGATGCCCCAACAACCGCCTTAACAATCGATTTAATCCAGAAAAAAGTAGCTAATTTCTACGGTATTACGCAAGCAGATATTACTGGTAAAAAACGGGTTAAAACCATTGTTATTCCGCGCCAAATTGCGATGTACCTTTCTCGTGAGTTAACTGATAATTCCCTCCCTAAAATTGGGAAAGAATTCGGTGGTAAAGACCACACAACGGTTTTACATGCAATTGACAAAATTGAAAAACAATTGCAAGCTGACTCCCAGTTACAAAATGATATTAAAAACTTAAAGGCCGCTTTAACCCCTTAAATTATCTTGGTTGTGGAAAACTCTGAATTCATCCCCAGCTTTTCCACAATTTATCCACATGCTAAATATCCTATATTCTCAACTGTTTCTTTTACTTTTCCACAGTCTCCACAGGACCTACTACTACTACTAAACTATATATATACATTAATATTTATTTATACTTTGGAGGAAACTATGAAATTTTCCATTAAGCGATCAGCATTTATTAATGAACTAGCAAATGTTTTACGAGCAATTTCATCAAAAACAACAATTCAAATTCTAACCGGGTTAAAGTTAGTTGCTACGGATAATGAATTAATCCTAACCGGTAGTAACTCAGATATTACAATCCAGTCAACTCTTTCAACTAGCAATGGAGCTTTGGAATTAATAATTGAAGAACCAGGTGCCATTGTTTTACCTGCACGTTTCTTCAACGAAATCATCAAAAAATTGCCTGACAATAAGGTTACGTTAGAAGTAAAAACTGGTTTTCAAGCTAATATTATTTCTGGATCCGCAGAATTTACAGTTAATGGCCAAGATGCTAACAACTACCCACATTTACCAGAAATGGAAAGCAATGAAAACGTCCAAATCGCACCAGACTTACTTCGCGAAGTAATTGATCAAACTCGGATTGCCGTTTCTAAACAAGAAAGTAGACCAATTTTAACGGGAATCCACGTTCTACTTACGAGTAATCAATTAACGGCAATCGCAACAGATAGCCACCGTTTAGCTCAACGCAAAGTAACCTTACCAGAAACGGTTGAAGTACCAGCCGATGTGGTTATTCCAGGGACTAGTATGACTGAACTAGCACGGATGATCGTTGATCAAAATGAGGCCATTGAATTACAAATCGCTGAAAACATGGTGCTTTTTAAATTTGGCCATACCTTGTTCTATTCACGGCTGTTAGAAGGGAATTATCCAGAAACGAGTCGGCTAATTCCAGACACTTCAACCACTGATCTTGAAATTGATGCTACCACGCTATTAAATGCTATTTCACGGGCATCTTTACTTTCTCATGAAGGTCGGAATAATGTGATAAAACTCACTCTAAATCCAGAACAAAAATTAGTTAAAATTAGTGGTGACTCGGCTGATGTTGGGAATGTTGAAGAGGAATTAACATTTGAAAGCCTCGATGGTGATGAACTGGCAATTTCATTTAACCCAGATTACATGGGAGATGCATTGAAGTCATTTGGTGGAATCAAAGTTAAGTTAGCTTTTAATTCACCACTTCGGCCATTTACTTTGGTTCCAGCAGATGATGAAGTTAACTTCGTGCAATTAATTACCCCAGTTCGGACATTCTAAATTAGGGTAGGTCGTAGTTGCTGAATAACCTTCGGAGATGAAAGAGGGGGCAAGAAACTTGAGTTTCTTGCCCCCCTTTTTTCATCAAACGATTTTAAATGTAGCTACGGCCGTTTTACATCACTAAAGGCAAAAATCATTCAACCACCAAAAAATAGCTGAGAAGCGCTTAAAACGGTCATATATTTGTATTTGCCCCTTAAAACGGCTATAATGTAAAGGTGTTTAAAGTGTAGGTGAAAAGATTGGAAAAAGAAGTAACATTTAAGATTGATCGTCCATTTATTACCCTTGGTCAACTGCTTAAGGAAGAGGGGATTATCCCAACGGGCGGTGCAGCAAAATGGTTTTTAAAAGAGCAGACAGTTACTGTGAATGGTCAACCGGAAGACCGGCGGGGGAAAAAGTTATATCCTGAGGACGAAGTTATAGTAACTGGGATTAGAAAAATTATAATTTTGGGTTAGCAATGCTACTAAAGGAAATGGAACTTCGGCACTTTCGCAATTATGATCATTTGGAAGTGACCTTTACCCCTGGAGTAAATGTCTTAATTGGTGAAAACGCTCAGGGTAAGACCAACCTTTTAGAAGCAATTCACTATTTAGCGTTAGTCCGAAGCCATCGGACAAATAAGGATAAAGAATTGGTAGAATGGCACGCTCAAAATGCAATTCTTAAGGGCAAAGTTGAGCGGCAAACGGGGACGGTTCCCCTTGAAATTCAGCTTGGTAAAGAGGGAAAACAGGTTAAAGTAAATCATCTTCCCCAAAGTCGGCTTTCAACTTATATCGGAAATTTAAACGTCGTCTTATTTGCTCCCGAAGATTTGGCTTTAGTAAAAGGGGCACCAGCCTTGCGACGACAATTTATGAATGTCGAGTTTGGCCAGATAAGTAGTCGTTATTTATATAACTTAAGCCACTTTAACGATGCTCTTTATCAACGAAATCAGTATTTAAAGCAATTGAGAAGTCGGCAAGCTACCGACCGGATTCTTTTGGAAGTTTTGTCCGACCAGTTGGCGACTTTTGGTAGTGAAGTAACTGCAGTTCGTTATCGCTTGGTGAAACGATTAGAACAGTGGGCCCAACCGCTTCACGAAGAAATCTCGCAACAAAAAGAAAAATTACAGCTGAAATATGTTAGTTCATTAATGATTGACGATCAAAGTGAAGTTGCAGACTTACAAGAGCAGCTCCAAACATTATTGCGAATAAACATTGAAAAGGAGATTGCCGCTGGAACTACCTTAGTTGGTCCTCAACGTGATGATCTGCATTTTTTAGTTAACGACAATAACGTTCAACATTTTGGTTCCCAAGGACAACAAAGAACAACGGCACTAGCGGTTAAATTAGCCGAAATTGACTTAATGCAGGAACAGACCGGCGAATATCCCCTTTTGCTTCTGGATGACGTTCTTTCGGAATTAGATAATGATCGGCAGACTCATTTATTAACGGCAATTCAAGATAAGGTTCAGACATTTTTAACGACAACGAGTTTGAGTGGGGTTGCGCGACAATTAATTAAAGCGCCAACGATTTATCAAATTCATCATGGTCAATTGTCTACAGTTGCAAATTAGTGCATGGATAGGGAGGAAACAGCGTGAGTCAAGAAGAATTAGCAGAAAAAAAGGCCGAATTAGCAAGTGAATATGATGCTAGTCAAATTCAAGTTCTGAAGGGACTAGAAGCTGTTCGAAAACGGCCGGGGATGTATATTGGATCAACGACAGTTCAGGGTTTGCATCATCTTGTTTGGGAAATTGTCGATAATGGAATCGATGAAGCCTTGGCTGGCTTTTGTGATGAAATTAATGTCATCGTTGAACCTGATAATAGCATTACCGTAGCTGATAATGGTCGAGGAATTCCGGTTGATATTCAAAAGGAAACGGGGAAACCCGCTCTTGAAACCGTCTTTACGGTTCTTCATGCTGGCGGTAAGTTTGGTAACGGTGGTTATAAGGTTTCTGGGGGTCTCCACGGGGTTGGGGCTTCAGTTGTTAATGCCCTTTCAACGGAACTTGACGTTACGGTTACCCGGCAGGGTAAACGGTACCAAATGGACTTTAAGCGGGGCCATGTTAACCATCCAATGAAGATAGTGGCAGAAGGCCTTCCGGAAACCGATCATGGGACGGTAGTTCACTTTAAGCCAGATCCGGACGTTTTCAAGGAAACAACTGTTTATAATATTAAAACCTTAACAGATCGGATTCGGGAACTTGCCTTTTTGAATAAGGGCCTGAAGATCACGATTGAGGATAAGCGGCCAGCTGAATCAACGAAGGATGAATTTCACTATGAAGGTGGAATTCGACATTATGTTGAATATTTGGATGAAGGCCATGATGTCCTTTTTGATCCCCCAATTTACGTTGAAGGAACTAGCAATGGGATCACGGTTGAAGTTTCCTTGCAATACACCGATGATTACCGAAATAATCTCCTGACCTTTACTAACAATATCCATACCTATGAAGGTGGGAGCCACGAAACTGGTTTTAAGACCGCTTTAACGCGGGTGATTAACGACTATGGGAAAAAGTCTGGTCAGCTGAAGGGAAATAACGCCACTCTTTCTGGGGATGATGTTCGAGAAGGTTTAACGGCGGTTGTTTCAATTAAGCATCCAAACCCGCAATTTGAAGGACAAACCAAGACCAAGTTAAGTAACTCGGATGCAAGGACGGCAACCGATCGAATTTTTAGTGAAACTATGACCCGGTTTATGATGGAAAATCCGGAAGTTGCTCACAAGATTGTTGATAAAGGGTTGCTAGCTTCTAAAGCCCGGGTAGCAGCTAAGCGGGCTCGAGAAGTTACCCGGAAAAAGAGTGGGTTGGAAATCTCTAACTTACCGGGGAAACTTGCGGACAACACTAGTAAAGATCCCAATATCTCGGAATTATTTATTGTCGAAGGGGACTCTGCTGGTGGGAGTGCTAAGCAGGGGCGTTCCCGGTTAACTCAAGCAATTTTGCCAATTCGGGGGAAGATTTTAAACGTCGAAAAGGCTAGCTTAAACCGGGTGCTTGCTAATGATGAAATTCGGTCCCTCTTTACGGCCCTTGGAACGGGCTTCGGGGAAGACTTTGATGTTTCAAAGGCTAACTACCACAAGTTGATTATTATGACGGATGCCGATGTCGATGGGGCACACATTCGGACCCTTTTACTAACCCTCTTCTATCGGTTTATGCGGCCAATGATTGAAAATGGATACGTTTATATAGCTCAACCACCGCTATACCAAGTTCGGCAAGGTAAGTTTGTGAAGTACATTGATTCGGATGAAGAATTAGAGCAGGTTGTAAATTCGCTTCAGCCAAGTCCAAAACCTGTTATCCAACGCTACAAGGGGCTTGGTGAAATGGACGCTGAACAACTTTGGGAAACGACGATGGACCCAGAAAAACGGCGATTATTACGAGTTAAGCTTGATGATGCCAAAGCAGCCGATGAAATTTTCCAAATGCTGATGGGAACCAAAGTTGGTCCGCGGCGGGAATTCATCGAAAAAAACGCCACCTTTGTTAAGAACTTAGACCTGTAAGCAACGAGAAGAGGAGGATGAATAGTGGCACAAGAAGATTTGCCAAACCGGATTACTGACGTCAATCTAACGAGCCAGATGCGGAATTCCTTTTTGGATTACGCAATGAGCGTGATTGTTTCCCGGGCTTTACCAGATGTTCGGGATGGGTTAAAGCCTGTACAACGGCGGATCCTATACGGAATGAATGAACTCGGGGTAACTCCTGATAAGCCATATAAGAAGTCAGCCCGGATTGTCGGGGATGTTATGGGGAAATTCCACCCCCACGGTGATTCTTCAATTTATGAAGGACTTGTCCGGATGGCCCAAGATTTTTCCTACCGTTACATGCTAGTTGACGGGCATGGTAACTTTGGTTCTGTTGATGGTGACGGAGCAGCTGCCATGCGGTATACCGAAGCTAAGATGAGTAAAATCGCCGTTGAAATGTTGCGGGATATCAATAAGGATACGGTTGATTTTCAAGATAACTATGATGGAACGGAAAAAGAACCACAAGTTTTACCTTCTCGCTTTCCAAACCTTTTAGTAAATGGGGCTTCTGGGATTGCGGTTGGGATGGCGACCAATATTCCAACCCATAATTTAGGGGAAGTCATTAGTGCTTTACACGTTTTAATGGATAATCCCAATGCTACGACTGAAGACTTGATGAAAGTCTTGCCAGGACCAGACTTTCCAACTGGTGGGGTTGTAATGGGCAAAGCCGGAATTCGGAAGGCTTACGAAACCGGTCAAGGATCAATCGTCGTACGAGCCAAAGTTGAAATTGAAGAAGCCAAGAATGGCCGTCAACGGATCGTGGTTCATGAAATTCCATACATGGTTAATAAGGCCAAGTTAATCGAGCGGATTGCTAGTTTAGCTCGGGAAAAAGAAATCGATGGGATCACCGACGTCAATGATGAAACTGACCGGGAAGGGATGCGAATTGTTATTGATGTGCGGCGTGATGCTAGTGCGGAGGTCATTTTAAATAACCTTTACAAGATGACCTTGATGCAAACGACCTTCAACTTTAACATGTTAGCAATCGTTAATGGGGCACCAAAGATCCTGAGCTTAAAGGAAATCTTACAATACTACTTAGCTCATCAAGAAGAAGTGGTTCGGCGGCGGACCGAGTTCGACTTAAAGAAAGCCCAGAGTCGGTTGCACATTGTCGAAGGGTTGCGAATTGCCCTTGATCACATCGATGAAATCATCAAGATTATTCGGCAATCAGAAACTAGTGAGTTAGCCAAAGAGCAATTGATGAATAACTATGGTCTTTCAGATCGGCAAGCTCAAGCCATTCTTGATATGCGGTTAGTTCGGTTAACCGGTTTGGAACGAGAAAAAATCGAAGCTGAATACAAGAAGCTAGTGGACGCTATCGCTGATTACAAGGATATTTTGGCCCATGCTGAACGGATCCATGCCATTATTTACGATGAATTATTAGAAATTCAAAAGCGGTTTGGGGATCCTCGGCGGACAGAACTTCAAGTTGGCGATATTACTAACTTAGAAGACGAAGACTTGATCGAAGAAGAAGGGATTGTGGTTACCTTAACCCATAATGGCTATATTAAGCGGTTGCCGGTTGATGAATTTAAGTCCCAACACCGTGGTGGTCGTGGTGTTAAGGGGATGGGGGTTCATAATGATGATTTCATTGAACAACTCATCACTAGTTCAACTCATGATAAGCTGCTCTTCTTCACGAATACTGGGAAAGTCTTTGCAATGAAGGGATATGAGGTGCCAGAATATGGTCGCTCAGCCCAAGGAATTCCCGTAATTAACTTATTGGGAATTGACGGGGATGAAAAAATTACTGCTGTGATCAATGTGGAACGGAATGAGGACCATGGCGAACAAGATCTGTTCTTTGCAACGAAGCAAGGGGTTGTAAAACGGACAGCGGTTAATGAGTTTGCAAATATCCGGAGCAACGGTTTGAAGGCCTTGAACTTACATGAAGCCGACGAATTGATTGCGGTCGATATTATTGACCATGATCAAAATATGATTTTGGGAACCCATCTTGGTTATGCAGTTAGTTTTCCAGCCTCAGCGGTGCGGTCGATGGGGCGGTCAGCTGCCGGGGTTCGTGGAGCCCGGCTCCGAGAAGGCGACTACTTGATTGGAGCGGCCCCATTAAATGCTAATAGTCATGTTTTAGTTATCTGTGAAAATGGATATGGTAAACAGACACCGGCAAGCGAATATCCAATTAAGGGTCGTGGTACCATGGGGATTAAGACCGTCAATGTTACCGCAAAGAATGGTCCTTTGGTTGGTTTAACTACCGTTAACGAAGATAAAGATATCATGTTAGTAACTGATAAAGGAGTTATCATTCGCTTTGGGGTCGAAACAGTTTCGGAAACTGGTCGTTCTACAATGGGTGTCCGGTTAATTAAGATGACTGATGACTCGAAGGTGGCCACAATGGCGACTGTTGATAAAGAGGATGATGAAGCTGATGAAGCTGAATCATTAGAGTCAGTAACGGAAGCAGTAACAGAAAAGCCGAAAGATTAATAATTAAAATGAGACGTTGGGTAGGAGAATTCTTACCGGACGTCTTTTTTGATATGATAAAATATTGACAATTATAAAATTCATCGTTTTTTGTTTAAGATGAATATAACTTACGGAAAGGAGAAGAAAATGGCCCAATTTCCATATCAGATTTTTGCGACCGTAGTTGAAGCGGGAAGCTTTGCTAAGGCAGCCGCAAAGTTAAATGTTACGCCAAGTGCAGTTAGTCACGCAGTAAGTCAGTTAGAGCGGGAATTTGGCTTTCCGATCTTTTATCGAGCGCGGGCTGGAGTAACCCTAACGGCAGATGGGGCCCAATTATTACCTTACATTGAAGAAATTTTAAGCTTGGAAATGAATCTATCCCAACGAGTCGAACAGATTCGGGGAGTTAACGCTGGTCAAATTCGAATTGGTGCCTTCAGTAGTATTTGCGTTAGTTGGTTACCTAAAATTATTCAGCAATTTAAAGAACAATATCCAGCCATTGAAGTTAAGATCATTCAAGGTGACTTTAATGAGATCGCTCATCAGACCCAATTAGGCGAACTCGATCTGGGGTTTACCGCCATGCCGGTTTCGGAAAAAGTAACGGTTTACCCATTAATTAATGACCCAATCTATTGTGTAACTCCTGCTGATTTTACGCCGGCTAATGGAGCCACAATTACGGAAAAAGATGTAGCTGGGCAAAAGTTTATTTTGCAACAAATTGACTATGATCGGGATACCAAACTTGTCCTAGATTACTACCGAGTGACCCAAAATTCTTTAACTTTTTCGATCGATGACCAATCAATTTTAGCCATGGTTGAAGCAAAATTAGGTTTTGGGGTGTTACCTAAGTTAGCTTTACAAAAATTAACAGGGCCGGTTAAGATCCATCGCTTCGAAAAAGAATTTCAACGGCACTTAGCACTTGTTGCCAATCGAACCCAAGAAAAAGCACCGGCAACGCAAAAAATGGTAACTTTAATCCATGATTTTTTAGCTAATGAATATGGTAATCAATTAATTTGGCAAAAAAAATAAGATAAAAAATGTAAATTGCCAAAAATTACGTATATATATAATAGGGACCGCAACCCTAGATCACGAAAGTCAATTGTTTTTGAAACTTGTGATTTTTTGAGATTTATGCTAACATATTTGCTTGTGAGTATACGTAATTCGTCTACTCTCCTTGTTCCTTCTAAATTTGTAGGGGAGGAACCAGAGTCCATAAGGAGGTGTAACATTCATGGAAACACGCAAATATGAAATTACTTACATCATTCGTCCTGATATCGAAGAATCAGCTAAGGCAGAATTAGTTGCTCGCTTCGACAAGATTTTGGCGGACAATGGTGCTACGGTCGTTGATTCAAAGGACTGGGATACGCGGCGTTTTGCTTACCCAATCGCTAAGTACACTGAAGGTACTTACCACGTGGTAAACGTTGAAGCTGACTCAGATGAAGCTTTGAATGAATTCAGCCGTTTGGCTAAGTTTAGCGACGACATTCTGCGTCACATGATTGTTAAGCGCTAGGCTTAACCAATCGTTAAAATTGAGAGGAGTGCGATAACCCATGTTAAATCGTGTAGTATTAACTGGACGACTTACTCGGGATCCAGAGTTGCGGTACACTGGAAGCGGCACGGCAGTTTGTTCATTTACGGTTGCAGTTGACCGGCAATTTCGGAATCAACAAGGTAACCGAGAAGCGGACTTTATTAACTGTGTCATCTGGCGGAAGTCAGCGGAAAACTTCGCTAATTTCACGCACAAGGGGGCAATGGTCGGGATTGACGGCCGGCTTTCAACGCGAAATTACGAAAATAATCAAGGTCAACGGGTATATGTGACCGAAGTTACCGTTGACAACTTCGCGCTCTTAGAACCACGAAATGCTAGCCAAGGAAATCAAGGTAACTTTAACCAAAATAATAATGGCGGTTTTGGTAACCAAGGTTTTAACAACCAAAATGCCTTTGGTGGCAACAATGGTTTTGGAGCTCCTCAACAACCCGCAAATAATAACGCCTTTGGCGGAAACAACGGCGGGGTTTTTGATCAAAATAATTCGGTTGATCTCGGTTCCTTACCATTTGGCAACGATAATTCTGATGCTGATAGTGGTCAAGTGAATATCGACGATCAGAGTGCAATGAGCACGGACCAAAAAAAGCCGTCATCCGATCAAGATGATCAAGGAGATCATCCTTCAATCGATGATGTTCCATTCTAATTAATATTAATAAGGGAGGTAAATTTCATGGCTCAACAACGTCGTGGTGGCCGTCGTCGCCGTAAGGTTGACTTCATCGCCGCAAACCACATTGAATACATCGACTACAAAGATACTGATTTATTGCGTCGCTTTATCTCTGAACGGGGTAAGATTTTACCACGTCGGGTAACTGGGACGAGCGCTAAGAACCAACGTCGGCTTACGATTGCAATCAAGCGGGCTCGGATTATGGGCTTGTTACCATTCGTAGCAGAAGACTAGTCTGCGTTAATTAAATTGGGGAAAAACTTTTCAAAGGCTTGATCATCATAAACAGGCCGGAGTTTTAACCTAAGTTTCTGAAGAATGTTCAGAAACACGACAGAGGTTGAAAAGGAACTTTGGTTTCTTCTCAACCTCTTTTTGCATTTCACGTCGCTTTTATTGATGGTAAGATAGTAGTAATAGTTTTCGGTTAAGGGAGGTGATCGTTTGCGCTGGATAAAAGCAATGCAACTAACAAAAATAATTCGCCATCGTCGGGTCGGCTGGACTTTTGGTGCCTTAATTGTGCTTGTTTTTCTTGGGGTTGCGAGTGCTTTTACAGTTAATTGGCGGTGGGGGATTGTTGCCCTTATTTTGGCAGGTAGCGCCTTTTTGATTAGTCTAGTTCAATTACGGGACCTCATTGCGGATACAGAAAGCTACGTTAATGATTTATCCTATCAAATTCAGCGGGGCCAGCAAGAAGCCCTCTTGGAAATGCCGATAGGGTTGGTCATGCTAGATGAGCAAGGTATCGTTAAATGGATTAATCCATACATGGCAAAGTATTTCTTGCTTCGGTTAGTGGTTGGTCAACCGTTAGCAGAAGTAGATGCGGCATTGGCTGAACTAGTTGAAAAAAATAAAGATGCCAAAGCACCAGTTGTTGTTACTTGGCAAGATCAAAAGTTTGAATTTCTGTATCAAACGCGCTATCATACGCTCTACTTGCTTAATGTAACTCGTTATGAACAAATAAATCAACGGTATCATGATGAACAGTTATTCATTGGAAATATCTATCTAGATAATTATATTGAATTAACCCAGGGAATGAGTGATCCGGCGGTTTCAAATTTGCATAATTATGTAACTTCAGAACTCAGTAAATGGGCGGCCAAGCACGAATTGTTACTAAAAGTAATCGATGATGATAATTATCTTTTGTTAGGGCATCAACGATCATTAGTTGAACTTGAAAAAGAGAAGTTCAAGGTACTTGATACGATTCGGGAAAATACGTCTAAGATGAATTCGCCAGTTACCTTAAGCGTGGGGATTGCAGATGGTAATGCAAATCTAATTAAATTAGCAGATACGGCGCAGAGTAACCTCGACCTTGCGCTGGGACGGGGTGGCGATCAAGTCGTAGTAAGAGCCCAAGATCAACCAGCTCGTTTCTACGGTGGCAAGACTAATCCGATGGAAAAACGGACCCGAGTTCGGGCGCGGATGATTTCTCAAGCCCTTCAAGAATTAATGTTAGGGGCTGATCAGGTATTTGTGGTTGGTCACCTTAAGCCAGATATGGATTCAATGGGAGCTTGTTTAGGAATTCGCCGCATTAGCGAAATGAATGATAAACAATGCTACGTAGTACTTGATCAAGAGAATTTGCATACTGATATTGAACGGTTAATGGCACAAGTTCATAATTATCAGAGTATTGCCGAACACATAATTACTCCGGAACGGGCCCAAGAAATGGCAACCGATCAAAGCTTGTTGGTGATGGTTGATCATTCGAAAGTGTCAATGTCGATGGCCCCCAAGTTATATGACCGTTTGAAGAATCGGACAGTGATTATTGATCACCACCGGCGGGGCGAAGAATTTCCAGAAAATCCGCTTTTGGTTTATATTGAACCGTACGCTTCCTCAACTTGTGAATTGATTACTGAAATGTTTGAGTATCAACCACGAGAAAGTAAGGCTCTGAATAAACTTGAAGCGACAGTTATGCTCACGGGGATTCAAATTGATACTAAGTCCTTTACCCACAATGCAGGGACGCGGACCTATGATGCTGCCTCTTATCTCCGATCGGCAGGGGCCGATGGGACTTTGATTCAGGCCTTCATGAAAGAGAACTTAACGAATTTCATGGAGCGTAATCACTTAATTTCAAATGCTAGCTTCATTGATGATAAAATAGCGATGTGTATCGGTGAAGACGATCGCTTTTATGATCCAGTCACAGCAGCCCAGGCAGCCGATATGCTGTTAAGTGTTGAAGGGATTGAAGCTTCCTTTGTTATTTCCCGGCGGAATAGTGAATTGGTTGGGATTTCAGCTCGCTCAACCGGAAGCTTTAATGTTCAATTAATAATGGAAAAAATGGGTGGTGGTGGCCACTTGGACAATGCAGCAGTCCAGATTAAGGGTCAAACCACCGAGGCGGTCGCTGATCAATTAAAAGCAATTGTGCAACCACAAAAGACGGTTGACGCACAAAAGGAGTGAACAAGGATGAAGGTAATTTTTGTTGAAGATGTACGTGGACGTGGTAAGCGGGGCGAAGTGAAGAATGTTCCGGATGGGTACGCTCAAAACTACTTAATTCCGCGGGGTTTAGCTAAGCAAGCAACGAAGAAGGCTATGAGTGAATTAGCTGGTCAAGAACGTTCAAAAGAAAAGCATGCTGCTGAAGAATTAGCAGAAGCAAAACGCATTAAGACGATCTTAGAAGCTGATGATACGGTAGTTGAATTGAAAGGTAAGGCCGGAAGTGATGGCCGGATGTTTGGATCAATTTCAACGAAGCAAATCGCAACAGCACTGGAAAGTCAATACAACGTTAAGGTTAATAAGCGAAAGCTTGAACTAGCTGCACCAATTAAGGCGTTGGGCTACGTTACGGTAACGGTTAAGCTTCACCATGATGTTGAAGCTAAGATGCGGGTTCACGTTGTTGAAAAGTAAGGTTTTAAGCGGGGGTCGGATTGATGGATAATGCATCAATTACACGGACACCACCGCGTGACCTCGAAGCCGAACGGGCGGTTTTGGGGGCGATCTTTTTAGCAAAGGATGCCATTGTTACTGCGATGGAATATGTCCAACCAGAAGATTTTTACACTCGTGCTCACCAGATTATCTTTGCAGCGATGGTTAAATTGAACGACCAAGATGTTCCGATCGATGTCGTTTCAATGAAAAATGAACTGGATAAAGAAAAACAAACGGCTAATATCGGGGGGATTGAATATCTCGCTAAATTGGCAGCAGCGCCCCCGACTGCGGCGGACGTTGGTTCATACGCTAAGTTAGTCAAGGATAAGGCGGTTGCCCGGCGTTTGATTGAAACTGCTGACCGCATTGCTGCCAAGGGGTACGAAGACAGTGAAGACTTAACAAACCTCTTGGATGATGCTGAACGGTCAATCTTGAACGTGGCGGAAAGCAATAACAATTCCGAAATGCAACGGATGCGGGACCTTTTAGGGGTTTCGGCTAATCATATTTATGAGTTATCAAAACAAAAGACCGATGTAACTGGGTTAGCCATGGGGTATCCCCAGCTAGACCGGATGACAACGGGACTACATGCGGATGAGTTGGTGATTCTTGCTGCCCGGCCAGCCATGGGGAAAACAGCCTTCGCTTTAAATATTGCTCAAAATGTGGCGGTTAAAACGGACACAACGGTAGCAATTTTTAGTCTGGAAATGGGAGCAGAATCATTAGTTAACCGGATGATTTGTGCTGAAGGTAGTATTAATGCTAACCACTTACGGACTGGAAAATTAAGTACCGATGAATGGGATAGCTTTTGGATGGCTTCAAAGACGCTTTCTGATGCGGATATTTATATCGATGATACGCCGGGAATTCGGGTCCCAGAAATTCGGGCTAAGTGTCGGCGTTTAGCAAAGAAAACGGGTCATTTAGGTTTAATCGTAATTGATTACTTACAATTAATTGAAGGTGGCAATGCCGAAAGTCGGCAACAAGAAGTTTCCGAAATTTCTCGACAACTAAAGAAGTTAGCTAAGGAATTATCTTGTCCGGTAATTGCCCTGTCACAATTATCTCGGGGAGTTGAACAACGACAAGATAAGCGACCTGTCCTTTCAGATATTCGGGAATCCGGATCAATCGAACAGGATGCTGATATTGTTAGTTTCTTGTATCGGGATGATTACTATACCCGGGAAGAAGGACAGGAACAACAAGCAGGACCGGCGCCACAACCACCAACTAATGCACCAGAAGGTGGCCAAGAAGACGATGTTCCAAGTCTGAGTGAAGTTGAAGTGATTATTGAAAAAAATCGGTCAGGTCCACGGGGAACGGTCCGGTTACTTTTCAATAAAACGTATAATAAATTTGCCTCAATTGATTATGAACATGAGGCTTAGGATAAGGATTGATTGAAAGAGGTTGGGAAAAAAGCTCCTTGACGGCCTGGTTGGGATAAGAAGGACGAAGGTTGATTCATCAGAATCGGCCTTTCGTTCGCACTTATCCGCTAAGGCCGTGATTTGGAGCGAACCAGCCAACTGGTTTGGCGTTTGTGAGCCCATGCAAGGCTGAATCGGTTGGTGCGACCGTCAGGGAAGTAACTGCCATTCAGTTACTGCTTTGACCTTAGTTACTGAGTAACATTCGGAGATAAAAAAAGGGTGGGAAGAAGCACAAGTTTCTTCCCACCCTCCTTTCCTGTGTTTCAGTTAGTTAGTATTATAGGGAGTGGGAAATTTAAAGATCCCGCTCCCTTCCTTTTGCAAAAAATATTTAGGGAGGAGGCATCGATAGTGAAGAAAAGAGAATTAAAGCTACAATGGTTATTATTAGGGGCTTTTTTAACTAGCTTTGGCAATAGTTTCGTTTGGCCTTTAACAACGGTTTACATCCATGATCAACTCCATCAATCCCTGACGGTTTCTGGATTAGTATTAATGTTTTTCTCGGGCGCAAATGTCTTAGGAAGTGTTTTAGCAGGGAGCTTTTTTGATCGGTTTCGGCCGCAAAGATTGATGGCAGGTGGTTTGGTAGCGGCAATCATTACAATGGTCGCAATGACCTTTCAGAATGGTTGGCCAGCCTACCCCTTTCTATTAACCTTAGTGGGGTTTTTTAATGGTTGGTTATTGACTTTGTTAAACTCATTTGGGACCCGGTTGCGAGGCCACGATGGGCGGTTTATTTTCAATATGTTGTACTTCTTTAATAATTTGGGGATGGTATTTGGGACAACGATTGTAGGACCAATTTATGAATTTGCTCATCATCACGTGGGACCATTATTTGTAATTACGGCGGTCTTATATGCCTTATTCTTGGGTGTGGTTTTACGATACTATCAACTACCAAAAGTTAATACTGAAAAAATTAGTCATCATCAAGCTCCAAGTCAACTACCAAAGGCTAATGTAGAAGTCATCTGGACCTTGTGCTTAGCTTTAATGATTACTTGGCTTGTTTATGTTCAATGGTCTAGTAATATGTCGGTTTATATTACCGGAAAAGGGGTTTCAATGTCCTTATACAGTCTCTTATGGACGTTGAATGGTTTATTGGTGATCTCCTTTCAGTTGGTGATTAACTGGCTGAATCGTTGGATCAAAAATGACTATCACTATGTTTACTTTGGGTTGACGACGATTGCCCTTTCATTTGGGATCCTCCTAATTGCGGATAATTACTGGTGGTTTGTTTTGGGAATGATTATTCTAACACTTGGTGAAACAACGGCCTTTCCAATGATTCCAGCAATTGTAAACCAATTGACGCCCTTAAATGAGAAGGGGCGATACCAAGGAATTTTAAATGCCCTAATTGCGGTTGGAAAAGCGATTGGTCCTTTAGCTGGTGGAATGATAATTGAACAGTTAAGCTACCTCCCCTTGTTTGAAATTTGTATGGGCGTTGGGTTATTAGTAACGATAGTGGTTACGGTGGTAACTCATCATCGGCAATCACAGGTAATTCATTATTAGAAGGGATACAAAATGTTTTACAATAACTATGACCATGTTCATGGTGAAGATAAATGGGGGTTAGTCGGCCAAGTTGGTGACCCTTTTCGGGAAGATCAAATCTTGGCAATTTCATGCGCTAAGTGTCAGGCAAAGAAATTGATCATTGCCGAACGTAATTGGATGGCGACGAATAATGATCATTCCCAACGTTACCAAATTGTGGTTGCCTGTTTAAATTGTGGGGCGGTTGACGAATTTATTGCTAACGATGGGCGTGAGAATAAGAATAGTAAGCTAAAGTTTGCTAAGGTAATCCCGAAAAAAACAGATCTAGTCCAGACAAAAAAGGGATAACCAACTTTCATCTGAAAGCTGGTTATCCCTTTTTAGTACTTAATTAATAAAACTTGTATTTATTGAACTGATTTAAAGATATGCATTTTAATTATCAACTTAAAAATCTTAGAGATATGAAAATAACTTAATAACAAAAATTGTGAAATTAAAATTAATTGTGATAAAATATCCTTACAAGCACTATGTAAGCGCTTAAATTATAAAAGGAGCTGAATTACAATGAAGATTAAAGCAGCGGTTGTCGCTGAAAAAGGGGCTAATTTTGAAATCAAAGATGATATTGAATTAGCTGAAATGCAAGCGGACGATATACAAGTGCATATGGTTGCTTCTGGGATTTGTCACTCAGACGAAGCCCTCCGCAAAGGGGATGCCGTAATTGACTATCCTATCATTTTGGGCCATGAAGGGGCCGGAATTGTTGAGAAAGTTGGTCCAGAAGTTAAGAACTTTAAACCAGGCGACCACGTTGTACTCTCCTTCTATGGTTGTGGGAACTGTATTAACTGTTTAAAGGGTGAACCAACGAAATGCTTGAACTACGCTGCTAATAATCTTTCCGGGGTGCGGCCAGATGGAAGTGCCCACTTTACTGCAAATGGTGAAAAGGTCGCTGATATGTTTGACCAATCTTCCTTTACGACAACCACCGTTGTACGGGAACGGAATGCGGTTAAAGTACCCAAGGATCTTGATTTACGGAAGTTAGGACCACTTGGTTGTGGATACGTCACTGGCTCTGGAACGGTCTTTAATACTTTGAAGCCGGAACCTGGTTCAACGATTGCTGTAACTGGGACTGGGGCCGTTGGGTTAGCTGCCATGATGGCCGGGAAGATTAGCGGATGCTTAAAGGTGATCGCGATTGATCGGGTTCCAGAACGGCTTGCTTTAGCTAAAGAATTAGGTGCAACGGACACAATTAATACCAATGAACAAGACCTGGTCGAAGCCGTCCAAGCCTTAACTGACGGTAAAGGGGCCGATTATATTGTTGATACCACTGGGGTAACTGCCGTTGAAGAAGCAGCCATTAAGGCGTTGGCCCAAGGTGGAGTTTTGGCACCGATTGCCGTTACGGCTAATCACATTGACATTAATACTTGGGATGACCTTTGCCCTGCCGATAAGACCATCGTTGGGGTTAATATGGGCGACTCAGTTCCGCAAATTGATATTCCGCGGTTGATTGAATTCTATCGGCAAGGAATGTTTGACTTTGATAAGACGGAAAAGTTCTATCAATTTGACGAAATTAACCAAGCCAATGCCGACTCAGTTTCCGGCAAGACGATTAAGCCAGTGTTAATTATCGACCCAGATTATGAACCATAAAAATCATCCAGAGATAGGACGATGATAAGAAAATGAGGTTAGCTTAAAAAAGTCCATCGTGATCAAGCAATTTTGATCGCGATGGACTTTTTACTTTTGCGAGGTAACTGAAAACTAATTTCCCATGTCCAAGGCTTGGTGCTTAAGTTTAGGGAAGACATGCTTGTCAGCCCAACCAGTAAAGGAGCCTTGGAAAAGAAAGGCGAAAATCGTCCCAATTCCGATATTATCAATTCGCCCGGTTACTAAAAAGGCAATTAAACCAAAAACTGTTGGCGGGAGATAGGAGAGCCACATCGCAACTGTAGCGTTCCCATGGACGTATTTAAACCGAATAATTTGAAAAAGGTCATCTTGCGAGTGTAGAACTAAATTAACACGTTGGTAGATTGAGATTGCCGTCCCAATCAAGAAGACCCCAAAGAAGTTTAAAAGTACATAGAGAATGTTTCCCACCCAACTAGTTGCTTGGGGAAGGCTTTCAAATAGGTTTGCAAACCACTGGATGAAGAGTGAAAATGGCAACATAAAAGCAATATTCCCACCAATTCGTTTCCAATCTAGTTTTTTTAACAAAAGGGCGTTTAGAAAGGAAATGAAAACGCCTAAACCGAAGAACGCCCAGAATAAAACCCAAGCATTATTGCCAAGAAAGGCATGTCCTAAGTCAGCATCAGCAGCCGTCCAGTAGGCTGAGCCTAAAAAAGAAGGATGGACGTGGTCACTTGAAATTAGAGTTAAGACATTTCCTAGTGAGTTAATAACCAAGGAAATGGTAAAGTAGCCAAGGGATTGAGCTAAGGAAATGGTCCGCTTTGAATTTACCGGCGCCGTCATTAGGCATCTTCTCCAGCAACCTTAACAATTGCCTTTGAAATGTTACCTAACTTTCCAGAGACAAAGTCTTCAACGTGGGCAAAGTCAAGGACATTTGAGATTAATGGGAGGGGATCAACGTCGCCAGATTGAAGAAGGGCAATCGAGTCTTCGAAGGTGTAAGGATTAATGAAGGAACCTTGAATGTGAAGTTGCTTTTGGTAAACCTTGTAGGTGTTAACCTTAAAGGTTGAGTCAGGGTTTCCAACACCAAACATCAAGACTTGGCCACCCCGCCGGGCAGCTTCAACTGCTTGTTCTTGGGTTGCTGGTAAACCAACAGCTTCAACAACAATGTCATAACCATCCTTAGCAATTTCTTCAGGGTGCTTCAAGTTGTTAACAACCTTAAAACCAAAGTGCTTTTGGTTGTTTGCAAGCTTTTCGTCAACCGTCCCAGCAAGGGTAACTTCCCGAACACCCCGGGCCTTTAAGATTTGAGCAATTAATTGACCTTCAAAACCATCACCGATAATTAAGGCATTTTGGTAAGGGTGAGTTTCAAGGAGGTCAACCCCGTGCATTGCACAAGAAATTGGTTCAATTACGGCAGCGGCTTCCAAGGAAACGTTGTCTGGAACGTGGTAAACGACTTCGGCTGGGGCTGTGAAGAATTCAGCGAACCCTCCGTCCCGCGTCACCCCAACGGCATCGAGATGTTCACAAAGTTCTGGCCGCGAAGTCCGGCAGTAGTAGCACTTGTGGCAGTAGATGTTCGGGTCAACTGAAACCCGATCCCCAACTTTAAAGCCTTCAACGTCCTCACCAACTGCAGCAACGACCCCTGAATTTTCGTGACCCAAAACAATTGGAGGAACAGCGTCAGCGGAACCGGGAAGCCCATTATAAAGGGCCTTGTCAGTCCCACAAATTCCAGCCCAAGCCGTGTGAATTAAAAGTTCATTTGGCTTTGGGGTTGGCTTTTTGTAATCATTTTGAACTTCAAGATGCTTAACAGCAGTCATAACTAATGCTTTCATGATTTGTTTCTCCTTTTAATCGTTTCGTTTTAAGCTTTTACAATTTCACAAAATTCAATTGTTTCATCGTTTGGTCCAACGATGTTAAAGTACTTAATCCCGTGTTGCCAATAATCAAGGTGTTGGACTTCATCTTCCTTTAATTGGTAACCAGCCTTTTTAGCAGCTTGATAAGCTCCATCGGCATCGGTTACGTTTAAAGAGATGTGATTAATGGCCCCAGTTTTGTGAACAGCACCATCACTGTTCCAAATTTCAAGGGTTAAATGACCAGCTTGCATGAAAATAACTTCGTGTCCTTGGTCATCGGTATCGAAACGGCCGATTTCTTTAAAACCAAGCCCGGCCCAAAACTCTTCAGTTTTAGGAAGATCGTCGGTTGGAATGCCAACATGGGCAAGATCGTCATAATAACCAGCTAGACTCTTATTAAATGCCATAAAAATCGCCTCAGATAGTTAAGAATTCCGTTTTAAAATTTGATCGATCAAGAAACAAAACTAGGTAAAGTTTGGTAAATTTTGTAACCGCTTACCAAACTTTACGGCTTTATCATAGTGCGGTTAATTCGATATTTCAACCGGTTGAAATAAAAATTCACTTTTGTCATTCGATTAGTAAAAAATAAGTAATATAATCATGACGATGATAAAAGTAAAGATGAGTAAATGAAAAAGTTAACAGAAATTACGATTTTCTGTTAACTTTGATCTCAAATGAAATTATTTTAAGCCGTAGTTCCAGAAATTAATTTAACTGGGAGGGTTGCCGAAGAAACGGAATGACCGTTGAGTCTTTGAATAAGTAAATTGACTGCGGTAGTGGCCATTTCCGAAATTGGTTGCTGAATAGTTGTTAATTCAGGAAAGAGCAGGCGGGTAATGGCAGCCCCATCATAGCCGATTACTTTCAAATCTGCCGGACAATGTTTACCAAAGGTTGCTGCTGCAGTAATGGTAAGCCGGGCATTTGTATCGTTATCCGCAAAGAGACCATCAATTTCGGGATGATCAATAAAAATTTGGCGAATTTTTTGTAATTTTGTAGATTCCGGTTCATCAAAGGGGATTGAGTAAGTGATGGGGGTGAGACCATGTTTGCGCATTTGGTCTTCATAAGCGGCTTGTCGATCGTAATTTGGCGAAGGGAAAGTTTGGGGATAGTTAGTATGGATGATATGCTGACATCCGGCATCTAAGAGACGCTGAGTTGCAAGGAGGCCCCCTTGATAATTATCTGAAGCCACGACTGGAATTTGATTACTAACAATCCGTTCGATGGAAATAATAGGCAAATTCGTCGAATGGTAACCCTGAATATTGGTATTGTGAGAACCAACAATTAATCCATCAATTTGATGATCAAGTAACAGTTGCAGATACTGTTCTTCTTTTTTGGCATTATTTTCACTATTGCCCATTATGGCGCGGAAACCGTGAATATAGAGCGCCTTTTCTAACGCCGCTTCGAGTTCCGCAAAAAAAGGATTATTAACAGTTGGGAAAACGAGCCCAACCAGGCCGGTTTGTTGTCGATAAAGTTGGCGGGCAATGACGTTTGGTCGATAATTGAGTTCGGCCATGGCGGCGTGGACCTTATCAATGGTTTTTTGACTTAGGTATCCCCGATGGTTGAGCACCCGGGAAGCCGTATTTTTTGAAACTCCGGCTAGTTTAGCAACATCATCAAGTTTGGCTGGTTTAACCATTTTGCACCCTACTTTCATCATCAGATCACTATCTTAATGGTACTACATTTAAGCGCTTTCATCGATAGTAATAAAAAAACCACCGCCATAGCGATGGTTGGTATGGGCAGTCAGGGGATCGAACCCTGGACCCACGGATTAAGAGTCCGTTGCTCTGCCAGCTGAGCTAACTGCCCATGTCTTAACAACGACTATTATAATAACAAGTCTAAACGATAAATGCAAGTCTTTTTTTGAAAAAATCAAATTTCTTCAGAAGTGAATTTGAAAAAGATAACACCGATCCAAGAGGCAATAAAGGATGAAAGGACGGCGATTAAGATTAAATTGGTGGAAATGGTGGTAAAACTGGATACGTCGCGGATAATTTTGAGGGTTTTAAGGAGATTATCAAAGAGAATTTGATAAATGGTGACATAGATTAATGACCACTGAATATAGTATTCGATCAGGGTGAGGGTTGTCCCTGAGATCCGATGGAAATGATTGAGAATTTGTAAATTAAAGAAAAGCAAAATTCCGGCAATCACAATAATTAAGCCATACAGGAAGAAAATTGAACCAATTGCTAAATGGGGGATCGAATTACTGAAGAAGTAGGCAATGGCTACAATTATAATGAAAAAGAGGGTGCTAATAATTACTAACAAGAAGAGTAAGGCATTGAGAAAAGCAAACCGTTCATGTTTTCGTTTACTAGTAATGATGCTAATCGCAACGATAATCAAAAGTAAGATCCAGGTAACTTTCATTTTAAATCCTCCAAAAAAAGATAGGGTGAAAGCCTTATCTTGGTAATGGATGGAGAGCACCAGCAGGAAGCAACTATTATTCGGAGATAAAAGAAAGGCTGGGAAGAAACTTGCGTTTCTTCCCAGCCTCGTAAACCTCTGATGGGCAGTCAGGGGATCGAACCCTGGACCCACGGATTAAGAGTCCGTTGCTCTGCCAGCTGAGCTAACTGCCCATGTCTTAACAACG
>NZ_JACJJQ010000060.1 GCF_016900115.1 Limosilactobacillus alvi
GGCGTTACGGTCGTTGTACCGTGCTTCAAGACAACAAGGTAGATCTTGCCGTTGTTGGCATCGTCAAATTCTGAGCCAACTTTGCCAGTAAAGCCATCTGATACTAAGACGTAGCCCTTAGCTTCCAATGACTTGATCGTGTCAGTCGTCGTATAGGTGATCTTATCGCCGTATTTGCCGGATAAGTCCTTAGTTTCTAGAACCGCATTGTTACTGTCTTGATCAACGTACTTAACCGTCAAAGAACCATCCTGCTTGTTGTAGACGACTTGCGTGTCCTTGCCGGGATCACTTGGCGTAACTGTTGGCGTTTCTGGCGTGTAACCCGGAATCTTTGGGACTGGTTCGTCAGGCGTTACCTTGGTTGGGTCGGTTGGATCAGTTGGGTAAGTTGGATTTGGCACATTCGGAATCTTGTTGCCGTCAGGGTCAACCGGAATAATCTTGCCGTTTTCGGTGTAAGTTACTGTGTCCTCAACGTTTGGATTATCCACAGTTGCCGTCAAACCACCCGCTACCTTCTTGTCGGCGTGGTAACCGTCAACGACTGGGGTATCCTTCGTTCCGTAAGTCAAACTTTCACCAGTGGTTGTCTTACCATTAACTGTGTAAGTCCAAGGAGTGGATGAGATCGTTTCCCCAGTTACCTTATCAATCGTGACGGTCCGATCAAACTCACCCGTTTGGACATCCTTAGCCGGCGTCTTGTCGCCAGCACCCGTGTAGGTAATAGTCTGGGTTGAAGGAACATTGACCTTAGTTTGGTCTTCAGTGTACTTTGGACTGTCTGGATCGTTAGGATTAATTGGCGTATTTGGATCCTTTGGATCTTCTGGCGTTACGGTCGTTGTACCGTGCTTCAAGACAACAAGGTAGATCTTGCCGTTGTTGGCATCGTCAAATTCTGAGCCAACTTTGCCAGTAAAGTCATCTGATACTAAGACGTAGCCCTTAGCTTCCAATGACTTGATCGTGTCAGTCGTCGTATAGGTGATCTTATCGCCGTATTTGCCGGATAAGTCCTTAGTTTCTAGAACCGCATTGTTACTGTCTTGATCAACGTACTTAACCGTCAAAGAACCATCCTGCTTGTTGTAGACGACTTGCGTGTCCGTGCGGGGATCACTTGGCGTAACTGTTGGCGTTTCTGGCGTGTAACCCGGAATCTTTGGGACTGGTTCGTTAGATTCAACTTTTCTTGGATCTTCTGAATCGTTGGTATATGGAACCTCATCACCAATCTTGTTTCCATCTTTATCAACGGGAACGATGCTACCAACTTGGGTGTAATTGTAGGTTAACGAAGTTGCTCCAGCAATATACGGGTTAGGGAAGGCATAGGTATCCCTGTATCCCCCATTGATTTCTTGGTATTGGCCAGTCCCATCTACTGGAACAGTCATCGTTTTTACAAGTTGACTGTTTTTATAGACCTTAACCGTGAAGGAGCCGCCGCTATTCAAGGTGTAGTCAGCATCAAGACCTGTATAGGTAAAGTGACGCGTCCACGTCTGACCAACCTTATCGGCAGTATATTCGGAAACCTCACCGCTTTGATTACCTTTAGTTTTAGTTAAAACATAACCGTTTACGACCTCTGGTGCTGAAACCTCAATGTATTTACCAGCTAAAACGGTTTGTGGATCTAATTTAGTCTTTACTAACTTACCAGCTTTATCATAATAATTGATCGTTAGCGCAAACTGACCGTTGGTTGGCAAAACCCCAGTAATAACGTTATAACCTTGACTTCGATTAGCAGAGTCTTTTTCACCATCGGAGGAATAGCCATAGTACAAGTTATTATTGTTTCTATTATTATTTTCATAAACCGTATAGGTATTACCATAATTATTGGAGGTAATCCCATTTTGGCTCTTACTTTCGCCACTCGCTAATTTAATTGGACCAGAAATCGTCCCATCCGCTGACTGAGCAAAGATATAAACGGTACCACTTTCACTACCGTCTTGCTTTACCGCTCCATAATAGCTCACATCATTTAATTCATCTTTAACTTCCTTAAAGACAAAATATTCACTGTATGTGTCATTGTTAAATTGACTTGGATAGTCTGATGGCAATGACGTCGTTACCTTGGGAGTATAGTCTGTTGTTGTGCCTTGCGTACTACTTGAGGTAGCTCTAGCAGAACGATTCTGTTGCGTTGCACTAGCATTATTAGCAGCACTCTTATTAGTAGTCGCACTTGATGCACTTTGCGCAACACTACTTGCTGAACCCAGCGAACTAGCACTGGAACCATTAGTTAATGCAGTAGTTCCTGTTGCTCCGGACGTTTGCGTATCCGCATTAGCAGAAATTGTCGAAGCTCCTGCATAGATTGAAACTGAAACCAGCACTGAAGCTACTCCAAGGGACAGCTTCCGCAGAGCCCAATGTTGGTGTTGATCAGCATGTTGCTGATCATATAATTTTTGATTATTTTTCCCAAGCATTTTCTGATTCTCCAATCTATTTATAAGTCAAATTACTAAATATCAATCACTTATCATTAACTTAATAATACTTCAAAAAAAAGAAAAAACAATACTTATTTTTATCTAACTATTTCTTTAATATTAAATTTTAGGGAAAATTAAAAATTATATATACTTGGTGCCCATTCTTAGCGATTTAGCTCTGCTCATTATTTGCTAATCGCTACATTTTGTCTAACAGTTCTTTTTAATTTTTCTGCCAATATTTAAGAATTTATTATAAAAACACCATTAATCGATTACTAACTGACTGGGCAAGAACTATATTTAATTCACTTATAGCTAAGCACTCAACCAACTCTAACTAGCAATTGAAAATTTAAAAATGCTAATATTTCTAACTATCAAAATATATTCTTATCTAAATTTGCTATCACTCTATATATGAAAATTAACTTAATTTTCGCCTATTGTGGTCAACTACTTCCACAAAAACTTAAATGTAAAGCAAACTAAATGATTAGGTACGATGGTAAATCCAGCTTGCAGCTGACCTGTAGTATAATTTTGATACACAAAACCCGATTGATTCGCGAATCAATCGGGTTTTAATTTATCTTTTACTTTAATCATTTAACTGTAGCTCCTAAGGCCGTTTGAAAATGATTGAGTGCCCATGCCTGGCCATGGTTAGTAAAAGTGGCAACTCCATCTTTCAGAATGGTTAGGTGATAGTTGAGGTTATAAGCAGCAATTGCTGTATGCAAAACGCAAATATCAGTACAAACCCCAACTAGCGTTAAATCATCAATTTTTCGTTCCCGTAAAAAATTATCTAAATTCGTATTAGCAAACGCAGAATATCGATTTTTAGCAAATTGCCATACCGTTTCTTCATTTTGATGTTGCTGATACCACGAAGCTAGTTTTCCATATAAAGCATGTCCCCAAGTCCCGGCAATATTATGTGGGGGAAATAACTTATGCTCGGGATGGAAGCGATCGTTTTTAAAATGCGTATCCGTTGGGAGAATTACGTAGTCACCCGCTTGTTCAAACTCCGTTGCCGTCTGGACAATAAAATCTTCTAAAGCTTGCGCTGGCTTTCCACAAGTAAGCTTTCCTTGATCCGCCACAAAATCATTAGTGTAGTCAATAATCAGTAATGCTTTCATTTTTGCAGTCCTCTTAATGTTTCAATCTGCTTAGTTACTGCTCAACTAATCGTCAATTTCTTTACTAATGATTTTACCACTTCTTGCATCGAGGATAACTTCAACTTCTTGCTGATGGTCTTTAATTTTGATTTTCCATTTATCTCTACCATCATCTTTTTCTAAACTAGCTGACACCAGCGAACCTGAAACTTTTGATTGGGCTTTTTTGACTGCGGTGGCCAATGAAATGAGTTTCTTAGGCTTAATCTCATCATTTCGCCAATTATAGTCATCGTTAGCTTCACTAGTATCGTGAATCAGTTTTCCATTTTGATCAAAGACTGCTTGATACTCGCTCTTTTTATCTTGCCCTTCAACTTCAGCTTTAAATTTTGATCCTGCGACTTCCCAGCTAAAACTAGTAATGATCGCTTGCGGATGAGTAGCTTTAAATTTTGCAATAGCCCGCTTATACAAACCATTATCAACGGTTTTTACTTTACCTTGATTTATCTTACTTGAAGCCTGGACCGAATTAGAATTATTTGTTTCTTCCACCTTACTTTGCCAACCAGCAAAAACCAAGCCTCCTAACAAAGCAACCACTAACCATCGCTTGCCCATGATCTTTCCTCCTAACTTAAATTTATCGTTTATCTATTTATAACTATTTTGAAACTTAATTACAATATTTAAGCTAGAATTTTAAAATTAATTAAACCACTAGCTAGTTTTCAATTCTCGAAGCCTTGTTTAAAAGCCACATTTACCTGTTCAAATGGGGATTTTTGCTGATTTCCCGGAATCGCTTTAAAATCAAATTTACGACTTTAGCTAAATATTATTAGCGCACGCACATCTTCAGATGCAAAGGTAAATATTTCTTCAATTCATACTAACAAAGGCGGCTTGATATGGTACTACTTTTATTAGCTTCATCCCCCAAATCATATTTCAGGAGCTAAAGCCTACTGTAATTATAACAGTTTTAATGGATTTTATCTGCTAAATTAAAAAGATAAGTTCGGGGAACGAAGGTTGATTCGGTTCCGATCTTGGTAATAGCAATTTTTCAACTCAATCATTAAAATAAATTAAGATCTGCAACTACTCAATGTTTTCCGCTTCAACTTCTGATATAGTAAAACTAAATAAAACCTAGGAGGAATTAACAAATCTAATATGACTACACTTATCACTGTGCTGATTAATCGGTTTGGATATCTTGCAGTCAGTTTGCTAATCGCCATTGAAAATATTTTCCCGCCAATCCCTTCGGAGGTAATTTTGGCTTTCAGTGGTTTTATAACTACTAAATCCGAACTACAGTTATTTTATTTAGCCCTTGCCTCAACTCTGGGAGCATTAATTGGCGCCCTCACTTTATATTGGATTGGTAGCTTATTAAAAGAAGAGAAAATTAGTCAAATGATGGAACGTCCTTTTTTTCAAAAAATGGGGTTTAAAAAAGATGATGTTACCAAGGCTAATGATTGGTTCCAACGTTATGGCATTTGGACAACTTTTTTTGCCCGGTTTATTCCGATCGTCCGTAGCCTAATCTCCCTTCCAGCTGGGATGGCGAAGGTTGACCTGTTGCGCTTTGTCATCTTTACTGCTTTAGGAAGCTTGATTTGGAATACCGTTCTGCTCAGCCTTGGCGCTTATTTGGGGCAAAATTGGCAACAAGTCGTAATGATCATTGAAGAATACTCAATGATCACTTGTGTTCTGTTGGGATTGATTTTACTCATTGGGTCATACTACTGGTATGCAAATCGCATTCGTAAATAACATGAAAAAGACTGGGAAGAACGCCTTTCTTCCCAGTCTTTTCCTACGATTAGTCAAGCGAAAAGTTATCGAAAATTAGCGTACACTAAACAAACCTGATCTAAATAAGAATTTAAAAATCAGGAAAAAGTGATATATTAAAGAAGAGGGTTAATCCTC
>NZ_JACJJQ010000061.1 GCF_016900115.1 Limosilactobacillus alvi
CTAAGGCCGTGATTTGGAGCGAACCAGCCAACTGGTTTGGCGTTTGTGAGCCCATGCAAGGCTGCATCGGTTGGTGCGACCGTTAGGGAAGCAACTGCCATTCAGCTACTGCTTTGACCTTAGTTACTGAGTAACATTCGGAGATGCAAAAGAGGCCGGAAAGAAACTCATGTTTCTTCCCAGCCTCTCTCTTTAAATTTAATCAAATAGATTATTTAGTACCGAAAAGTCGATCCCCAGCGTCACCAAGGCCTGGAACGATGTAACCATCTTCGTTAAGATGGTCATCAAGGCCTGCTGTGTAAATATCAACATCTGGGAAGGCGTTTCGAACAGCCTTTACCCCTTCAGGAGCGGCAACCAAGCAAGCAAACTTCATGTTCTTTTCTGAACAGCCTCGCTTCTTTAAAGCATCAATTGCCATAATTGCTGAACCACCAGTTGCTAACATTGGGTCAACAATAAATAATTGCCGTTCTGAAATATCATTTGGCAACTTCACAAAATATTCGTGTGGCTTTAAAGTTTCTTCATCCCGGTACATCCCAATAAAACCAATCTTAGCCGCTGGGATTAATTCCGTCATCCCATCAACCATTCCTAGTCCTGCTCGTAGGATTGGTACAATTGCAACCTTTTTACCAGCTAATTCTTTTTTCGTTGTCTTGGCAATTGGTGTTTCAACTTCAACATCCTTAAGCGGCATAGAACGCGAAACTTCGTAGGCCATTAATGTTGATAGTTCCTTAACAGTTTCCCGAAATGCTTTCGTTCCAACATTTTTGTCCCGAATCATTGTTAACTTGTGTTGGATCAATGGGTGATCCAAAACTTCAAATTTACCCATGGTACACACTCCCTTTTGGTTTCTCAACCATTGTACCAAAAACTTTGGCTTTTGACCCTTGAATTTACCCAAAAGCCAAGAATTTTATGCTTTAAAATCAAAGTGACAACCACCAGCCGACTTATTCAAGCGATTCATATATGCTGCCCCCAGGCCAGTTGCTACAAACCCTTGGGCAAGGATAATTTTAATTGCTGGTTGATTATCAAATTCTCGTAAGCCATCAAATAACAAATGGGTAGCCGATTTTATATCATCACCGATTGAAAACAAAACTGCATTTGCTGGAAACTTAGTGGTCTTAAGGGTTGAATTTTTAGCCATGATTCCAACCTGCTCTGGTTGCTTAGCCACCCATTCACTAACCATTTGCCAATCAGTTGCAGGATCAACAACGTAAACCTGCGCATTTGGCGCATAGTGCTTATATTTCATCCCCGGTGCCTTAGGAATTTCATTTGCTTTAACCTTCCGATGATTTAGTTCAATTGAACCAATTACGGCTTCAATATCGGCTTTGGTAACTGCTCCTGGTCGAAGAATCACTGGCTGGTCAGTAGAAAGATCTAACACCGTTGATTCAACCCCAACTTTTGTCGGCCCATTATCCAAAATTCCGGCAATCTTACCATTTAGATCATGGTAGACATGTTGAGCCGTGGTTGGACTGGGTTTACCGGAAGTGTTGGCTGACGGGCCAACTAAGGGTACCCCAGCCGTTGAAATCAAATCAAGGGTTGGTTGACAAGCTGGAAAACGAAAAGCAGCGGTCGTTAACCCTCCAGTAACCGTTTTTGAAAGTGACCCTGGCTTGATCTTGAGAATAATCGTTAATGAGCCTGGCCAAAATTTGGCCATTAAAGCGCGCGCCTGATCAGGGATTTCAGCCGCATATTGCTCAACCATTGTAACTGAAGAAACGTGCACAATTAAGGGATTATCACTCGGCCGTCCCTTAGCAGCATAGACTTGTTTAACCGCAGTTTCATTTGTCGCATCAGCCCCTAAACCATAAACTGTTTCAGTTGGAAAAGCAACCAACTTACCAGCATTAATCGCCTCAGCGGCTTCTTTAATCTCATTCGTTGAAAAAATTTTAGTTTCCAAAAATTTCGCCTGCTCTTCCTCTATTTTAGACTTACCCGAATCATGCGCATTCGGTCTGCAACGTCATGTTTTGTTTCAATTTTGCCGCTAGCCACGGTTTGATCAAAAAGTTGTTGAATGGTTTGTTCTTGTCGATATCCAGTTTCCCCAAAAAGCTCCCCTTGAGGAGTCAAATGTTGCTGTAATTCTGTAAATAAACGCCGGTAAAAACCTAAGCCACCTTCCGAGGCAAATAAGGCCAGTGGTGGCTCATAGTCAATTACCGCTTTATCCATCTCACTAATCTCATCAACTCCAATATAAGGAGGATTCGTGACAATTAAATCGAACCGCTCTTCACCAAAGCCAGCAAAGAGATCACTTTCAACTTGGCGCAAGTTAGTCCCGTGTAAACGTTGATTTGTAAGCGCCACTCGTAAGGCATCTGTTGAAATATCAGAAAGAGTAACTTGCCACTTCGGCCTTTCCAGTGCCAAAGTAATCCCAATTACCCCACTCCCGGTTCCAAGATCCAATACTTTTAATGGTTTATCAGCCGGCATTAAATCAAGTACCCATTCAAGTAATTCTTCCGTTTCAGTCTCTGGAATTAGTACATCTCGATTAACCACAAAAACACGGCCAAAAAATGGCGCTTTACCGACTACATATTGAGCCGGCTCAGCATTGGCGATTCGCTCCACCGCCCGGGTAAAACGAAAAGCCTCATCGGCTGGCATAAAATCACGATTATGCATTACTAAATCAGTAAACTTCCAATCATGAATCATCTCAAGAATGAATTGTGGTGTGCTTGGATCCATCCCCGCAGTTTTCAAAAAAGAAGAAGCCCACTGCTGGGCTTCAAAATAGGTCCACTTACTCATTCCGTAATTGCTCCAACTTTTTCGCTTGGTCAGCAATAATTAAGGCTTCGATAATTTCATCTAAATCGCCACCCATAATCTTGTCCAGCTTATTTAAAGTTAAACCAATCCGGTGGTCGGTAACCCGGTTTTGTGGATAATTATAAGTTCGAATTCGTTCCGAACGATCCCCAGTTCCGATGGCATCTTTTCGTTTAGCATCGTAAGCAGATTGTTCTTTTTGTTGGTAGTAGTCGTAAACCCGAGCCTTTAAGATCCGCATGGCCTTTGCTCGGTTTTGCTGTTGTGACCGTTCATCTTGCATAGCAACCACAATTCCAGTTGGTAAGTGGGTCATCCGAACTGCTGAAGAGGTCTTGTTAATGTGTTGTCCACCAGCCCCAGAAGAGCGGTAAACATCAACCCGAATGTCCTTTGGGTCCAGATCAATTTCAACGTCCTCAGCTTCTGGCATTACCCCAACCGTTGCCGTTGAGGTGTGTACTCGCCCGGCTGATTCGGTAACTGGGACCCGTTGAACCCGGTGAGCTCCATTTTCAAACTTTAGCTTTGAGTAAACATTGTCACCAGTGATCATCATCGCGATTTCTTTGAAACCACCAACTTCGGTTTCCGTCTTATCGATAATTTCTACCTTCCAGCCTTGCTTTTCAGCATACCGTAAGTACATGTTGTACAAATCACCAGCAAATAAGGAGGCTTCATCCCCACCAGCAGCTCCTCGAATTTCCATAATAATGTTCTTATCATCATTTGGATCTTTTGGAATTAAAAGAACTTCCAATTCTTTTTCAAGCTTTGCCTGACGGTCCTTACTCTCTGCAAGTTCTTCCTTGGTCATCTCGGTTAATTCAGGATCTGAAGTATCACGTAACAATTCTTCGTCATCCTTAATGGTTTGGGTGACATTTTGGTATTCATGATATTTTTCAACCGTTTCCCGTAAACTTCCTTCTTCTTTTGAAAGTTTCATAAATCGTTGACTATCAGCGATCACTTCGGGATCAGAAATTAACTCATTTAATTCGTCATAGCGATCAGCAACCGCTTGTAACTTATCAAAGATTTCTTCCATTTGCATTAGTTATCATTCTCCTGTCCTGTGGATAATGCGGGGTGAAAATAGTGATAGCGACAAACCGGGTAGTAGGACTCATTGCCCCCAATTTGGACCTGCTCGCCTTCATACACGGGTTTTCCATCATGAATCCGTAAATTCATAATTGCCTTGTGCTTGCAAAACCAGCAGATTGTCTTCATCTCTTCAATTTTATCAGCATAAATCAGCAAATACTTGGTTCCTTCAAACAACTCATTTTTAAAGTCATTCTTTAGCCCGTATGCCATAACTGGAATATCAAGCTCATCAACCACTTTTGTTAATTGCAAAACATGTCGCTTTGTCAAAAACTGTGCCTCATCAACCAACACACAGTATAAAGGATGGTCAACTGCCTTCACCAATTCAAAAAGGTCAGTATCTTTCATCACGGGCGTAACCCGCCGTTTTAAACCAATCCGGCTAGCAATGACTCCTTGTCCAGCGCGCGTATCAACGCCACTTGTTAATAGCTCAACCGGTTTCCCTTGTTCTTCATAGTTATGAGCAACTTTAAGGATATCAATCGACTTTCCTGAGTTCATTGCGCCATACTTAAAAAATAACTGTGCCAATTTTTTCACCCTTTTTACTGCATAGTGAACTTTATTATAGCGAAATTTTCCTAATTTTTAAACCATTCCCACCAAGGTCTTTTAGAAAAGAGCAATCTCCGAATAATTTATTTTCCATTCTTGAATAAAACGTTCTTCATTGACGACTTTTCGAACAATCTACTTGGAATCGCCATCAATCTTCGACCGTTTTACGGAAGTAATTCAGACAATCTTTGGATTGTTATCCCTTTACTTTTCTTTTGTTCTTGGAACGCTTATAATTTCTAAATATATAATTGCGAATTTAAGGAGGAGCTTATGACGCTCAAAAGTTCAATTGCTGAAGTAGCCGGTCGATCAAGTTACTGGTTTTTACACAAATTTTTCCATGGTGGGAGTTCGCTACCAGGAAAGATCACCCTTAAATTAGATCCTAATATTTTAAAAGCTTTTAGTAAAAAATACGATTTAGTTATTGTAACGGGAACCAATGGGAAAACCTTAACTACCGCTCTCAGTGTTCGCGTGCTTCGGGAAAAATACCCCCAAGTTTTAACTAACCCTACTGGTTCAAATATGGAACAAGGAATTGTCACTACTTTTATAACCGCCCCCCGGCCAAAGCAAAAAAGCCTAGCAATTCTTGAAGTGGATGAAGCTAACGTGGTTAAAGTCTGTCAATTTATTACCCCAATTGCTTTTGTAATTACTAATCTTTTCCGTGACCAAATGGACCGCTATGGTGAGATCTACACAACTTACGATAAAATTCTAGCGGGGGTTAAGCT
>NZ_JACJJQ010000062.1 GCF_016900115.1 Limosilactobacillus alvi
CCTAACTGAGATTTGATGTCTTCAGTATAGGGGGTTAGCCATATGATTAATAGACGTGTCGTTATTCACCGCTTACGAAAGAGGTTGGGAAAAAAGCTCCTTGACGGCCTGGTTGGGATAAGAAGGACGAGGGTTGATTCATTAGAATCGACCTTTCGTTCGCACTTATCCGCTAAGGCCGTGCTTTGGAGCGAACCAGCCCCTCGTTAGTTATTCTTGTAAGCTTACTAGTTCTTTCAACGCCAACGGAAATTTGCGGAAGCCATCACTGGTGAGGTAGTGGCCACCGTGTTCTTGGCAGATTAATTTTGCTTCCAATTCGCTAGCGATCGTAATTGCCTGCCGGTAAGGGGCAATTGGATCGTTTTTGGCTGTAATCACAGTGGCTTTTGAAACCTTAGTTCGCAGATCGGCATAATCTGGACGGGGATTGGTGAAACCATCTAAGCTTGGATAAAGGGGAAGCGGTCGATCAAAAGCGCCAACTAGTAATAAGCGAACGTCCTGGATTTGATGGCGGGCAACAAAACGAAGGGCCGTAATGCAACCAAGACTATGAGCGACAATGGTAATCCCATCTTCAACGGGGATTTGGTCGTCAACGGCTTGATCCCAGGCTTGGGGATCCGGAGAAAAGGGATCTGGTAACCATAGCCGGTCTAATTTAATAGCCGGTTTGGCAGCGTCCTCAAGCCAGGGAAACCAGTCATCATCACGGGTAGAAGTGCCATGGATTAAATATGCTTGTTTCATTTGGATCATCCTTTCTTGGTTTATTCCTACCTTACCATGGAATTAGGCCTTAAAATGCGGCTTTTTGAAAAAATTTGCCAAAAGGGGTAGGCAAAGGACTGAATATCTGATATAGTAGTGACTGTTGAGAAATTGCTGACTTAGCTCAGTTGGCAGAGCACGTCACTAGTAATGATGAGGTCGGAGGTTCGAATCCTCTAGTCAGCACTAAATGATAGTTAAAAGCCTGTGATAACGCTTTTTAAGCGTTGTTACAGGCTTTTTTCGTGAATAACAACGTGAAACATTGATTATTTAATGGTTTATTTTTCTAGTATAATAAAGCAAGTAATTATTAGTTGGGGGAATAATCATGAAAAGTAATTTTGCGTATTTGTAAAAAGATCAGGATACTCAAATCTGGTTTGAGACCGCTAAAGATGCTGAGGAATTATATACCATTGGTAAATTCAGTAATGAATTTGAAACTATCCGTAAGGTAATTGAAAGTGTTGCCCGCACCATTTTAGATTTAAATTATGTATCAATGCCTCACAAAAGCAACTTTAATAAACGTCTTCAGGAAATCGAACGCCATCGATTAGTGGATCGTGAAATCTTAGAGGCTTTTTATGACTTAAAAGGGATCGGTAATAGAGCAGCACATACCCTTCATAAGTATACGAAGTCCGAAGGCTTAAAGGGTTTAAAAAAATGAACCTAATTCTAGTTTGGTACATGAATCACTATACCGATGAAAAGGTTAGTCTAGATAGTTTTAAGGAGCCTGAAAATAGTAATGATGGTTACAGTACGACGACGCGGAAACTGATTTACATTCAGACTGCTGATAATAAGGATGGTATGTGGCCAGCTTATAAAGGATTAGAAAAGATCGGCGAAGCTTCAATTGATGACTATGAAATTGATGCCCGTCCTAACAGCGATGACCTTAAAAAGGCTGCTGAAAGAAGAATCAATGAGTATATGAAAACTGCTGGGGTACCCCATAAACTTCAGTGGACTGAATTAGCCTACCGTAAATACGATCATTCATGGTTTCGTGATTATGATGTACATGACGTACTAGAACGATCTGGAGTTAAAAAGAC
Organism: Limosilactobacillus alvi; assembly: GCF_016900115.1. Classification (GTDB taxonomy): domain Bacteria; phylum Bacillota; class Bacilli; order Lactobacillales; family Lactobacillaceae; genus Limosilactobacillus; species Limosilactobacillus alvi. The sequence continues at coordinate 1,845 of NZ_JACJJQ010000062.1, forward strand.
CGAAATTACGGAAGGTAATGAATGGTATCAGACGGATGTTGATGTTGCTAAAAAGGCTATTCAAGCTGTTAAGGAAGGCAAACGCTCTCTTGATGCACCAGCCCCAACAAGCAAGCCCAAGATTGTCTTACGTCCTGAACAGGCAGCAGCGGTTGACAAAACCAAGAAGGCTTTTAAAAAGAGCAATAAAATGCTATGGAATGCCAAGATGCGTTTCGGTAAGACCTTATCTGCTTTACAGCTGATTAAGGATGAAAAGTATCAACACGTGCTTATCATGACCCACCGTCCAGTAGTTGACGAGGGCTGGTTTGATGATTTTAAGAAGATTGGGATGCCTGAAGCCGGTTATCTTTACGGCTCCAAGAAAGAGGGAGAAGATTTCTCTTACTTGGCTAAATCACCTAAGCCGTTTGTTTACTTTGCTAGTTTACAAGATTTACGGGGATCTGAAGCAGTTGGGGGTAAGGCTGGTGACAAGAACCGTGATTTATTTAAGACTGATTGGGATTTAGTCATTGTTGATGAAGCCCATGAAGGAACCCAAACCGAATTAGCTAAGCGGGTTACCGATCTGGTAGTTAATCCTGATCGGACAAAGCTTTTGGAGCTATCCGGAACACCATTTAATATTCTTGATCAGTATGATGAAAATCAAGTTTATACCTGGGACTACGTGATGGAACAAAAGGCTAAATATAACTGGGATAAGGAACATCCGAATGAGAAGAATCCTTATGAAGGTCTACCAAAGGTTAATATGTATACTTTTGAAATGCAAAAGCGGTTTACGGATGATCGTTTTAGCACTGAAAATAAGTCCTTTAACTTTAAGGAGTTCTTCAAGGTTGATGACAATGGCGAATTCATCTATAAGGATAAGGTTAGACAATTCCTGGATAATATAACATCCCCTGATAGTCATACTAATTACCCGTATTCTACCAAAGAATTCCGTAATCGTTTGCGTCATACGCTCTGGATTATGCCAGGCGTTAATGAAGCTAATGCGTTAGCAAAGATGTTAAGACATCATCCAGTTTTCGGAATGGAGTACGAAATCGTCAATGTTGTTGAAAATGGTGATAATGAAGGAGTTGCTTCTGAAAGTGATGTTGATAAAGTTAACGATGCGATTGGTAAAGATCCATCCGCAACCAAAACGATTACTTTAACTGTACGGAAACTCACTACTGGGGTAACTATTAAACCATGGACAGGGGTGCTATTCTTAGCTAATACCAACAGTGCCATGCAATACCTGCAAGCCGCCTTTAGGGCCCAAACTCCGTACTCATCTCCAACTTTTGGTATGAAGACGAACTGTTATATTTTTGACTTTGCTCCTGACAGGGCGTTAACAATCATGGCCTCTTCTGCTCAGCTCAACACTGGAGTTGGCAAAAGGACTACCGGTGTTCAAAAGGAAAAGATGGCTGAGTTAATGAACTTCTTACCAATCGTTGGTGAAACTGGTCAAGGGATGAAGCCATTCAAGGTTGACTCAATGTTAGCCAAGATTAAGCGAGTTTACGCAGAAAAAGCAGTTCGGACCGGTTTTGATGATGATTCACTGTATAACGATGAATTATTAATGTTAAAGGATGTTGATCTAAAAGAGTTCAATGACTTAAAAGCAATCGTTGGCACGACCAAATCAGAAAAAAAGCCGATGAAGGTTGATGTTAACCAGCAAGGCTTAACTGATGAAGAATATGATCAAGCTAATCGAGGAGAAAAGAAACCGAGACGGGAACGAACTCCAGAAGAACAAGCTGCAATTGATAAAATGAAGGAATTAAAGAAGCAGCGGAACACCATGATTTCGATCCTACGGTCAATTTCAATTCGGATTCCAATGATGATCTATGGAATGGATATTAAACTGACCGATGATGTTTCTGTTAACACCTTCGTCAAAAAGGTCGATGATCAATCCTGGGCTGAATTTATGCCTAAGGGTGTAACTAAAGAATTGTTCCTTAAATTCTCTAAATACTACGATCAGGATGTCTTTATTGAAGCTGGACGGATTATTCGACGGAAGGTTAAAGAGCTCGATAAACTTGATCCAATTGAACGGACAAAGGAGTTAGCTGATATTTTTGGTACTTTCCGTAATCCAGACAAGGAAACCGTACTGACGCCATGGCGTGTGGTTAACATGCACTTAGGCAAGACGATTGGTGGACTGTCATTTTATGATGATGACTATCAATACACGACTGAAGATGGTGCCAGTGCCAATCACTGGGTAACGACAGAGTACACTGATCAAGTTTTCAATCCAGATACTCATATTCTAGAAATTAACTCCAAGACTGGACTGTATCCACTATATGCGGGGATGTCATTATACTGGCAGGAATTTAATAAGCTAAATAATGCAACAGCAGGCAAGTTCAGCTTTGAAAACCAGTTAATGTTATGGCAGAAGATTCTCCGTGAAAACTTATTTATGGTCGCCAAAACACCAATGGCTAAGGCAATTGCTAAACGGACCTTAGCTGGTTACCGTGATTTTGACGTTAATGTTGAGTTTGTGGATAACATCGTGGCGGATGCAAAGAAAAATATAGCAGAAGAAGCAAAGAAGATAAGGGGGCTGTTTGGTAATATGAAATTTGATGTGGTAATTGGGAACCCACCTTATCAAACTACGACGAATAAGAAGACTGCTAGTGGGCAACAACCAGTTACAAATATTTTTAAGTATTTTCAGGAGCTTGCGGACAAATTGCACGTTAGTTATTCGACCCTAATTTATCCAGGTAAGAGATGGATACACCAATCTGGTAAGGGAATGAAAAAGTTTGGATATAATTTAGTCAATGATCCACATTTAGCAAAGGTCATCTTCTTTGAAGACGCATCTAAAGTATTTGATAATGTTGATATTGCTGATGGAATTACTGTTGTATTTAAGGATTATTCAAAAGTACAGAAGGAATTTTTATTTGAGTTTATTGGTAAAGATGGATACCACCAAACTAATACACTTATGGCTCCTGGAAACAAAATGATTATTGTTGATCCAAGAGATAGGGAAATAGCTAACAAAATTAATAATTTCATTACTTCACATAACTTGAAGTACTTAAGCGAAAGCCCGGTAATTAATAGGTCACTATTTAAGATAGAAAGCGATTTTGTTGAAAGTAATCCTGACAAAGTTCGCTTATATAACTCAGACAAGAACATTGATTTTACCCATGAAGTTAAGCTTGTAGAGGGCGGTTGTAAAATGTAGGAAAACGGCGGAATAAAATTGTCGTTTTTCCTGCATTTTTTGTATACTCACT